>CAZTAS010000005.1:0-52791 GCA_964611635.1 uncultured Thermodesulfobacteriota bacterium
ATCTTGTTTGGTTGGCACATGGCTTGGCAGTTACTTATTGGCGGTGATTTCCGGAGAGACGGTGCGCACGACAGTGGGGTTGCTGGCCATCGCTTTTGGCCTCGTTCAGTTAATCATCATTGATCGACCCGATTTGAGAAGTCGTCTGCGCCCTTCAACCTGGCAAGGTGTCTGTTTAGGGTTGGGTTCGGGCATAACCAGCGCCCTTGCTCATACCGGCGGCATCGTTTTTTCCTTTTATTTGTTCCCCAACTGTCCGACAAAAGAGTCTTTTGTTGCGACCACCGTTTTTCTCTTTTTCTCCTCCGGCCTTGTAAAGATCGGAACCTACTGGTATTATAATATCCTGAATTTTCCGATCTTGATCAATTCGCTGGCATTGGTCCCTTCTTTGATGGCTGGCTCAATCGCGGGAAAATGGCTCAACACTCGCATATCCAACATGCTGTTCATGCGGCTGATCCCGCTCATTGTGGCGGCCTTGGGGATCAAGCTGATCTTCAGCTAGAACCCTTGTGCTCTAATTTTTAGTGGCCCTCACCCCTTATGCGCCAATATGTCTCTCTTCGTTCAATCCTCTTTTTCCCTTCCGCATAGTCGCGAGAAAGAGATGTTTAAATTTTCTTATCGCTTGAGTCGTGTATTTTACTATCTCAAAAAGGATCTTTAAAATAAAGTCCTTGCGTTAACATAGATATTTTTGTTAATGATTAGCCTCAAGAAATCAGCAGGCGTATGCCTGTGAACACCAAAAATATAATAATTAATCGATAAAATATTTGTTCCTTCATAATTTTAAAGATCCTGATGCCTAGAAAAATTCCCAGAGCGGCAAAGGGAATTGTTATAACTCCCCAAAGGAATACCTGGTAAGTCAAAACTCCTGAAAGGGCATAAAAAGGGGCTAATAGGCAACACATAGTCATTGCCCAGATCAGAAATGTGGCTTTGAGTTCTTCTTTTTGTAATCCTCTAAGAGTGAGGTAAGCTACAACGATTGGCCCGGATGCCACTATGGCTCCGCCCACGACGCCACTTAGGAATCCAGCCAGCAGTCCCCAGGCATTATTGCTAATCAGTGGTCCAGTTGGAAAGCTCCCTATAGTAGACCAAAAGCAATAGAGGAGAATAAAGGCTCCCAAAAGCATTCGCACGGTTTCTTCGCTCATAATCCGTAATAGATTCACACCCAAAGGGAGTCCCAGTACGAGTCCCAAAAGAAGCGGGGTAACAAATCGAAGGGTCAGGTGGTGCCGAAGGTTAAAAAGCAGGTACCCAGTATAGAGGGGTGACTGAATGGCGATCATAGGAACGGCTATTTTGACACTTATGAAATAAGGCAAAAGAGCAAGGCTGATCACGGCATAGCCGAAACCGAACACTCCATAAATCAATGCGGAGATCATCACTACAGCGCATACGGGGATAACAGTATATTCGATCATTATTACTGCTGCTTCTGAATGTAAACAAATGGTGAAATAAAGATAAAATTGGTGTCGGAGTTCTTAAGAAAGCATTGATGTTGACCCATTTGTATACGAAATGATAATGGTGTTGAACAACTTTGCTTTCGGAAAAAGCGCACATCGCCTGAATGCTAGATCAAGAATTACCTCTTCATATCTATTGGGTGTTTCCCTGTTAAACATAGTAATGCGTAGCTTACTCTCAATGAGGATAGTCGTGGATCTTACTCTTTATTCCATTCGGTCATAGAGCCTTTCTATAGAGACCTATCATTTGCTCGATGGTGGGATGTCGGGGGTTTACTTTTGGTGTTCCGCTCTCGTATCCATCCCGCGCCATGGTCTCGACTACCTTCTCCAGCTCATCCCTATTGACAATCTCGCCGAGTCCGGGAATATGAATGTCTTCACAAAGACGCCGGACACAATCTACGGCTATTCGAGCGGCACGCTCGGCAGGAAGCCCCTGGACGGGCTCACCGAAAGCAAGTGCTACATCTTTAAATTTCTCCGGGCATGCAGGCATCGTAAACTCCATACCGTACGGAAGCATAATAGCGTTGGCAAGGCCATGGGGCACGTGGAAATATGCTCCTAAGGGGCGTGCCAATCCGTGGACAAGTGCCGTACCCGAGTTGCTGAAGGTAATCCCTGCCAAGAGCGAACCTAACATCATATTACAGCGTGCCTCGATATCTTCACCATTCGCCCAAGCCTTTCTGAGATTAGTAGAGATAAGGCGAATAGCCTCCCTAGCCGTGATCTCGGTGATTGATTCGACGCCAAATCCCATATTCGGGGGTCGTTTGGAGATATATCCCTCGATTGCATGGGTGAGGGCATCCATGCCGGTAGAAGCGGTTACAGATGGAGGCATGCTAACTGTCAATAGAGGGTCCTCTACCGCCACTTCAGGGCAAAGGTAGTTGCTGTATGTAATGAACTTTACGCTACGACGGAGGTCGTTAATGACACACGAACGTGAAATTTCGCTTCCCGTTCCTGCAGTAGTGGGTACGGCGATAAGCGGTGGGATAGACCTGACCAGCCGGTCTCGACCCTCCCAATCAGCAATGTCACCCCCGTGTGTGACCAGGATGCCGATGCCCTTTGCGGCATCGATGCTGCTCCCGCCGCCGATGGCAACTAGCATTTCTCGATTATGCTCGCGGTACACTGAGGCCCCTTGATCTACATGAAGGTTGGTGGGTTCGGTGTCCACTGCATCAAACACCACGATGTCGATCTTCTGGTTGATAAGGGACTTCTCGATCTCCTCTATCGCGGGTAAATGCCGAATCCCCTTATCGATTACCAGCATGACCCTCTCGCATCCAATTCTCTGGAACTCCTTGCCGAGTTGCTCAGAAATACCCGGTCCAAACAGGATGGAGCGGGGCATGGTTAAACGATACTGTTTAAGCAATAAGATCATGAGATCCTCCCAAACCTATAAAGGCGCATGTTAATGGTGTCGACTGAAGAGCGACATTTCCCTGTATTCGAGCTTTTTGCTCATTGACAATCCCGGCTGACTTTCGACCTTTGTGGCTTATGTGCATATCTGTCTTTCATATCTCTTGGATATCAGTAGAAAGCCGGATGCTTTTACAGAAAAGGTTCCTCATTTTGGAAAGATTTCATAAATGATTCGCTGATCTTCTCGCGGTCGTGGGGAGTGGATTCGTCTCTTCCGGCCCAAATAATATTTTCTAAAACGTGAAGCCCATCTAGTTCAAGCCTCTTTATGAGACAAGAAAGTCGATGTATGAGGAACGGATATTAATTTGCATGGCTTTAAGCAACTCTTTTACGTATATAGATTAATCGGAATTGTGCTCCTTTATGCGCCAAAAAATATCCATTTTTTCCTTCATGGCCTTAAGGAGTGCATCCCTGGGAACTGCCTCCGGCCCCAGAGCATGGACCATTTCGTTGATGTCCGCCGGCGTCACCATGTCCAGCCCCTGGAAGCCGACCTCCAAAGGAAATCCCGCCTCGTTCCATGCAGCCAGGCCGCAAGAAAGCGCGAACGCCTTGGTAAGACCCATTTCTCGAGATATCTCGTAAGCCATGCGAGAACGATGGCCTAGTTCACAGCAAAAGACTTTGGGAAAATGGGTCCCGGGGACCAACTCCCACAAACGAAGCTCCAGCAAACCGAGAGGGAGCCAACGGGCCCCCCGGATGTGGCCAGCGGCAAACAGACCCTTGGACCTCAGATCGATGACTATGGGTGGTGCCGGACTCTCTAAGGCACACTTCAACTCAAAGGCTGTCATGGTATGCGCTGCCTGCTGAACAGAAGACAGGGCAGTAGGTTGCTCTGGACCCTTCTCCAGGGGGAGCCCATCGGCTGTCCACGCCAGCACGCCATTGGTCAGAGTATACACGTTGGGCAGACCCATCTGCCGCAACATGTATGCACCCATTACACCACGGGTGCGGCCAGCGCAGCACGTCACAATAGTGGCGTTTCTGACCACTGTTATGAAATCGGTATCCAGTAGTAGTTGGCCGCCGGGAACGTTGAAAGCACCCGGTATGTGGCCGCGTTGAAACTCCTCGGGAGTTCGGGTATCAATTATGTAGATCCTCTCTCCCTTGCTCTGCCGTTCAAGCAGTTCATCCACCGTGAGCTCGGGTATGCCGGTCTCTACTGCCATTTGCTCCGCGGCCTCCTTGCCCGAGGACTTGATTCCGCCCTCCACGGGGAGCCCGCTTTCCTTCCAGGCCTTGAACCCGCCAACAAGAAAGCAGACATAGCTGTATCCCATGCCCTTCATGGTGCGAGCCGCCAATTCACTGCGCCGGCCATCGTCGCAGCACAGTACCACCGTGATGTCCCGCCAGGGCACAATTCGAGATACCTTGAACTCCAGGTCCCCGCGGGGAATAGGCGACGCCCCCGGGATGTGTCCAAGAAAATACTCCCCATGCTCCCTGACGTCAAGTAAGGCAAAAAGCTGGCCGCTCTTTAGCAAATCCCGGAGTTCATGGACTTCCATCCTTGTTAGCATAATACATCTTTTCAACAATGTTTGGTATTCTAAAAATTGTTGCCTAAAAAATAATAATAAGCGATAATCTCGTCTTGAAATTTTACTTAACTTTTACATTTAACTTAGAATTCCTCGTAGCTTGCAGCAGAGAGAATTCATTTTTTTCCATGCCTTAACTTCGCTACAATAGAAGAATCTTAGACATTAAGACAGAGAATGTTCAGTTCTTTCGATAACTGCATCCTGAACGAATTTATCCATCTCAACAAACTTGGCATTATATCCTGAGACCCTTACGACGAGATTCTGATACTTCTCAGGATGTTTTTGAGCCTTTCTCAAAGTTGCCGCATCAACGATATTAAATTGAATCATGTCCAATCCCAAATTCATAGCTGCTGTCACGTAATCTCGAAATTTTTGCAGACCTGCTTTGCCCTCAAGACATGAAGGTGAAAGTTTTTGATTGAAAATATTAGCTTTCTGTTTTCGTGCATCAATCTTAGAAGCCGACAAAATCGCAGCCAAAGGACCATTCTTATCATATCCTGAGAATGGACTAATACCGCCATCAGCTAGTGGTTCTTTGAACTTTCTGCCATTAGGCATAGCCCCAATCTTATCAGCCAATAACCACATTCTTGTAATTATCAGACCTGACGGCATTGGCGAAGCACCATTAATATCCTTAACTTTGCTCATTTCTTCAGCAACCATTGTATACGTTTGTTTAGCCACCTCATCCGCATAGTCATCATTGTTGCCAAACTTTGGAGCATTAATGAAATCTTGGCGCATCGCTTCATGGCCCTCCCAATCGTTCCTGACTGCCTCTAGAAGCTCATCCATAGAATATTTCTTATCTTCAAAAACAAGCTTTTTTAAGGCTATCAACGAATCAACAGTATCCACTATGCTTGGATCATTTGCCCAAGGTACCCCTTTATCAGGTGTGTCCATAATATCCCTGCAGGATTCTAAAGAACGCTTAAAAAGACAGGAAGCAAAAGGGCGCTTACAAATTTCATTATTATAATATTCTGAAATAGTCTTTACCCTGGCTGAAATTTTCATACAATAAGCAAATTGCTTTCGAAAGGCTTCGAACATCTCATGGAAAGTTGAGAAATTTCTCGGGTCCCCTGTCTGAATCGATACTTGTTTTCCTACTAAATGACTGGGCGCAGTGACTTCAATTCCATTATTCAAAGCTAATTCCAAAAACTTTAGCGGTACGGTACCCCAAGCATCTCTTCTTGCCCGGCCCCAATTTATGCTTGGAGCAGGGGAGATACAACCAACTACAGCCCAACTTCTTGCTTCCTCCAAAGTAAATCCAAAATGATTCATTAAGCCATCTATAACAACAGGGTCATTCTTTATAGAAGGTTGGCCTAAACCACTTCTAACTACCTCCAAAACTCTTGAAAAAATCTGTTGATTTACATTTGGATGCCACCTGAATTTAAAATCAGGATGATTCATTCGGAGTTTATCCAGAGCATCAAGTATTATCATAGTTAGTTCATTACAAGCATCTGTACCGTCTTCCGGTTTTACCCCTCCGATAGTATAGGTGGCCAAGTAATTTGCCCCTTGAAGCGTTTTACGTCGATGTAATGGCAGAGGCCGACCTAGTTCATCAACATGGAGGAGAAATTCTTCCATCAGTTCTAAGGCTCTTTCCCTAGGCAACGTTTCTTTGATAATAACCTCCTTTTCATACCAAGGCCAAAACACCTGATCCAATCTCAATGAAGTGCCATGGCATGGATGCTCAATGGTATGGTAAGCAATGAATAATAACCAATGGCTTTGAAGAGCTTCCCAGAAAGTACGAGGCGGATTAGCAGGAACCCACGCACAATTCTTTGAAATTAGTTCTAACTGTTCCTTCCTTTCAGGATCGCTTTCTTTACTGGCCATTTCGAGTGCAAGCTGGCTATAACGATTTGCCCAATGAATAACCGATCCAGCGGCTATAATCATAGCATTGATATCTATGATTTTCTTATGAATATCAATGAGTTCTGGACCTCCAGCACTCTTTTCTCTTTCTTCCTGTAATCGTGTCAATTTTTCTTGAAGAATAGCAAGGATGCCCTTTAATCCGTATTCTAGATATAAATCGTGGTCAGGCTGAGTTCTTGAAGTGTATTCCCCAGGTAAAACTTCTATGTAGGTATTTTGAGCTTGTGCTAGCGCTTTTTCTTCGTCAGACAGCTGGGAGAGCACGGCATTTTCAAGATTTCTTTTTTTCCAGTAGTCAAGATATTCTCTCCATTCTCTCTCCTCTTCTTTGTTTATATAACCTCCTTTTATATAATTTTCGATCCCCTTTGGTGAAAAAGTTTCTAAGTTTGCAACAAGCGCATGTGGGTCTTCTGCACTATATCCAACAATGAGTTCTTCGGGGCGAATGAAAATTGAGCACTTTTTAAAATAATTAGCAAGCGCCTTAGCCTTCCTTATCGAGCGAGGCTCTCCTTCTGTTTCTTTCCATGATTCGGTAAAATAACGGCTCCTTTCAATACTGAGAAAAGCTCCTTTAACATATCCCTCACTTTTGAAATGTTTTGGTACATGTTTTTCCTTAAAAGCCTTAATTCTTTCGGAAAGCATTTTATCCTCCTATTTCGATGTCTTGTTTATATATATAAGTCATTCAACTAATTCCTTTGTTGTTTACCACAAACCTCCTATTGTCACCTCTATTCCATACCCTTCGACGATATTTTTAAGTTTTTCCAATAGCTCACTGGATTGTCTCTTTGCATGTTTATATTCCCAATCAATACCCAAAGATTTGTATTTTTCGGACGGTAAATCGTTGAAAGGCAACAAATCTAATCGCTTTATACCCAAAGAGCTCGTGTAACATGAAATTTTTTCAATATCTTTCACATTATCATTAAACCCACAGATAAGAGGAATTCTTATTACGCACTCTATATCCAGCTCTTTCGAAATCTTTTCGAGATTTTCGAGTATCAGTTTATTTGAGGCTCCCGTAAATTTTTTATGAAGTTCATCATCTATATGCTTAATGTCATACAATAACAAATCTAAGTAATCTTTTAATGATTTCAACACTTCGTATTTCGTATATCCACAAGTTTCCATTGCAGTATGGATACCAAATTCAGTGCATTTTCGAAGTAATGCCAGAGTAAATTGCGGCTGAAAGGTGGGTTCACCCCCTGAAATTGTCACGCCCCCTTTCGCAGAGGCATCATAAAAAGCTCGATAACTTAAGATCGATTTCATAACGTCATCAACTGACATCTTTGTTCCCACCCGAGAAAGAGCTTTTGATGGGCATGATTCAACACAACGCATACAAAGGTTACATTTGCCCCGATCAATTCTTTTGCTTTTATCTTTGACAATTGCATCTGCTGGACAAATTTCAGCACATTTAAAACATTCAATACAGAGTGAGCTCTGATATTTGATTTCGTAATTTGGATTCAACGCTTCCGGGTTTTGACACCAACGACAATGCATTGAACACCCTTTTAAAAAAATTAATGTACGAATCCCGTATCCGTCATGTACTGAATAGTCCTGTATATTTACTACCATTCCTAAAGTATTGCTATCTGACACCACTACCCCCAACACAGGTTATTCAAACCGACTAACTTCTTTGATCGAAATTAGCGAGCTCCTTAATTCTTTTTGTCTACGTTCTATGTTGCCCAAAACAACTTCTTTCGCATTCTCAATATGATCCCTCATTAGTTGGGCAGCCCGCTTTGAATCTTTCATTTCCAAAGCCCTATAGATTTCCAGGTGTTCCTGGTAGGCCATATATGGGCGTTCTGGTGGAAGATGCTCTAACTTTCTCCTGATGATGAGCTGATCAAAAACTTGATTTACTATTTGCGCTAATCTTCTGTTATTTGCCAATTTCAAAATCTCCGCATGGAATCTTCTATCTACCTGCAGTCTGCCACGACTATAAGGCTCTGAAGCCTTTTGTTTGTAGTCATTCAAAATTACTAGAAGTGCGGTCAGTTGACGTTCGGTAATTGATTTCACAGTTTGTTCGGTCATATACGGTTCAATCAACTCTCTTATCTCATATAGTTCTTTTGCCTCAGCGAGGCTTATCTCAGGCACAAAAAAACCCCTATTTGTTTCATGGGCTAAAAGTCCTTCAGCCGAAAGCCGGAAAAGAGCTTCTCTTAAAGGCGTTATGCTTATTCGGAGCTTTGCACCTATTTCAACTTGAGGCACCTTTTGGCCAGGATAGATATCACTGTGCAATAAAAATTCTCGTAATTGCAAATAGGCCCTTTCGGAAGGCATTTTGAATTGCTTTCCCATAATTTTATATTATAAATTATTTTATAAAAAAATCAATACCTGATTCAAAAATCAGAAGATTCTTTTCCAACATCTTTCTGAAAAATGGTGAAAACAACCTGTATGAGAGCCTCAGTTGGCTGTGCGAGAACCAGGAGAGGATAGAGCGTCATTTGTTTATGGCCTTCCGGAGTGTGAGAAAGCCGGGGCTGTTTCTCTATGACATAACGAGCCGCTATCTCGTAAGGCAAAACAGCGCGATGGGTGCCTGCGGCTATTCTCGGGACATCAAGAATAATACTTGGAATGCGCTGCATTTTTACATTCCTTAATGGGGTGCCACGGGCAAAGCCGCAGGCTTGCCCGTGTCTTCCAATACCCGGTTTCACTGGCGAGCCTTCGGCTCTGCCAGTGGCACCCAAACGTATTATATGGAATAAGAAGTTTTAGGAGGATAACGCCCGTATACGTAACACAATTTATGAAATAAACCACTTAGTCTTGGTCGGGACTGATGCACATCAATTTGCTGCCTAATATGTCCAAAAAACTTTAACAATTATCCCTGTAAAGCTTGCAGATCAATTCTGGTATGGTGTATACGGGTATGGACTTTTGTTCTTTTCTCAGTGCTTTTGAAATCATCTCTTTACAAAAAGGACATTCTGTTGTAACAAAGTCGACTTTTGCTTCAATAATGTTTTCTGCCTTTTTCTCAGACAGAGAACCGGCAAGCTTTCTGTTGACAGTGGCAAGCATCCCTCCACAGCATCGGTCTGAGTCTCTTAATTCCACAAAATGAATATCTGGAATGGCATTCATTAATTTTCTTGGTTCCTCCCAAACTCCCTGTCCCCGTCGCAAGTGGCATGGATCATGGTAGGTCACTCTCAATTTATTTTCTTTTCCACCACCATCACCATAAGATGATTTTAGAAGCACAAGATATTCGGTAAAATCATAACAAAAGAACCTGAAATTATTATTTTGTCTTTTGATAAGTCTCGTGTAATCTTTTTTTAGGGTCATTCCACAACCGGCACAACCGACAATTATGGTTGAGACTCCTATATTTTCAAATACATTGATATTTCTGGAAAAAACTTTTTCAAATTGCTCATCTTGCCCTGTCCATAATAGCGGCCCCCCACAACAAACCATGTCCTTTGGAAAGTATACTTTTACTCCTGAAGATTTCAAGATTCGCACAATAGCCCTGCCGGCCTCCTGCAATCTCATGTTCATCATGCAACCAGGGAAAAAAATGACTTCTCGTTCTGCTTTTTCAGGCCCCATAACCTCCGGCAGTTCATCTATAAGAGGCTCCTTGTGAGGGGTGAACAGACCTCCTAAATCTTTAATGATTTGAGAATAACTTTTTTGAACCTGGGAGAGTCCATGTTCCTGAAAAGATTTTTTTGTTCTGAGAGCGCGAATGGCATCGTCAAAAACTTCAATCTCTTTAGGACAGTTCGCTGAGCATGCCTTGCATGTCGAGCAATAGTCAAGATGAAGGGTTTCAGAATAGTTGATATCGCTCCGCTTGATTCGCTTGTCTGAGTCCAAAAACGCATCATGGCGAAAAAGTGCGGGACCCCCATAATCTTGCAATGATAACGCTAAAACAGGACATCCTGCATCGCAAAGGAGACATTCTATGCAACTGGATAATCTGTCATAGGATTCAAAATCGGAAGGATTCAAGATTTGCGGTTTACTTTCATTTTCCTGCCCTATGATATTTGTGGTCGAGGAAAGTTCTTTCACTCTTTGATCGTATATATTGCGGTCCAAAATTAGATCTCGAACCACAGGATAATTAGCTAAAGGTTCGATGACAACGCTTCCATCAGGGACATTCGTGCGGCAGGCTAAAGCGGGTCTGCCGTTTACCATCACCGAGCAGGTCCCACATTTTCCCGACCTGCATGAGGATCGAAAGGCCAAACTGGGATCATACTTCTGGTAAATAAGTTCCAGCAGGTCAATTACTTTCATAACCCCATCGGTCTGAATTTTATATTCGTCATAGTAGGGGAATGGATCTTTATCAGGATCAAAACGGAAAATCTTAACTTCGCCCTTTTTTATTTGATTCATATTTTCCTCACTACAGGAATCAATTTGAATTCTGCTTCTCTGTCTGCCTTTTTTGTAGTAATCACGTTTTTTAAATATTGTTTATTGTTCTGCTCGGGGTAATCTTCTAGATAGTGTGCACCACGGCTTTCTTTGCGCACTAAAGCAGATTGTGCAATTATGAGAGCCAGCTTTGCCATTGATAAGGCTTCCAGAGCTTCGATAAAATCTCTATTATATTTTTTATTCGTTGTGCTTGCTCCCAGCTTTTTGAGGCAGATTACATTGATACCTTGCAGTTTTTCTATACCTTCTTTTAACTGAGATATTTGCCTTATCACTCCAACCTTATTCCACATAATATGGCGAAGTATTTGTTTCAGATGAAAACCACGGATTAAATCTTTTTTGGGCTCCAGGAGGCCCTTAATTTTTTTTTCCGCCTCCTCAATCGATCCTCGAGAAGGAGGTGCGGACTCTTCTCTTAAGGCGAATTCGCGTGCATTCTGTCCGGCTATTTTCCCAAAAACAAAGATCTCCATTAAAGCATTATTGGCCAGTCGGTTGGCCCCGTGAAGACCACCTGCCACCTCACCCGTGGCAAACAATCCATCCACAGAGGTATGGCAACAACTATTGATCTTTACCCCACCCATCATGAAATGCGCTGCGGGAGCAACTTCAACCAAATCTTTTTTAAGATCAAATCCTGCCTCTAAACAATATTTATATTCTGTGGGATATTTTTTTTCATATATTTCCAGCTCAAAACCGGAAGCATCTAGGTAAACTCCGTTGTGAACAGTATTTAATCCCTTTTTAATTTCGCCATATACAGCCTGGGAAAGCTTGTCTCGTGTAACATTTTCCAGGTGCACGGGATCAATTTTCTGCATGAACCTTTCCATGCGTGAATTTAAAAGCCTACCTCTGATATTTATATTGAGGCCGCGAAGAAACTCAGGATAAACTAAACTTATCGGATAGAACTGGAACATTTCCATGTCCAGCAATTCTGCTCCCGCTTCAAATCCAAGTATATACCCATCACCTGTTGATTGAATCGGGTTGGATGTGACCGGATAAAGCGTGCCACATCCTCCGGTTGCCAAAATGACTGCTTTTGCTATGATTATTTGGATCTTTCCTTTCGCTGCATTCCAGGATACTACACCCTTAACTTTATTATCTTCGACCAGTATCCGGGAAACAATGATATCGGGAAAGATCATAATACCCTTTTTAAGAGCATTTCGACGAAGCGTATCGAGGATCATTTTACCAGTAATTTCTTCATAAAATAAAGATCTTGGGTAGCTGTGGCCTGGAGGCTGACCGCCGGAAAGAAAGGTTTTCCCGGATTGATCTCTTTTAAAAAGCATTCCCATTTCTTCTAAACAAAGAATCGTGGGAGCAGCCTGGTTTACAAATACATTCACTAATTCCATATTGTTAATGAAGCAGCCCGATTGCAGAGTGTCTTGCATGTGTCTCTCAGGGGAATCATGTGGATAAGACCATGGTCCTGTTGCGGCCAATTGTTTTGCCATAAGTGTTGCGCATTCTCTTGTTGGTATTCCTTTATCGACAAGTATAACTTTGCAGCCATTTTTATTGGCTTCCAGCGCCGCCATCATTCCAGCACCACCGCCACCTATGACTAAGACATCAGTTTCTAAAACATCTTCTTGCTGTTCTTTTATCGTCATGCCTTGTTTACTTTCCTCTTTTTACCGGTTTGCACAAATGAGCTCTCCCCGCAGCAAGCTAAGGGGAATTCCAAGTTAAAATTGGAATGATTAATTATAATCGTTTGACTGATGTTTTAAGGTTTTCAAGAAGAGAGAAATATTTCATTATAAATATTTTTTAATTCACTCGCTGTTGCAGGTATGCCTTTGTGATCTCTAATATAAACTAATATTCTTTCACATTGTTCTCGTAATTTAGTGTTTCTCATAGAATAAGTATGGCAAAGGAAGTTAACAAATTGGGGATTTCTTGTTTTGCGGCTCCTATCCACAATCGCATCCCAAACCTTACACATTCTTTTATAAGTTGAACGTTCATGAAAAAGATAATTTTTTGAAATATCAATATCTTTTTCATCCCATCCCAATGGAATCTCGAAGATTTCATCTTTTGTGGGCCCGTCAGATGATTGTCGGTAAGAATCCTTGGACATATAATATCCGCTGGCTGGAGCATTCGCCCAATCAGCAGCTCTTTCCAGACGTACAATTCCAGAAGCGCAGCTTAAATCTATCTTTAATCCCACTTCCTTCATCACCGTGACTATATCATCCGTCAATCCAAAAAATGCTCCCCTGAAGGCTGCAAAAGGTAATTTTTTCTGTCGCATATACGATACTTTATCTTTAATTATAGCTTCCATGTGCTCAGTATCATTATAATAAGTCCTGCCGCTTTTTGGTAAGGTTTCAGACCTGGGATATGTATCTTCTTCTGGATGAAGAATAAGTTCCCCCCCTTCGCGAACCCAGGTTTCCCAAAATTCAATAAACGGGGATCTAAAAAAGCGTTCCCTGTATCGTGGGCTTGTATGAACACAGATGGCGCCTTTACCATTAACATATTTTTTTATGAGATCAAGGGTAATGGTATATTTTTCCATTACGTAATCATCATCTGCTCCAAAATGCGATCGATTTGGATCAGCATCTATTACAACCACAAAATAAACCACAGGCTCCATTGATTCTCTTTTTCTTGTAATATTCATAGGATATCATAAAAAGGGAAGGCTTCCGAGATGTCTATTAGTTTTTTCTCTATTGCATTTTCTCAATATAGAACTGAGCATCTTCGAGATCGAGAATGTTTTCCTATGTTTAGCGAAAATGAATTTAATTCTTGATCAAATTAATTAAGGTATTCAATCTATGCGAAAAAGAATTTTTCTCTAATTCTAAGACCTGAAATATATTCACTTCTTATTCTGTCGATTCTGTTGATTCAACATAGATAGCAAGATCAGGACAATGCAATTCACAAAGCATACATTGTTTACAATTTTCAGGATGTACAACTTCAGGTAGATCATGCCCTTTTTTTGTTCTTTTGGTGGAAAATTCTAAAACATCTCT
This sequence comes from uncultured Thermodesulfobacteriota bacterium, assembly GCA_964611635.1. GTDB lineage: Bacteria > Desulfobacterota > JAFDED01 > JAFDED01 > JAFDED01 > JAFDED01. The sequence goes on from CAZTAS010000005.1 coordinate 13,969, forward strand.
CGGACAATAATAAATGCATAAGCCACAACCTTTGCAAAACTCTCCTGCAATATGAATAGTCATGAACTTCACGCTCCTATGCCAAGTTCTTTGATAATGTTGAGAACATCAACTGGCATCCTGGCAGCATAGCATCCGGCGTTTTCCAATGCTTTTATCTTACTCCAAGCGGTTCCCTTGTCAGCTTCTATTATAGCGCCTACATGGCCCATTTGGGTCTCCTCAGGAGCTGAACGGCCCACTATCATTGAAATCACGGGCTTATCGACGTGCTCCTTTATATATTCAGCGGCTTCTTCTTCCATGGTTCCACCGATTTCTCCCAACAAAACAATTGCTCCGGTCTCCTCATCCTCCTGGAACAACTCTAACACTTCAACTTGTGATAATCCCCAAATGGGACCTCCCCCAATTCCAATAACAGTGGACTGGCCTATTCTATTTTCCGTAAGTGTCTTACAAATTTCATAAGAGAGCGAGCCGCTTTTTGAGAGAACTCCGATCTTTCCTTGGGTGAACATCCGATCAGGGTGCACCCCCATCTTACATTTGCCAGGTGAAATTATGCCAGGAGTGTCCGGCCCCAGAATTCTGCAGTCTTTAATCTTAGCATATCTTATCAAATCAACCACGTCATGGTCAGGAACACCTTGAGCAGTCAATACTAGAAAAGAAATACCTGTATCGATGATTTCCATTGCTGCATCATATGCAAATCTAGCTGGGACAAAGCTAATAGCAGCATTTATATCGTGCTCATTGACTGCATCCTCAACGAAGTCATAAACGGGAATATCGAATAATTTGCTCCCACCTTTTCCGGGAGTAACCGCTGCTGTGATATTTGTGCCATACTTCTTCATGATTTTTGTCTGAAATGAGCCAGTTCTGCCGGTCGCACCCTGGACAAGCACTCGGGTGTTTTGATCGATAAGAATACTCATCTCATAACTCCGGCCGCTTTAATGCAAGCATTCACAGTCTCATAAAGATCGTCATATGTTTTGATCCCGGACTTATTGAGCATTGCTATACCAATCTCTTCATTAGTACCGCATATACGGATTGCCATAGGAAGGGAAAATCCTTTTGATTTAACAAAATTAAGAATACCTTCAGCCATTTCATCCATTCGATTGAGTCCACCTATCAAGATAACGAGAACTTTTTTAGTATCAGGATTCGCTGTCACAATCTTTAGGCATTGAAACATTGTCTCCGAATTCGTAATCCCTCCCATCTCACACAAGCAAGATGGCATTGCGCCTTCATCTTTAAGAATATCCAGAGTCAGCATGCCTGTTCCTGCGCCGTCGGAAATCACAGCGATGTCGCCGCTCAATGGAATATAGGTCATGCCATATTTATCAGCCAGATCTTCCGGCTTTGTCCTCATTTGCAGGCCCATCTGTTGTTGCTCTCTCTCCAACCTGTTAAACAAATCAGGGTGACGATAACGGGCTTTATCATCAAGGATGATTTTAGCGTCTAGGGCTACTAATCGGTCTCCAGAAACGGCAAGCGGATTGATTTCGACTAAATTTGAATCCTTTTTTTTAAAAACGGTGAATGTATTTTTAACAATTTCTAAAAAAATGTTAACATGTTGTATATTAATATTTTTTGCTATCTTTCTGATCATAAAATCCTGAATTCCCAAAAATGGGTCGATATGTTTTCTAAATACTTTTTCGGGTGTTTCCTTTGCAACTTCTTCAATATCTATGCCGCCGACCGGACTTGCCACCATGATCGGTTTATTCATTTGTTTGTCAATAGTGATAGCAAGATATAATTCCCGATCAATTGGTATGCACTCTTCAGCCAATATCCCGTTAATCCTTTTCCCTTTAATTTTTAAGGCAAATAGGTCTTTTAAAATATTTGAAGCCTCATCAATATTGTTACCCTTTCTGATGCCACCTGCTTTTCCTCTTCCGCCCACCAAGGTTTGAGCCTTGAGCATCACCGGATAGACCAAATCCTTTAAATCTTCTTCTTTGTTTATCAAAGTCCTTTGAGGCGTTGGGATATTATATTCGGAAAAAATGTCTTTTCCTTGAAATTCAAATAACCTCATTTTTAGGCATCCTTTGTGGGCCCTTGAGCCAATGATATTCCTTGTTCTGCTGCTTTAATATCGAGCTCGATAAACTTTCCTGAAACGTTCTCACGTATGACTGCTAATAAATCCTCTTTAGAAAAAATATCTGTCATTTCTTGTAAAAATCCGAGGATAACCATATTAGCGGCAATTTTTTGCCCTATTTCATCAGCTATGCGGGTTGCGGGCAATTTAATAATCTCAATGTCATCCCGAGCCGGAGATTCCACCAGGTCAGAATCTATAATTAACGTTCCTCTCGATTTTAATTTGCCTAGATATTTTTCTATAGCCTCTTGAGACATCGCCACTAAAATATCAACTTCATCAGACATCGGCGAATAAATCTCACGTGTGGAAAGAATCAATTCTGATTGACAGGCCCCACCTCTTGCTTCCGATCCAAAGGACTGAGTTTGAACTGCATTCATGCCCCCACGGGTTACGGCCGCCGTTCCGAAAAGAACGGATAGAAGAATAATTCCCTGCCCGCCGAAACCGCAAAATTGAATTCGTAATAATTCATCTTGGTTCATTGGCATTCTTCTATTTCACGAAGCAAATTACCTTCAAAAGTTGGCTCGCTCTTCTCGATAAAATTGCCGAGGATAAATCTGTCGACAAGTTCTTCTTGCGAGAGATTTTTTGCCTTTTCTATGGTTATGGAGCGATTCTCAATCCACTCAAGAACCTTGATCGGATCTCCGGTACCAAGGGCATATCTTCCAAAGTTCGTTGAACATTGTGAGACAATTTCCACAAAGGAAAACCCTTTATGTTGTAAGGCCTTTTTTATCGCCTTTATGGTCTGAGCTGCGCGGTGCGTGTTCCAACGGCTAACAAAGGTGGCTCCAGCGGCAATAGCAAGTTTTACAATATCAAATGGTTTTTCCCTATTTCCATAAGGGGTGGTCATGGTTTTTAAATTTTGAAACGTTGTCGGTGCAACCTGTCCCCCTGTCATGCCAAAGTTCAGGTTATTGACCAAAATAACGGTCACATCCAGATTTCGTCGCGCAGCCTGTATGAAATGATTGCCTCCAATTGAAACAGCATCACCGTCACCCGCAAAGATGACAACTTTGAGGTCTGGATTTTGGAGTTTTATCCCGGTGGCCCATGGCAGAGTCCTGCCATGTATTCCATGCAATGCGTCCACTTCCATATAGACTGGAATACGGGCAGCACATCCAACACCACCGATTCCCACCATTTTATCAAAATCAAGGTTAATCTCTTTTGCAGCTCTTAAAAAATAATTCATAATCTGGCCACACCCGCATCCCGGGCAAAAAATACTGGATACGGTGCCTTTGCGAATATAATTTCTATATGGGTTTTTCTTCAGACTCATTGCTCCACCTTTTTTATTGCTGAGTAAATCTCCGCGGCCGTATGGATAATACCCCTGTTTTTTGTCACTCTTATAACTTCGCATAACCCACCGCAAACTCTTTCAATCTCGCAAGAATATTTGCCGATATTCATCTCAATGGAGAGAACTTTGGAAGCCCCTCCGGCAGCTTTGCGTATATGCTTTTCCGGCACAGGCCATATAGTACCCAGCTTGAGCAGGCCGGCTTTAATCCCTTCGGCACGCGCCCGCTCAACCGCATCCAAACAAGGACGCACTTCACTTCCGTAAGCTATTAATACTATATTTGCTTCGTCGAGAAAATATTTATCAACTTTCGTAATATCATCTATATTGTTTCTGATTTTTCCAACTATTCGTTTGTACATTGCTTCAAATGCGTCGGGATTCCAGTTGATGTCCCCTCTTTCATCATGGGGATTCAATGAATACAAGATATGATATCCCTCTCCAAAATCAGGCATGGGTGGTACACCGTTTTGTTCCGCCCGAAAGGGGACGAAGTCCTCAGGGGGCACAGTCGGTCTTATCCGGTTAAAGATCCTAATGTCTTCGGGTTTCGGAATCACAAGTTTTTCCCGCATCAAAGCGATTGTCGTCTCTGACATAATGATTACGGGATTTCTGTACTTTTCAGCCAAGTTAAATGCTTCAATCGTGTAGTCGAAAAGCTCCTGAACCGAGGAGGGCGCAAGGCAGATCATTTCATAGTCCCCGCTGGTACCCCAGCGCATCTGCATTACATCAGCTTGAGTAGCAAAATTTTCTCCCCTGCATCTTTGTACATCCAAGATTACACATGGCGCTTCTATGGATACTGCGTAGCCGATTCCCTCACTCATATAATTGAATCCTGCGCTTGCCGTTGCCGTCATGGCTTTCGCCCCACACAGGGATGAAGCTACCACAGAATAAATTGACATAAGCTCATCCTCGCTCTGGATGAACTTTCCTCCAACCTCAGGCATACGCTTTGACATGCGCTCGGAAACTTCATTTGCAGGCGTTATGGGATAACCTGCAAAGTAATTACACCCGGCAGCAAGAGCTCCCTCGACAAGAGCGTAATTGCCAAGCATAAAGTGCGTACCGGTTAAAACTCGTTTGTTTTGCATAAAATATCTCCTGCCTTAAAATATTTAATTAAGTAAAAGTGCCCAGTAGAAGATGAATAGAAGGGGCCCACCATTATACAGATATAACTTTGCCATGCTCTCCCTAAACCAATAGCTTCAGTCATTCATGGCCTGGATGCAATCATGGTGGGTTAACTGGCCAATGAATGCTCCCTTCGGAGCATCCAGACTTTTCCGGAAAGGTTGAAACATCAAAGTGCAGAGGAATAATCCTCAATCATTATAATCACTTATTTGCAAATGAAAAAAATAATAGCTACAACATCGCCCAAGCTCGCAGCGCTATACTCAAAATATCCCATGCGATTTACCGCCGTCGATCTGAATGGTAGATCCGGTAAGAAATTCAGCACGCCGGCTGGTGAGAAAGGCCACAAGATTTGCCAATTCCTCGGCAGTACCGATGCGACCCATGGGTATATCACCGGCAATATCACGAGCAGCGGCCTCCCGGGGTATACCCTTTGCTGTTGCCATTTCGTCAATTCTCATTTTAACCCGACCCGTATCGAAGTAGCCGGGGGTTATTATATTAACCCGAATATTTTCAGCCGCCAGGCTTTGAGACAGACTCTTTGCAAAAGCAACCAAGCCTACACGAAGCACATTGGAAAGCAGCAGGTGCGGAGAGGGTTCCTTGGCCACAGCTGAAGAAATGAATACTATGTCACCCTTACACTGCTTTTGCATGATAGGAACGACGTGGCGCGCAAGACGAACCATGCTCATCAAAAGCAAATCGAATGCTTTGTACCATTCTGAGTCCTCAAGATCAAAAAGTCCCCCGTATGGGATATGGCCGGTATTGGCCACCAAGATATCTATCCTTCCATATTTGGCATGGACAGCCTCGACGAGTGCCTGGATAGCTTCAGCTTCAACCAAGTCTGCTGGCACAGCAAGTATATCTGACCCGGTAGCGCTTATGATCTCATTCTGGGCACGCTGAAGAACATCGCGTCTTCGTGCACATATGACAACCAGGCATCCAGCTTCAGCAAGCCTCAAAGCGCAGGCGTATCCCAACCCCTCGCTGGCAGCCGTCACCAATGCAACATTCCCTTTGAGCGCAAGATCCATTTGCCCAACCTTTCCGATATCTATGGACTAGCCTGCTTAATCGTATCAAGCTCCATCCGGGCACTTAAGGAGCAAGTCGAATGTCGGATTCTTCCTTAACTCAGCGCGCATTCATTAATGTTTTAAAGGCTAGTTACCCACCAGACGGTTCAGCACTGCCGCCAAAAGGGCAGTTTTCTGGAAAATAGAAAAAATCTCCATATACTCATCAGGGCTATGGGCTCCACCGCCAGCAGGTCCCATGCCATCTATCGTAGGTACTCCAGAGGCGGAGATGTTGTTGCCGTCCGATGCCCCACCAGTGTGCACCCATTGAACCGGCAAGCCCAGCGCATGGCCCTCTTCCTCAACGATCGCTTGGAGCGCCTCAATCCCGGGAGCGGGTTCCATAGGAGGGCGATGGAATTGCCCCTTCAGCGAAGCTCGAGTGCCTGGAAGATCCTCATGCTCTACAACTGCTCTCATGGCGTTGAGGACTCTTTGCTGCTCAGCAAGGGTGGGCACCCTAATGTCGATTTCCGCCTTGGCTTCCTCAGGCACAACATAAGGATGAGTGCCTCCTTGAATCACACCGGCGTTCACCGTAGTGCCGAGGGATAGATCCGCGAGAGCCTCCAGATCCAGGATTTTCTTGGCTAAGACTCGGATAGCGCTGGCCCCCTTCTCCGGCTCGGCGCCAGCGTGTGCTGACCTGCCTTGGACGTGCAGATTGAAGATACCCACTCCTTTGCGGCGCAATACCATGCCTCCGTCAGGCTTGGCTGGCTCAAGCACAATTGCCCAGTTCACTTCCCGTGTGAGCTCCGGCCATAGATCTCGAGAAGTAGGTGACCCGGGCTCCTCGTCAGAGTTCACTACCACGCGTAGAGAACCGGTGAGTGACTGCCGGACGTCAAGGAGAGCTCGGATGCCGTAAAGCATCACCGTGAGGCCACCCTTCATGTCAATCACTGCCGGGCCAAGTAAACGGTCTCCCTCACGCTTCAGGGGCATCTTGCTCAGGGTACCAAGCGGATAGACCGTGTCCGCATGCCCAACAAGGAGTACTCGCGGCCCTTCCCCACCACTGAAGTCGGCTACAAGATGATTTCCGTACTCATCTTGGGGAAGCCGCCAGGTAGTGAAACCCAGATCGCCATAGGCGGACTCCAACACATCTATAACTGCATCCACGCAGCTTTTCTCCCGGCTAGGGCTTTCCATCTTTACTATGCTGCTCAGAAAATCGAGGATTTCACCCTGCCTGGCTTCCACATAAGAAGAAATAAGACTTCTCATGATCCGCGCTCCCCTCCGGTGAGTAGCTGGCGCGGGTAACTGGTTAGCACTTCGCATCCGCTCTCGGTGATCAGCACGGTTTCGCTGAGGCCCACGCACGATATGCCATAATCTCGTAAGGCTACAGGCAGATGAAACACCATGCCAGGCTCCAAGGGTGTTCTGTCGCCCTTGCGCAGGTTAACGATGTGCCCCTCATTCCAGCTTGGTGGAAAGCCAAACCCAACGGAATAGCCGGTCCGTTTGCGGAAGCTCTCGTAATAACCTGCTCGTTCCATGATGCCACGGCAGACATCATCGACCTCTCCGGATGTGATCCCGGGACGCATGGCAGCTATGGCTGACTCCAAGCCCTCGATGACCAAGGAGGCCATCTCACGGACTTTAGGGCTCGAGGATCCTATAACCGCCGTGCGCATAAGAGGGGCGACGTATCGATGGTAGTTGCCGGTGACTTCTATTAGCACAGTATCGCCGGGTTCCAGACGCCGTCGCTCATAGGTGGTATGAGGAATCCCGCTTCGCCATCCCGAGGTAACGATAGGATCATGGGGGCTGTATTCGGAGCCTGCTCTTGTCATAGCGTCGTATATGGCGGCTGCGACATCATTTTCGGTGCTCCCAACTTTGCACTCGCGCACGCCAGCGGCTATACCAAGGGAGGAATATTCGGCTGCCTTGCGCATGTAAGCCAGCTCCTCGGGCGACTTACGCACCCGCACTTGTTCCACAAGACGTGCCCCATCCTCAAAATATGATTCAGGAAGGGCTTCCCTAAAGCGTAGCGAGATGGCCAAGGGCATGTAAAAGCCTCTGTCTTCTATTCCAATTCGGCCTTTCGCCAGATTATGCTTCTTCAGAACTCCGGCGGTGACAGCGACTGGATCCTCATGATCTTCCCAGCACTCCACTTGGCTTACCCAGGAGTAGTGCCGAGCAAGAAAAGATTCCAGAAACCGCAAAACGAGAATTGGTTCACCCTCTGCCGGGAGTATGAGAGCCTGGTAAGAAAAGTAACCGAAAGTCTGATAGCCACTCAAATAAAAGATATGCTCAGGGCCGAATAGTAACAGGGCGGTTAAATCCCTATCCTTCATACCCGCCTGTACAGCATTCATGCGGCGTCGATATTCCTCCTCCGAAAAGACCAGGTTGCGCGGTATGTTCACCATCTTTTCCACTCCACTTCTACGCAGGGATTATCCTCGGACGAACAGTTCTCGCGAAAAGTTCGTAATAACTTCAGCTCCTGTATCTGTCACAGCTACCGTTTCGCTCACACCCACGCCGAATTCCCGGTGCTTCCGCAAGGCTGGCACCACATGGAACACCATGCCCGCTCGCAGCTCACGTGTGTCGTGGTGTTTGAGATCCATAATATGCCCTTCGCCCCAGCCGGGAGCAAAACCCACCCCGATGCTGTAACCCACGCGCTTGCGGAAATTGGGCTCGTACCCATTTCGATCGATTACAGCCTGGCAAGCTGCCTGGACATCCTCAGAGCGAGCGCCGGGGCGAATGGCTGCGAGGGTGGCCTCTAATGATTCTGCACAGGCATCATACATTCTCTGAATCTCCCCGGAAGCCTCACCGACGACAGCGGTTCGCATCAGGGCTGCGGTGTAACGGTTCCATACGCCACCAATCTCAATGAGAATGGCATCACCTCGCCGCAGAACACGACGTTTAAAGGTTGTATGAGCGATGCCGGATTTTTCCCCGGAGGTAAGGATAGGGCCGCTGCTGAAGAACTCGCTTCCCGCTGCCGCCATGCCCCGATAGCATTCAGCTACCACCTCGTTCTCGGTCTTTCCCTCAGCGATAGCGGCGAGGACAGCATGCATTCCTGCCTCCGTGCATTTGGCAGCAGCACGGTAACATTCCAACTCCAGCGGCGATTTTATCAGCCGGACTGATTCCACTATGCCCGATCCATCCGCCAATTCCTTTCCCAGAACCTTCTCTAAATGCATATATTGTTGCACACTAAAGAAAGGACTCGTCCGCTCGGCAGCAAGAGAATGCGATGACCAGTCTGTTTCCCTAAGGGCGCGCCGCACAGCGTTTGCCGGATCCTCGTGATCCTCATAGGTAAATACAGTATCAACCCAGGTGGTGGCTTCGGCTATAGGCCGCTCCAGAAGCCGCACTATCATCACCGGTTTCCCATCCGCAGGCACCAACAGGCACTGGTAGTTGGTATAGCCAACTGTGTAGTATCCGGTGAGGTAAAAGAGATTGGTTGGGGCGAAGAGGAGAAGAACCTGCACGCTTCGGGAAGCCATGCCTTCCTGTATTGCGGCGAGACGATGTTCGTATTCCTCTTTTGGAAAGGGTAAACCCAAATTTTCTTCAGATTTCAACTTCTTCCTCCTTTATGTTTATTTGAGTTATAGGTTGCTCTTGAAAAAGCTATACAGGGGTTTAATTCTCAAGGTCTCATGCCACTGGATATACCGCTGTGAAAGGCGAGGAGATAATCTTCTGATCACAGAGTGTCTTATTAAAAAAAGGGGCATGTATCATGGGAATTAAATGGTAAAGACGTTTGATCTCATCACTATCGAAAATATTACTCACCGCCTCCTCCCAGGTACCTAAATACACCAACTGCCTTGTCGGCAATGACAAACAATAGCAATCCAATGATCGAGAGAGCAACAGAAATCGCCGGTATTTTGGGAGTAATCCCTCCCACATGCAATCGCTGAAACATCTCTACGGGCAAAGTTCTCCTGCCTACTCCAGATAAGAATAGTGCCATTGTCACGTTGTTGAATGAGAGTATTAGAGTAAATATGAAAGCAGCAATCATTCCCGTTTTTATTTGTGGAAGAGTAATTCTTATAAATGTCTGAAAAGAATTTGCCCCTAAGATTTGAGCACTCCACTCCAATCGTTTGTCTAATGCACCGACGCTTACTAACAGAGTTCTAAAGGCAAAAGGCAGCGAAATGAGTAGATGAGACAATATCAGACCCAGGAATGTCTCCGCCAGCCCCAATCGCTCATAGAAAATAAGCAGCGCGAGAACAAATATTATCAGAGGGATCATCCTAGGGCCCGCGAAAAATGTTTCGACAATGTTTTTCCCTGGGAACTCACTTCTTTCAATAGCAAAGCTCGAAAGCATGGCAATAAACACAGCCACAACGGATGAAATTAGGGCCAAATTTAAGCTCCGAATTAATGAATCCACCAATATTTTGTCCTGAAAGCATTTTTTGAACCAACTGAGGGTGAAGCCCACAGGCGGGAAGGTCATATAACCGGTTGTAGTTATTGCAACGGGGAAAGTAATCAGTATGGGCAACAGCATAATTATCACAATAATGTATACATATATTTTGAGCATTCTCCATCCGGACATCTACACTACCTCCCATTTGCCGCGGCCTGTCAATCGGTTAGTTAGAGAGATGAATCCATATGTTACAGCGAACACAATAAATAGCAAAATAATCGCGATTACAGAAGCAAAGGGCCAGTTTAAAAGCTCAGTAGTGTAACTAAATATAGCCATTGGCAGCAGCCTTAGTGATTGTCCGGTGATAAGGATAGGAATCAGGTAGGACGACATGGCGAGCGCGAACACCAAGATAGAGCTGGACACAATTCCTGGCATTGTAAGAGGTATGAGCACTTTCTGAATGACTTTTATGGTTGAAGCTCCTAAAATCCTGGCAGCATTTATTTTTTCCTCTGATACATTTTGTATGCTGGCCGCAAGTATCAGAATCACATAAGGAATATGGAGGTGCACTAAGACTACAATTAAGGCCGGAAGGCTGTGGAGCCAACGCAAGGGGCCATCAATAAGTCCAAGAAGATTAAACAGCCTTTGTAACAACCCAAACGGGAGAAAAATGATATACCAACCCAATGTTGTTACCAGAATAGTCACAAAAATGGGAAGCAAACAAGCCGCTGATAGTATGGTTCTTTCACCACCTCGAATTCTGGTCAGATAATATGCTATGGGGTATCCGATGAGAAGAGCAAAGAACGTAGTGCAGAATCCAACTTTTAATGATGCAAAGACCATTCCGAAGAAGTAGGGATCGGAAAAAAATTTTAAGTAATTTTCAAATGAAAGTTTTAAAATATAAAGTGAGATACGGTCATATTTCAATAAACTCATTCCAAGCAATACTAACATGGGAATCAAGAAAAAAAGGATCAACAGAAACATACTTGGAAAGAGCATTAATACCCATCTATATCGTTTAATAGAAGTCCCTGAGCTTATCAAAATCTTACTCCTCTTCCAAAAAGCTAAAAGCGTTTGCCTCGAACTCGGCGTACACTTCTTCAGCCCTTTCAGGAACGGAGTCAAAAGTCTTTTGGTACTCTAGCGCAACAACTTCTCTACCGGCAATTTCAAGGTAGTAAGTCACACTGTTTCCTTTATAAACCACTTCTTTGATTATCGACTTAAGCGAATTTTCAGCACAAGTAGTAGCTTCTTTTCTTACAATGATTCTCTCAGGTCTGATAGCAAGAGATATTTTCCTCCCGACGTGGAGACGCGGGTCAGAAAAAGCAGTAAGGAAAAATCCTTCCGAATGGATTATTGCTTTTTTACCTGATATCTCCGTGACTTCTCCATCAAAGATGTTCGCATCTCCCAGAAAAGTGCATACAAATTTTGATCGAGGGTCATTATAGAGTGCAATCGGTGAATCTATTCTTATTATTTTGCCATCCCTCATTACTGCCACTCTATCCGACATCACCAAGGCTTCTTCTTGATTATGTGTAACGAATATTGTCGTCACGCGCAGATGTTCATGTATCCTCTTTAATTCAACCTGCATCTCTTTTCTTAATGCTGCGTCAAGATTACTAAGTGGCTCATCCAGCAGCAGAATGCTTGGTTCCACAGCTAATGCGCGGGCAAGCGCCACTCGCTGTCTCATGCCCCCTGAAAGCTGAGAGGGATATTTCTCGGCAATTGACGGTAATCTGATAAGCTCCAGCATCTCTTTAACTTTTTTAACTATCTCGGCTTTTGGTTTCTTTCTCATTTTTAAACCAAAGGCGACATTCTCATAGGCATCCATATGAGGGAAGAGAGCCCACGTCTGAAAGACCATTCCCAGTTGCCTTTTTCGGGGTTCTAAATCATTTACCTGTTTTCCTCTCAAATAAATGTTCCCTGAGTCGGGTTGTAAAAAACCCGCAATCAAATTGAGAGCGGTGGTTTTGCCACATCCAGAGGGACCGAGTAACGTCACGAATTCCCCTGTTTCAACTGAGAGGCAAAAGTTTTTCAGTACTTGCTGAGGACCAAATGCCTTATTTACATTTTCTAATTGTAAGATTGGATCCATAGCATTAAAGCATCTATAACGTTATTAGTTTGTTGAGTAAGAAATAGTATTATTGGCAGCTTTTTTACTGGCTATTTATACTCAATATTAACCGGTAATCAATATATCCAAGAGCAATGAAAAGCATTTTAGTATAATGGTCTGCTGCAGTCTCTAATGGAGGCCTTAGTGTGGAATAAGGAAATCTCACGCAAAGCGAAAGGACTGAAGTCCTCCGTTTTGCGTGAGGTTATGTTAGTTAATCTTACTTAATTTCCTTGTGCCATCGCTCTGTCCAACCCGCCCGTTCCTTATTCATCTTTGACCAATCTAACCGGATCAGCTTATCATAATCCTTTTCAGTAATAGCCAAAGACTCTATGTCTTTTTTTGAAAGCTTATCCCATACCGTTTTAACCGGCGACGATATACCTGACTCTCGAGTCCTGATGATTTCAAATTCTTGACTGAAGTATAGGTTCATAAAGTCGTGCGCAACATCCTGGTAAGGAGCATTTGCAACAATAGACATGCCACCGTTCACCATGGGAGACCCTTCTTTTGGTGCAATCCACTTCGCGGGAAACCCCTTTGCCCTCATAGAAGGGCCCATATTACTTCCAGTAGTTCCCATCCATACCTCACCAAGTTGCAACAACTTCGCTAACTCCGAGGACCATGTGTGAATCGTATGTACATTGGGCATGAGGGATTTTATTTTCTCGAACCCCGGGTCGATATTGTCTTCTCCTCCCCCTTCCATTTTAGCAAGGAAAACCAATGAAGAAAGACCCCATGTGCTTTCAGGTGCGGTTATGCTGACTCTACCTGACAGGTCTTTTCTCCATAAATCATTCCATGAAGTTGGTGGTTCAAGGCCCCTGCGTTTAAATTCGTCTTCGTTATAAATCAAACCGACCCCTATAATACTTGTTGTCAGTACTTTGATATCACCATTGATTCTTATTATGGTCCAATCGTACATATCCTTTAGATTGGGAATTTTATCAGCGTCTATCTTTGCACATAATCCCATTTCAGCGGCTTTTACACCAATAGGTGCATCCCAGCCTGCAATGGTTATACGAGGGTTATCCTTCATGACAAGTATTTTTTCTAACATCGCCGTAGATCCCAGTGTCTCACCAGCCAGCTTAATGCCGTATTTTTCCTTCAATTTCGGAGCGATGTAATCCATAACCTGCTCTCTCGCATAAGGTGTGATGCCAATGAACACCTGCATAGTCTCACCCTCATACTTCTTGGCGGCATACACTGAATTTGAAGCCAAAACGGTTGTTATCACCGCCATAACAACTAATCCTTTAATAAGATTCCTCATTTGCATACCTCCTTTTCAAATTTACGTCCTCAAAATCCCCCGTCCTTAATGTCGGAGCTCCCGGCCAATGATATTATCATTATTATGGCAATGGAAGTCAGTTTCCGAAACATGCATCATGACCAGGTCAGTGCTTCCGCTCTTTGCCTCACCCGCCTTCTCGCACTACATGCACACAATTCAGCTTGGCCTCATCAACCTCCACACCAAGCCCGGGTCCCTGTGGGACTATCATTGCTCCACCTTCCACCTCCAGTCCTCGGAAGGGCTGGGCTCCAACGCGCTTGTACCCGTGCAGTTCGAAGTATTGGGCCCGAGAGGCAGCACCAGCATGAACACCAGCAGCCGTGGCTAGCATCCCCTCGTCCATCTGCCCGATCATGTATGGCACACCGGCTGCCTCGGCTATGGCCATCATAGCTCGGAGAGGCGCCAGTCCTCCGGCCTTGATGAGTTTGAAGTGAAGCATGTCGACAGCATTCCGCTCAATCAGGTGCATAATCTCTCTGGGACCCCGCGCCGACTCATCAGCCATCACCGGAATCGCCACATTCTCACGCACGAACCGTAATCCATCGATATCATCGGCCTTTACCGGCTGCTCGATCCAGCCCATGCGGTATCTCTCCCAGCGGCGGAGATAAGTCACGGCTTCCTTGGGCTGCCAGGCACCATTGGCGTCGGCAGACAGGATGACCTCTCCACCCTCAGGTTCTTCATCAATAGCTTCCCGGACAGCCGTTAGCCTTGCCTCATCTCTCTTCAGACCCAGGCCGACACGGACTTTGATAATACGGTATCCTTCTCGAACGGCATTTCGGGCCGTTGCAGCCGCCTCATCCGGTGGGGAAAAGGCTACGCTGTGGTCTGTATGCAGACGGCTGTGGCGCTTTCCCCCCAACATAGTGGCTACAGTAATCCCGAGGGCCCGGGCGGCAACATCATGAAGAGCAATATCCAACAGGGCCTTGGCAGCCGAGTTACCCACTACGGCTTGTTCCATGCGATCCAGAAGGGGAGCAATATCCTCTATAGGCTCCCCTATTAGTAGAGGGGCAAGAACGGAGGCAACAGCTACCACGCGCTCAGGGACATCACCCGTGACATACGAACAGTTTCCCCGCACTTCGCCGCATCCGATCAGTCCCGCATCGGTTCTCACGATGGCCACAACCTCCTGAAGAGTATTGACGAACCCGGAGGACGAATGCTGGAAAGGTTCAACCAGAGGCAGATCAACACGGAAGAGCCTAACCTCTATGATATGCAAGAAAAACCTCCTATCTGGTATCCGGCGTCGTATTTAAATTTTAGGCCCTTAAAAAAAGAAATTAAAACTTTATATGAAATAAGGAAGCAGTTTTATTATCCCTGCCCACCTTAATAATTCTGACAGGTTTCATCATGGCGATCACAAAGGAATTTTAATGATTAATCATTGTTAGCGCTAAAAAAAATGATTGTCAAGAAAAATTTCGATAGGAGTTATAGGGATAAAAAGATATGGTTAGCACTCCGAGGGATATTAAAGAATGAACATCATGAGGCCAAAACAATATGGGCAGAGGCCGATGTAATCTTGAGCGGCAGAATTCAACACAGTGAAACGCCCGGCGATAAGGTCATAAACGCGCAATTTGTCTGGATTAGAATTTAAAAAGTTCCATCATTGTTTGGCGGTATTTGAGCGAAATTATTGAAATTAAGTAGTTTATGATTTACTTTTCAATAAAATTAAATAATTGCAAACATGGATCAAATACTTAATCAGGTCAAAATAAAATTGTAATGAGATCATCAATAGTTAGCAAAATCCTGCAAAACACAGTTCCAAAAGGCTGACCACCAGGGATTTCTTGATCTCATACATGTCAAAAGGAGACAAAGATAAAAATCTCAGCAATACCAACAGAAGATAGGCGCAGAGGGCAAAGAAGATTTGTATCAGCACTATACTCTTGCTCGTGCCCAGGAAATTTTTTATCTTCAGGATCCCCTTGATTCATTTGAAGAACTTATCCACCTGTTGGCCTCTGCTATGGTGGAGCGAGAGAAATGGGAGATACCCATATGAACCATTTTCCGCGGCTTTAATCAAATGGTCATCTCAAGGTCCCGAAGGCTTATTTTGAGGGCCAGTTGAGCCTGGAGATGACGTTCCAAAAGCGCTCAGCGCGACAAGTTGTGCACCCGGTGGCCTAATTGATATTTCTTGATGAGCTTTTCAAACTCGCCACATTTAAAATATTTGAGCATCTGATTGAAGACCGTGTTAGGATGATACATGACATGGACTTCCTTCCCTGTGCTTATCTCATAAAATCATAATAGGATAATGGTTCACGTTATACTCTTTTCAACCGGATAGCACCTTTGGATCTAAAGAATCGAGGGGAATCATACCCATAACCGGGAAGATACCCCTTTAAGGCTTGATTGGTGGGCATTTATAGAAAATGATAACTATTTTAACCGTAAACTACTATCTTGACATCTGATTTTTATTTGCTATTATAACAAAATACATAAAATTAATTCATTATGATCGATAAGATTAACGCATGTTTCATTTGAGCAGCCATGTAATGTATGGAGTACATAAGACTCTCTCGTAATAGGAGAAGATTTTTTTATAATTATATTGTTTACTTGAGGCCAGATCTTTTCTTAATCTAATAGGCTTCGGGTGGACCTCGTGAAAAAACTTCCTCAAGATTGCAAAATAGGGCTTTTCCTGCTGGCAGTGAGTGTTGCGATTTACTGTGTCATTCCATTCCAGACCCGTAACGTCGGCGATCACGCGGCCCTGCCACCCTCATTCTTCCCGAAAGTCTCCGCCATTTCCCTTTTTGTCATCAGTGTTCTGATCATCATCTTTTCTTTTAAGCACTTTTTAAAAGATTCGGAAAGGACAGCCTTTTCTACTACTATCAACAAAGCTGCGCTATTCCGGGTATTTGGTATCATCTCCTTAATGTTTCTGTACGTCTATTGTGTCAGCCTGGCAGGTTACTATGTGTCCACGCCCATATTCCTGATCCTCACGTTTTTTGTCTTCGGTTTCCGGAACCTGAAGTTCATCTTTGTCATTTCCATCATATTTGTGTTGCTGGCATATCTATCATTTGAGAAAGGACTGCAGGTCATGCTTCCGCGGGGTAGCTTGTTTTAAGGGGGAAGGACAATCTCTATGTTGAACGAGCTCTCGCTGGGGTTCTTCACTATCTTTTCTCACGTCGAGAACCTGATCTCATTAATCACCGGTGTGATTTTGGGGGTGATCGTGGGAGCCATACCCGGGATGAGCTCAGTCATGGTTATTGCTCTTATGGCTCCCTTCACCTATTATTTCCCTCCGGTCCTGGCCATAGGGTTTCTGCTGGGGGTTTACAAGGGAGCAGTATACGGGGGCTCCATCCCTGCAGTGCTGATCCGCACTCCTGGTACTCCCGCCTCGGTGGTCTCGGTATTCGAGGGCTATCCCCTGACGCAGCAGGGCAAGGCTGTCAAGGCTCTTCGGGCAGTGGTCCGGTCATCCTTCATCGGGGACTTCTTCAGCGATATCGTCCTGATCGTGGTGGCGGCCCCCTTGGCCAGTGTCGCCCTGAAGTTCGGGCCCATTGAGACCTTCGCCCTCCTGGTTTTCTCTCTGACCATCATCGTGACCGTTTCTGGCAGATCTTTTTTGAAGGGATTGTTCTCTGCGGGCTTGGGATTGCTTTTCTCCTGCGTCGGGATGGACCCCAGCGTGGGCACCGCCCGGCTGACCTTTGGCAGCATGAGCCTGATGTCGGGTTTCGCGCTTATCCCAGTCTTAATCGGGCTCTTCGGCGTATCTGAGGTGCTGAGACAGGCCGAGTCCAGGGGCGTCGAGCTGGATTCCACCTCCTACGTGACGACCAAATCTATGGTAAAAAGCCTCCCCTTAAGGGAGCTGTTCAGACACTGGAAGGTGATTCTCCGGTCAAGCATGATCGGGACCACTCTGGGCGCCCTGCCGGGGATAGGGTCCAGCGTGGCGGCTTTCCTCAGCTATGCTGAGGCCAAGCGTGCATCAAAGCACCCCGAGGAGTATGGTAGAGGCTCCATCGAGGGACTGATCGCCTGTGAAACGGGCAATAGCGCCGTAGTGGGCGCATCCCTCATCCCCATGGTGACATTCGGGATTCCCGGAGACGCCGCGGCGGCTGTGCTGATCGGGGCTTTCGTGGTGGCCGGGCTTCGACCTGGACCCCTATTGATCAGCGAGCACACACACGTAATTTACACGCTTTTCGCAGCCTTACTGTTCTGCAACTTTGTATACCTGGCTATCGGTGAGCTGTGCATTCCGCTGTTCAACCTGATCCTCTACGTGCGGAGGTCCATGCTGTTCCCAATTGTCATCATGTTTTGCTTCCTGGGGACTTACGGCTTCAACATGAGCCTGTTTGATGTTTACTCCATGTTCGGGTTCGGTTTGCTGGGCTACTTCATGGAAAAGTACGACTTCGCCCTGGCGCCGCTGGTCATCGCTTTTATCCTGGGTCCCATGGTTGAGACCGCTCTTGTGCAGGCCCTGATCATTACCGATCAAAACATCTTCAGGTTCTTCACCAAGCCAATCGCACTGGGGTTTTTTATAATAACTTTGGTGCTCGGCATCTTTATCGCAAGGCGTAAGAGGAGGATGGAGCAATTTTAATCACGGATTTCTGAACCAACAAAAGGAGGTAATTGCCATGTGTAAAGCACGAAAGAGTATGGGAATTTTCTCGATTATTCAGCTCTTTGTCCTTATCTTCGGCGGAGTCGCGCTGGCCGCCGGGGCAGAGGATTTTCCTACTAGGCCCGTTCACGCGGTCATCGGGTACAAGGCCGGGGGCATGTCGGATCTAACACTTCGGCCCCTGATAGCCGTGGCCCATCAATACATGGGACAGCCAATGGTTGCAGTGCTGAAGCCGGGAGCCAGCGCCACCATCGCCGCCAATTATGTGGCAAAGAGCAAGCCGGATGGGCACACCCTCTTCCTGGGAGACACCACGTCAACCAACCTGCTCCCCCAGAGAGAAAAGCTCCCTTACAAGCACGAAGATCTTCTTCCTGTGTGCCAGATCACTTACTCGGGCCTGTTCGCATACACTGCCCCCGACTCCCCATTCAAGACGTTCAAAGATGTGGTAGAATATGCCAAGAAAAATCCCGGGGCCATCAAGTGGCATATTTCTGGCTCTGGCAACCAACAGCACCTGTGGCTGGAGGGTTTCTCAGAAATGGTGGGAATGAAGGTCAACGTGGTTCCCTTCCCTGGCGACGCTCCGGGTATCGCGGCAGTACTGGGAAAGCACATCCATATGGGCTTTGCTGCTGAGGCATCTCTCATCGACCACTTTAAGAAAGGGACACTTAAGGGTCTGGCCATTACCCGGCCCGAACGATGGGAGAAGGTGCCGGATGTTCCTACCGTCATGGAAATCTATCCGGAGCTGAACCTCAGAGAGCTATATAGCTGGAAGTCTGTGTTTGTCCCCCGAAAGACCCCAGATGCTATCGTTAAGAAGCTGGAAGATTATTTCCATAAGATGGTCAACGACAAATCGTATGTTCGTATCATGAACCGGATGGATATGGATATCAAATGGAAGAATACGGAGGAGTTCACCAAAGCCTGGGAGGAAGAATTCAAGTTTTATACCGAGATGCTGACCAAGCTGGGCCTGATTAAAAAATGAGCCTGCTTTTGCGCGAGGTGGGGTGAAACCGATTGAATATGTGTTTAAATGACCGTTCTCTCGAATGCTTCTCCCACTTTACAATATGGGCTACAAAGCAAGCAATTTGGGTTTAAAATGAGCAGGCAGGGTGCAAAACTCGTGTGGGCCCTGCCTGCCATGTTATTTTGGTTTTTAGAGGCAAAAAATAGATTGTTATAAACTAAAAGGAGGGGGTAAAGACGAGCTTGAATCGAAGGGTATTCCATGATAATTAAAAAGGGGAGAGCATGGATCCGGAATTTGTCGATATTCGTTTCCGGGCCAGGAGCGCTGTGATCGCGAACCCGGAGACGTGGGCGGGATGCAGGCCGTGCAAAGTCATCTGCTCTCTTCACTACAAGGGAGCTATGGATCTGGAAAAGGCTCGACTCTGAGTTGATCGGGAGCCATTCGAGGGATTATTCCAGCCAAGGGTATGTCACCAGTGCTCGCATCCATTTTGTATGATGGCCTGTCCGATGGGCTCAATCTTTATGGTAGTTGACTCTTCGCGGAGAATTGCGGTTAAATGCGACCTTTGCGGCGGTGACCCACAATGTGTACATTGGTGTGCCGTAAGCGCTCCGGGAATTGCGAAGTTCGGAGAATAGGTGTCGAAATGAACGGGCATTATGGCTGGGCTGGAAAGATATTGATGGTCGATCTTACTAAGCGGCGAATGGAGACAGTGCCCACTTTGGACTATTCAGAGCGATTTATAGGTGGGATCGGGACAGCTTCAAAGATCATATGGGATAAGATGGAACCGGAAACGAAAGCGCTGGAGCCTGACAATCATCTTGTTTTTTCTACCGGGCCACTCACTGGCACCGCAGCGCCCGGGTCAGGTCGATTTGAGCTTATGGCCAAGTCTCCAACAACTTATCCCAGAGAGTTCATTACCCGGTCGGGCCTTGGCGGCATGTGGGGGCCCGAGCTGAAGTACGCAGGCTTTGATGCGCTGGTAATATATGGAAAGTCTGAGGAGCCTATATACCTGTGGGTTGAGGATGGAAAAGCCGAAATCCGCGATGCATCGGATCTGTGGGGAATGGACACTTATGCAACACAGAAGATCTTGCTGAAGCGCCATGACCCAATGGCCAAAATCCTGTGCATCGGTAAAGCCGGGGAACATCTGGTTCGATTTGCAGCCATTATCTCTGAGACGGGATTTGCCTCAGGAAAAAGCGGATTCGGTGCGCTGATGGGCTCCAAGAACCTCAAGGCCATCGGACTAAGGGGGAGACAAGCCCTCAAGATATCCCGGCCGGAGAGCTTGAAGAATATCTCTGACCACATCCGACGGCTTACAGCCCGCAATCCCATGCAGGAATGGACCACGGGATATGTGTCCCCTGCATACCGTAAGGATTTTTTCCGACAATATCGCGTCCGGAATGTGGGCTGTTTTGGATGTCCCATTCCTTGCTTCGCGTTTGTCAAAGTTCCCGGCGTAGGAAACAGTCAGATTCACTGCGTCATGTTCCTGTACGAACAGCCGGCCTTCGCGTATCAACCAAAGCTGGAGGAATGGGGCGCCACATTCTGGGATTCCGTAATGTCTATAAACCGGCAGGGAGTGTGCGGCTTCGAGCTCAAGGGGCTCTTGAACATGCTGTGGGAAATGTACCAGCAGGGGATCATCACCGAGAAGGATGTGGGGTTTCCTCTCGGTCAATATGGGAGCCGCGAATTCTTTCACGAATTCCTGAGCACCATTGTAGAGCGAAAAGGGATCGGCGATATCCTAGCAGAAGGAGCTCCGCGAGCGGCGGAAAAGATTCCTGGCGCATGGCCGATCTACGAGAAGTTTCACCCCGCCCATGGGGAGGTTGAGCACAACTCCGTCCGGGAGTTTCCCGCCATTGCGCTGATGTGGGCCTTGGACAGCCGGGACCCCTTGATAGACCACCACGCCTATCGGCACGTGGCTGTGACCAGGCAGCGATGGCCTGAGCCCCATGGTCTTTCTCAACAAAGCGCGAGGGAGATCGCGGAATGGGTGTTCGGGTCGGAGTTGGCCATTGATCACAGTACATACGACCACAAGGCGCAAGCGGTCATCTATGCTCAGAGCCGCTCCGCTGTGATCAATCTTCTTGTCCTTTGCGATTGGCTCTATCCAGTGATTCAGAGCCAGGTCACACATAATCGAAAAGGAGATACCTCTGCGGAAAGCCGACTACTATCCGCCGTTACAGGGCTGGATGTAACAGAGGCCGAACTTGATCACTTTGGGGAAAGGGTCTGGAATATTATGAGGGCCATTGCGGTTCGAGAGGGTCAGAGCAGAGACCAAGACACGCTCCATGCTTCATATTTTCAAACAGCTCAGGTTTGGTCACAAGAGGGGAAAGTTTCCCCTTCATCGGGGAAAGCGGTCCCCAAAGAGGCTTTCGAGAAGGCTAAAGAAGAATATTATAAGTTGCGTGGCTGGGACATCAGCACGGGATGGCCAACCCGGGAGAAGCTCCAGGAGCTGAACTTGGGAGATGTGGCCAACACATTATCAGCACGTGGCTTGCTTCCTTGAAATTAAGATTCCACAGAAGATTATTCATCAAGCCGATGTTTAGGGAGAGCGAGGTGCCATGTCAATATAAGGAAATCGATTACTTTTAAGAGGGGAGGTGATATACTCCATACAGTTCGGGAGGAAGGTGTGCATTTTCATCAACCTTAAACCCCTAACCTTAGGAGGCATCCGATGAAATCGATTAGGAAAAGCTTGTTAGCTTGCATGGTGGTCGTTTGTGCATTAGTCCTCGTTGCGACCACCTCGTTTGCCGCGGAATGGAAAGTCCCGGCAAAGTGGAAGTTTATAAAGTTTGCCGGCGGAGCGGCTGCGGGAAGCTGGACTCCACTGACAGCAAAGATTGCCGAACTGATCAATCAAAACATCCCCGGCGTCAATGCCAGTTCCACCCTGGGCGGCAGCTACGGCAATCTCACGGCCCTGGACAAGAACAAGATGCAGATGGCCATGTCGCAGAACCCAGCGGTGGCCGAGTGCTATTACGGCCTGAGAGACCAGAAGGGCCGGGAAACCAAGAACATCCGCTGGCTTGGCAACATGCACTACGGGGCGGTTCACATCTTTGTCCCCAAGAACAGCCCCATCAAGGACATCTCAGAAATAGCCAAAAAGCCTCTCCGAACAGTGGTGGGGCCCGCCAAGTCGTTCAACTATATGTTCAGCGAGTACCTGCTCAACCTTTACGGGTCCTCCATTAAAGACCTGGAGGCCCGGGGAGGGACAGCCAGTCACGTTTATCAAGGCCCGGGGGTCAAGATGCTGAAGGACGGCCAGCTCGACTACATGGCGTTTCATACAGGGCTGTTCGCCTCCATGGTGATGGATGCCGCAGCCAGCCCGGGGATCAGGTTCCTTGAGATTGGTCCAGAGGAAAAAGCCAGACTCTTGAAAGAACTCCCGGGCATGGTAGAAGTGACCCTCCCCAAGGGCATGTATCCGGGCATGGAGAAAGACAATCACACAGTCGGGAGTTACTTCCCCATCCTTTTGAACAAGAACATGCCGGATGAACTGGCCTACCGTATCACCAAAGTCATCTGGGAAAACCTGAAGGAGGTCCAGTCTGTCGGCGCTTTCGGTAAGGCCATCAAGCTGGAGACCGCTTTCGAGGGCCTGAGCATACCCGTGCATCCCGGCGCTGAGCGGTACTACAAGGAGAAGGGGATTACAATACCCCCGATTCCAAAGGTTTAAGCGCTGTATGAGGGCGAAAGCAAGTTTACAGCATAACTATCCCCCCTTGTAGACTGTGGCGCAATTGGGGTTTCTTTTAAAAAGTGGTAGAGACAAACAACACATCAGGCCAATTTGACGAGCCAGTGGGCCAAAATACCATAAATGAGCCATGAAATAACCATCAAGTGGAACGAAAATTTAGCAAAAAGTAAAATTCCTTAATTGCGACACAGCCTCTTGCCGGGGAGAGGAATAAGCTGACGGGGTTGTAAAACGCTTTACAGTCTCCCCTCAAGCCGATTCTCTCCCCCTGAAGGTGGGAGAGGAAACCGTGAAAAAGGATATTACGCGGTTCTTCCAGGTGAGCGTTAGTCTCCATATGGCTTGAACGAAAAGCCCGGAAACTCTGGCAAAAGAAATACGCGGTGGCAGGAGCAAAAAATTTTCTGACTGTGGGGAGTAAAGTGCAAGCCATTTTTAAGAAATTCATTCCCTGATGGGGAAGAGGTATGGTAATATTTCAATCCAAATGGAAGGTGTTCATTTCCACCAATGTTAAACCCATAATCCAAGGAGGCATCCGATGAAATTCATGAGGAATAGCTTAGCGGCCTGCATAGTGGCCGGCTTCGCATTGGCCATGGTTGCCGGCAGCGCTTTTGCTGACGAATGGAAGGTTCCGGCGGAGTGGAAGTTTCTGAAGTTTGCCGGCGGAGCGGCTGCGGGAAGCTGGACTCCACTGACGGCAAAGATTTGTGAACTGATTAATCAGCAAATCCCCGGTGTCAACGCGAGCTCCACCCTGGGTGCCAGTTACGGCAATCTCACGGCGGTGGACAAGAACAAGATGCAGATGGCCGTGACTATGACCAATGCCCTGGCCGAGTGCTATTACGGCCTGAGAGATCAGAAGGGCAAGGAGACAAAGAAAATTCGTTTCCTTGGCTCTATGCACCACGGGGCCGTCCATATCTTCGTTCCCAAAAAAAGCCCCATCAAGGACATCTCCGAGATCGCCAAGAAGCCGTTGCGAACCGTTGTCGGACCCCGCAAGTCGTTCACTTACATGTTCTGTGACCTGCTGCTCAGGGTTTATGGTTCCTCCGTTAAAGACCTGGAGGCGCGCGGAGGGACAGCCAGCAATGTCTACTACGGCCCTGGGGTGAAGATGTTAAAGGACGGCCAGATCGACTACATGTCGTTTCACACCGGGCTCAACGCTTCCATGGTGATGGACGCTGCTTCAAGTCCGGGGATCCGATTCCTGGAGCTTGCCCCCGACAAAAAAGCGGAGGTTATGAAAGAGCTCCTGGGTTCCACAGAGGTCGTGATCCCCAAGGACATGTACCCGGGGATAGAGAAAGATTACCATACGTTCGGGTTTTACTTCCCCATCGTCGTGAACGAGGACATGCCCGAGGAACTGGCATACCGTATCACCAAAGTCATCTGGGATAATCTGAAGGAGGTTCAATCCATCGGTGCTTTCGGTAAGGCCATCAAGCTGGAGACCGCTTTCATGGGGATGACCATCCCAATGCATCCTGGTGCTGAGCGGTATTATAAGGAGAAGGGTATGACCATCCCGCCACTTCCCAAGTTGTAAGGGTTTCATAACGCACGGGGTACGGGGAGAATGGATTGCTGTGGTTTTTCTCTTCTGCTTACCCGTGCCCCCATTGTGCGGAATACTCCAGAACTAATACGGGCATGGCGTGATGTTCTGCGATGCCGGAAAGCAAAATACAGTGCGAGGGTCAGCCTGGGAGTATATATAGTATTTCAATGTTCAAACTGAAAAATTTAACTAAATAAAAGAGGGTAAGGTGAGTAAGGAACAACACGATATCGAAGTGGCCCGTGAAGTACTGGAGCGGATTGAGAAAGGTGTGGAGCGGCAGACCGGCATCTTTGACTGGCTGCTCACTCAGAACCGCATGAGCTGGCTCATGGTGCTGGGCATTCTGATCTCTGGGCTGGCCATCTCGTTTTCCCTCTATCAGTTCTTCACGGGCTATTTCCCCGCACCGCAAGCCCATCTGCATCGGTCGATCCATCTCAATATGTTGCTCATTCTGAGCTTTTTGCTCTGGCCCTTGGGAAGAAAATCGTGGAGAGATAGGTTCCATCTCCTCACTGTCATCGACATTGTGTGCATCGTATTGGTGATCGCTATCCAGGTCTGGATCTCTTACGATGTGGATGAATTTGTATTTAAAGAAGGTAATTTGTCAGTTCTGGATCAATTCATGACCATGCTTTATCTGGCACTGGTGCTGGAGATTACCCGCCGCAACGTGGGCTTGCCGTTGGTTGTGGTAACCCTTTTCTTCATTGCACACACGCTGTTCTCCGATTGGTTCCCTGGTGTGCTTTATGGCCCTCCCACCTCAGTGGAGTGGCTGGCCGAGATGGAGGTAATCCAGACTTATGGGCTGTTTGGCGTTCCCCTTATGGCTATGTCGTCCTACGTGGCCCTGTTTATCATTTTCGCCGTTCTATTGCTCAACTCAGGCGCGGGAAAATTCTTCATCAAGCTGGCCCTGGCTTTGACAGGGCGGCAGATTGGGGGCCCCGCCAAGGCGGCGGTGGTCGCCAGCGCCATGATGGGGACAGTCTCCGGCAGCGTTATCGGGAACGTTGTAGGAACAGGCTCCTTTACCATTCCGCTGATGAAGCAGACCGGATACCGAGCCCAGTTTGCAGGAGCGGTGGAGGCGGTGGCATCCAGCGGAGGAATGATCATGCCGCCTGTTATGGGCGTGGTGGCGTTCATCATGGCAGAGTTCATGGGGGTCCCGTACATCCAGGTGGCCTTTGCCGCTGCTATTCCTGCATGCCTGTACTTCTTATCCCTCTTCATGCAGGTGCACCTGGAGGGGGTAAAGTCCGGCCTGCGTCCCCTGCCCAGGGAGATCTTGCCGGACTTTTGGCAGACCCTCAAAGAAGGATGGCACTTGCTGATCCCCCTGGTGGTCATCGTCGGTTTTCTCGTGGTTGGTTACACGGTCATGATGGCGGCTTTTTGGGGTGTGGTGGCCGTCTTCTGCACCACGCTGCTAAAGAAAGAGACCCGCATGGAGCCCCTGCGACTCTTCAGCGCGCTGGAAGTAAGCGCAAAGACCATCGCACCCGTTACAGCAGCATGCGCATCAGCGGGCATAATCATCGGCTGTATCTTCTCTTCGGGCCTGGGAATGCGGTTCTCCACTCTTATCGTCCAGCTAGCCGGTGATCAACTGTGGCTGGCCCTTCTGTTCACCATGATCGTCTCCATCGTCCTGGGGATGGGGCTCACGGCTTCCGCGGTATACATCACTCTGGCAGCCCTGGTGATCCCTTCCTTGATCAAGATGGAGGTCTACCCCATGGCTGGACACATGTTCGCCCTGTATTTCGGCGTCATCTCGGGCATCACGCCACCGGTGGCATTGGCGGCGTATGCAGGTGCAGGCATAGCGGGGTCCAACCCCATGCGTACGGGGTACACAGCTTGCCGCATCGGGATCGCGGGGTTCATTGTGCCGTTTATGTTCGTCTACAGTCCGGAGCTCGTCCTGCATGGAACGCCTGTGCGCATTGTATGGACCACATTGACAGCGGTGCTCGGCATTGGTTGCCTGGCGGCGGCTGCCGAGGGCTGGCTTTCAACCAATCTCAATGTGCTGGAGCGGGCTTTATTGTTGGCAGCCGCTATCGCCTTTATTAACCCCCGCATCACGACCACAGCAGCCGCTTTCGTACTGCTGATCGCGGTCATTGTCTGGCAACAAGCGAAAATATTCAGGCAAAGGAAAATCCCTGAGGGTGTGAAAGCCCGCGGTCCACTCTGGCTCCTTGTCCAACGTGTCTTTTCAAGGAGTGATCAGACGTGACTCGCATATTATCCTTCCAGATCCTGTTGGCATTTCCCACAGGCGAAGTTTTTGGAGAATGGCTTAGGCAAGAATCATTGGTGTTTAGGATCAGTCAAAACAAAACCGTAAGAGGAGGAGGCGGATGGAGAGGCTCCGCTGGATAATATTTGGGGCAATCTTGATTCTGATCATTACAGTATGTAAGCTTAACTGGCACCAAAGGCACTTCAACCTTTTCATCTTAGGGCTTTTTTTATTGAACTACGTGGTCATTGTAGTTTTCTGGCTTACTTGCAAATGGCAGAGGGCTGGAAGTGAGGAATCCATGAAGGGGTATCGTGAACTTCCTGGGCCAGGATGATTGGGCAGGAAAAGTATGGAGCTCGTGCGAATCGTCCCTAATATGCCTGAGAGTTTGACATGACATGGAGGCTCGTTTTGCCCGTCGGTAACCAAAGAAAACTATGCGGCCTAAACGAAGGATTCAAGTAAGGTGAATATGGCAGAGAGCCTGTTAGGGAAAGATGAAGCCCTCACACATGAGGTAGCCTTTTTGCTGAACAAGAAAAGTAGAGGCATCAATATTCCTCGAATCGCCACCTTACGCTACATCGTTAATCTTTTTATTTTTATGTCCCATTTAAAAAATATTAACCCCAAGGAAAGTTCCCGGAGTAAAGTGGAATATTTCCTGAATACCAAGTGCCTATAATTCGGAGGACACCATGACGACACTGAATTCTGAAAAGTTGGAGATTGCCAGGGCTGTTGAGTCGCGGCAGGAGAAGTTCTGGAAAATTTCGGACGCCATATGGAGCTATGCTGAGCTGGGATTGGAAGAGGTCAAGTCCTTTAAGCTCCTGGCCGATACGCTGGAGGCGGTCGGTTTCAAGGTGGATCGTGGGGTTGCGGGGATGCCGACCGCTTTTGTGGCAAGCTGGAGCCATGGGACTGGCAAGCCGGTCATCGGCTTCCTGGGGGAGTACGATGCCTTGCCCATGCTGTCTCAGAAGTCTGGCTCTCCTCAAAAAGATCCTATAGTCCCTGGCGCGCCGGGCCATGGATGCAGCCATAACACCATGTGTGCCGCTCAGGCTCTTGCGGTAATTTCGCTGAAGGAGATCATGGAAAAGAAAGGACTGAACGGGACTCTGAAGGTGTTCGGCTCCCCCGCCGAGGAGACCCTGATAAGCCGCCCATACTTAGTGCGCGCCGGACTGTTTGAAGGCGTGGACGTGGTCATTGACAACCACGGCTGGGATGGATTCAATGTGGCGTACGGGATGGAAGGAACCGCCATGTTTTCCTTCATCGTGACCTTCCGCGGAAAAACAGCTCATTCAGGCAGCTCTCCATGGATGGGAAGAAGCGCCGCCGATGCCGTAGAGCTCATGCACGCGGGAACGGAGCGCATGCGTGAGCATCTGCCCATAACCCAGCGGACCCACTGGGTAACCACCGAGGGGGGAGAAGCGCCCAACGTGGTTCCCGACCGGGCCAGCACTTGGTATTTTACACGGGATCTTGATGAAAACGTGGAGAGTAATTTTAAATGGATAATGGATTGTGCAAAGGGAGCGGCCCTTATGACGCAGACCACATATGAGGTCAAGGTGATTGCGGCCGTTCATCAACGATTCAGCAACAAGGCATTGGCTGAACTGATTTTTGAAAACATCAAGGCTGTTGGTAAGCCCGAATACACTGAGGAAGAGGAGACCTATGCCAGGGCTTTGCAGGAAGAAGCGGGTTACCCCGTCAAGGGGATGGACTATCCCCTTGAGTTGATCGCCTCGGAAACCAGACCCTTAAGAGGTGGCTCCAGTGACGTGGGAGACGTAACCCTGGTGGCTCCCACTGCAAGCATGCGTTTCCCTGTCCGTATTCCTGGGGCCCCTTCCCATCACTGGACGGTCGTTTCATCCGGGGCCACCTCCATCGCCCACAAGGGATTAACGGCAGGCGCCAAGGTGGCCTCTTTTTCTGCTTATGACCTGCTCGCGAACCCGGGCGTGTTGGCGAAGATCAGGGAGGAGTTTGAAGAGCTGGCCAGAGAGCGGCCTTACAAGCCATTTCTTCCGGATGGCGCCCAGCCACCGCTTGGTCTGAATACCGAGCTTATGGAAAAATACCGGGGCGCCATGGAACAATTCTACATAAATCCTTGAATGGAATTTAGGCTGGTATTCTTTCCTGGCCGCTTCTGATCTCATTGAGTGGGGGAGCTTTTTTACCTCCTCCATCTTTCTTCCCCCGAGCCAATAAAGATCGAGCGATAACAGCTAAGGGCCATAAACAGAAAGGAGCATCGCATGAGGTTCAAAGGAAAAGTGGCATTGGTCACCGGCGGAGGAAAGAATATCGGCGCTGCCATTGCCATGGCTTTTGGGGAGGAAGGGGCCGCCGTGGCAGTTGTTGACATAGATGGTTTCTCCGCGGAGGAGACGGCGAGAAAAATCCAGGCGGAGGGGGGAGCAGCCCTTGCATGGGCTTTGGATGTAGGAAACGCTTCGGCCGTTGCCGGAATTGTGAATCAGGTGCCGGAGCACTTCGGAACAATCCACGTGCTGGTCAACAACGCCGCGTTGGTAACCCGGACATCTGGCACCATTAACACGGTCCTCGAAATACCCGAGGAGATGTGGGATAAGTTCTTTCGGGTCAACGTTAAAGGAGCCTTCCTTATGAGCCGGGAGGTGAGTCGCATCATGATCCGCGATGGAGTGCGAGGGCGGATCGTCAATATCACATCCGCAGCTGCCGAGTCCGCGCGCGTTGGCGCCGGTCACTATTGCTGTTCAAAAGCTGCGCTGGCCATGTTCACACGCGTTCTCGCTCTGGAGTTGGCTCCTCACGGGATCACTGTGAACTCTGTATCCCCTGGCTTTATCCAGGTTCCCCAATCAGGGCCTATGACCGCTGCCAGAAAGGAATATATGGAAGCCTTTCTCCGTGGAATACCTGTGAACCGGCACGGCCGCCCTGAAGAAGTTGCCCGGGCGGTATTGTTCCTGGCTGAGGAGAGTTCAGAATACATCACTGGAGAGAGCATAAGAGTGGATGGAGGAGTCCTGTCCGGTCGCACTTACCTGCCGAAGAGTGCATAGGCAACAGCCATTGGCAGACTATCTTCAAGGCTAATTTGAAAGAAACCAGCAACTCAATTCATTGATAAGGAGACATATCATGTCCTATGAGTACCTAGAGAAAAATGTTATTCCGGTGAAGCTTTCCAAGGTGGTTGGGAGAATTGAAGAACGGGCGGTGGAGCTGAGTCAGAAAGATGAGGAAAGGGCCATGCGTCTTCATAAGGAATCCATTGTCATCGATTTTCATAATCATCTGACGGTTCTTCCCGAGAACATGAAAGACCTCGAGATACTGGCGAGATCAGGTAGACCTGCCACGGGAATTGAAGGGATAAAGAATTCCGGGATGACCGCCTGTCTTTATGGCTTGGGAGGTTCCATGGGAAGACGCTCTTCGCCCACTCCCTGGCAGTTTAACGATGTGATCTGGGATATGGGTATCCGGCAAGCGGACATGGATCATCATCAAGATGTGGTGATGCGGGGATATTCCGTGAAGGATATTCTGGAAGCCAAGAAAAGTGGTAAGACTGCGGTCATTCCTCACATCGAGAACGCCCAGATGATCGATAATGACCTGGACAGGCTGGATGTGCTTTATGGTCTCGGGGTCAGATGCATGGGGCTCACTTACAATACCCGAACTACAATAGCCGACGGATGCACAGAGAGGACCGATTGCGGGCTGAGCAGCTTTGGCTTTAAGGTTATCGAGAGGATGAACTGTCTGGGAATGCTGATCGACCTTTCACACTGCTCTCCTATTGCAACAAAAGAGACTGTCGAGGTCTCAAAGGCTCCTTGTTGCTGTACTCACACCTTTGCCCAGGGTATATACAACAATCCCAGAGGCAAATCTGATGAACTCCTCAAGCTCCTGGCAGACCGTGGCGGCGTGATCGGAGTCGTGGCGGTTCCCAACCTTATCAGCAATAAAGAGGTGCAAACCGTCTTTGACGTTATCGATCATGCTGACTACCTGGTGAAGTTGGTGGGCATCGACCATGTGGCCATTGGAACAGACTCCATGTTTGGTGACCACGTGGGCCTTCACAAGTATGTCCGGGGGATTATGGATATGACCGTCGCGCTCAAAGATTTACCGGCTACTCACATCGATTATATTGAGAATCCCGGTCAATTTCCCAATATAACCCGAACGTTAGTGGCCCGAGGCTACTCGGACGATGACATCAAAAAGATCATCGGAGGAAATGTCTTAAGGCTTCTGGAGCAAACTATCGGGTAACAATGGGTGATTTTCCCCGGTCGCGACGGCTTTAAGGAGAGATTGGCTCTCATAAACTCTCCCTTCGAGCATTGAGGAACTGCATATGAAAATTCGTGTGATCCATGCTATCACGGGCTTGACGGAAGTTTTGCTGGAGCGGGAGGAGAAAATTCTTCGCTCATATGCCAAGCCCGACACGCAATTCGAGATCGTATCCATAAAGCAAGGGGCCGCGTCCATCGAATCTTACTTCGACATCTACATCGGCTCCTTGAACACCCTGCGTCTGGTAAAAGAGGCAGAGGAGAAAGGATTCCATGGCATCATCATCACATGCTTTGGAAACGCCTGCGTAGATCCTGCTCGGGAGATCGTCAGCATCCCCGTGATTGGCTCGGGGCAGGCCTCAATGCTTTTGGCTGCTGGGCTGGGGAATAGATTTTCAATTATCGGGACTGTTCGCTCCGCAGCCGATCGGCACCGGGTGGAGGCCATGAAGCTGGGCGTGACTTCCAAGCTGGCCTCGGTCATCTGCATCGATGCGCGAGTCTTAAGCCTTCATGACGATCTTCAAGCCACACTGAAGGCTATGGTGGATGCTGGCCGAAAGGCCATTGAGGAAGACGGCGCCCAGGTTCTCATCCCGGGATGTTTCGGGATGATTGGCCTTGCTGAGAAAATGCAGCAGGAACTGGGCGTGCCGGTGGTGGATCCAGCGGGAGCCTCGGTCAAGATAATCGAAACCCTGGTGGACCTGAGACTCTCGCAAAGCAAGCTGGCATTCCCTATACCACTGCCAAAAAAACGTGATTTTTAACCCAAAAAATGCAGTTAATTGATAAAAATAGCCACAACTCCTCATGGAAATTTATTGTGGCATGGGCATCTTGCCCATGATTGACACGGGCTGGAAGCCCGTGCCACGCAATTAGAAAGTGATTGCTTATATCCCGCGTATATTGGCAGAAATAATGTGTTTTCTGTGTTTTTTAATCTTCTACTGCAAAATCCGGGATAATTGCAAACTTAGTCTAATGCAGATGCAGATCTCGTCGGTCCCCTAGAAACGTCTGCCATCGAATAGCACACTGGCGACCATGGCTGTATCATTTTTCGGTTCCCAGGTGCCAGGGTCATCTACGAACTGGCTGGAAAGATAAATTGGAGCCTTTCAGGAGGAGGATTTCACCCTGGAAGTGTTACTCAGCTCAGCTGCCACCAAGCTGACGGCCAGTGTTTGTCTAATCACCAGTCCTCCCGGTGATGGGGGGCCTTTGCCCACGAGCCAATGGCTCATTCTGATGGAGTTTCGGGCATGACTCCTAAACGCTCCGCCTCAGCTCGTATCACCGGGATGTTGAGGATCTCTTTCAAAAGGGCATCGGAGATTGTGTCCCAAATGTCCGGCGGGATCTCGATCTGCACCTCCGGGTTGGTGTCGTCAGGGTCCTTGAACAGGAAAAGCAGTTGTGTCATCCCCGATGCCTCGTATACGGGCCCGGGCGCCCAGCCGTCTTCGTCCTGGTCCACGTATGGATCGGCGGACATGATACTGGACAGGTCGTAAGGCTCGGCGTTGAGCCCCAGCACCTCGTTCAGCCGCTCCAGCAGAAGGTTGGCGATCAGGGCCTGGCCAGTGTACCCGGGATGGACCCCGTCGAGACTGAATCCGCCGCCTCTTACCCATTTCCTGCTGAAAGCACGCCCGTTGACTGCAATGGTTACCTCTCCGCTGAAGACGTCATTCAGGTAGCCCCCGACATCGACCAGGTGGACTTTGGAACCATGTGATGCGGCGACGGACCTTATGCTGGAATTGAAGTCGTCGATGCGCCTCATGATGAAGCGCTGCTCCCTCTCGGAAAGAACCAAGCCGTCCCGCTGCCGCCCGTCAACCTCCAGCACCCGGTTGACCTCGTCCACCGGGTGGCCGGTGCTCAGAAGGGCGTACATCATCCCAAAGGTCAGCAGGGAGATCCGGTCTCCCTTAAAGGGGTGTAAGATGGGCGCCCCGGGTCGCGCCACCCTCTTGAACGAAGAGGGGACAGCATAGCCGGGATCAACCTTCCGTAGATAGAATTCGAGGTCTTCGGAGTCCATCAAGTAGCCGACCGCGCTGTAGTAAGGCAGTGTAAGAAGAAAGATTTCTTTCTCTATCGGAGAGGAAGCGGTTTCGCTTACAAGTCGGTCCACGACCCGCCCGTACTGCTCCACGAAGTCCTGGAGGTCGGTCAGGTTGCGCTCGATGGCGGACTGGGTGTAGGGTTCGAAGGATACCGCGCCGGTGATTTCGCCATAGCTTAAAAGTAGCCTCAGGAAGGGTTTCAGCTCATCCTTTATCACGTCGAATGGGAGAGGCTGGAACTCCGGATTGCTCCCGCCGCCTCCCAGGGCCGCTGTGCCGGAGTCATTGTTCCCCGCCCAAAAGATGATCAACGCCCTTTCTACCCCGGCCCCGGGTAAATGCTCATTGAGCAGCCATACAGCAGAGTCGAGTTCGGACACCGGCTGCCTGGCCAGCAGGTTGATGGGGTACAGGACCTTATCGTACTTGTCTGCTAGGGGGCCCGGCCACAGCCTGTCGGCGAGAAGGCCCTGGCTGACGTATGACTCATCGGCCCCGACCCGTTTATAGTATTCCAATCCTTCAATGGAGAAGATATCAGAGCCATCTACTGCAAGGTTGGTTGGTACGAGGAAGGGTCTCAGACGCCTTTCCCGCTCATCGAAGAGAGGCTGAGTGAAATGCAGCGGGATCTCTTGCGAAAGGGAATCGGCGACCTTCTGCAGGTAAGCATTCAAGGTATTGATAGAGTTATTGGTTGAGTCCATTGTCCCGTGAGTTAAGCTATCTCCCAGGCCAATCAAAACACTCCTGGGTTCTGACACGTAAGGGAGGACAACGTCAAGTATCTGGACGCGCATCTTGTCCGAACTCTGGCGAGTGAGGCCGATTTCGTCTTCCCCATCACTGTTCACATCGCCAAAGGCAATGGATGTGACGAAGCGATTACTACCCCAACTGCTTCCGCCGCTACCTACCAGGGTTCTGTTAAATCCAAATTCCAAGTCGTCAAGCACCCAATACCTGGCATTGGCATCGTGAGATCGCCCGATGCCGACTTCGGCCTGGCCGTTGCCGTCCACATCGCCAAAGGCGATTCTGAATTCATAATTGGTAGGGACAAGAGTCGGTTCCCCACCGCCTCCTTTGTCGAGTTCCTCGAATTCGTGCAACGCATCATCGAGTACCCAGTAGCGTACCTCTCTATTATCGAAAAGGTTGCGGGCCCTGCGCGTCACACCAACCTCGTCCAGCCCGTCGCCGTCCACATCGCCAAAGGCTATCGAGGTGGCATAACGACCAATCTCCCAGTCTTCACCGCCCGCAAGCAATTCGCTGTAGCCATGCCCGGCGTCATCAAGCAAGAAGAAGCGAAAGCCGGTGGAAGCTCTGCGGCTGACGCCAACTTCGTCAAAGCCATCGCCATCCACATCGCCGAAAGCAATCGACGTTGCATAGCTAGAAACACCCCAATTCCAGCCGCCGTAGAACACTGGTGTGAAGCCGTTTACGGCGTCATCCAGCACGAAGAATCGGATGCCGATAGCAGCCTTGAGCGACATGCCGACCTCGTCGAGTCCGTCGCCGTCTACATCCCCAAAGGCGATTGCCGAAGGATAGCTAAGACCGTCCCACCCTTCACCGCCTGAGAACAGTTCGTTAAATCCCTCCGATGCATCGTCCAGTATAAAGAAACGAACACCCTCAGCAGTCTGGCGCGTCACTCCCACTTCGTCCAGCCCATCGCCGTCCACATCGCCGAAGGCTATTGAAGTCGCGTAGCTCTTGATGCCCCAATTCTCGCCAGCCGCCAGTAGGGTGCTGAACCCATGGTCAGCGTCATCGAACAGGAAGAACCGAGCGTTCTGGGCGGCCTTGCGCGCTACTCCGACTTCATCCAAACCGTCTCCATCGACATCACCAAATGCTATGGAGGTCGCATAGCTCATGCTGCCCCAATCGTTACCGTACTCAAAAAGTGTGACAAACTGGCGAGCAGGAGCCAGCAAGCCATCATCTGCCAGCTTACTTCCTGGCGAACCAACGCAGTCTTCCCGGTCATCCACCCTTCGGCCGCCACAGAATCTCCCATCTCCCGACCAAATATATTCTATGGGGGCAGAGGGTTCGCTGGGGAAGTAAGCTGAAATATCATCTGCCAGAGGCTGGTCGGGATCACCTGCATTGATCAAGTCAAAGCTGGTCGTAAAGCCCCTGGCACATCGTTGAGTGAAATCAATGTTTTGATTGCATTGCTCGACAGTGAGATAGGTGCCGTGTTTGCTGAGGGAGACGAAGAGTTTCGGCAACGGCTCACAGATGTTGACTATCTGTTCGCCTACATCACCCGGAGCGCCGCTGTGGGCCGTTGTCTTGACCGCGAAGAGACGCCAGCCATTTGCGTTTGCGCACGATGCATCCGGTACCAATGTATAAGAAAATGACTCGACATCACCAGGATGACTATCGAGGCCAAAGATGCCGCCACAATCGTCCCGGTAAAGTATAGTGTAGGTGACGGATAGCATGGTGGCGTCTCTGGGATGCTCACGGACACGGTAGACAACTACTCCAGGGCTGTCCGGTGTAGCAGGCCAAGCACAGGATTCTCTGGGGTGAAACCATATATACTGTGGGAAGAAATGTTCAGCCAAATCTTCGAGAGATACTTGAGTCAGCGCCTGTGCATAAATTGGAACAGATCCCAGGACAAGGGCGAGGCAAAGGCCAAAGCAGCTGGCAAGGCGGCAAGGCCGCTTAACTTGACTCTGGATATTGATGTTGAAGGCTCTCATGGCTCTTTCTGATAGATTAAATTTATCCTATAAAAGGTAGGGCTGACCCAGTCATTGATGATTGCTCGGGAGCTTCCCGGGGCTGCTAATTGATGAATTATTTGCCTAGTATGCGCTGTATTTTGTTGAGGAAAATGATAATATCAGAAAAATAACCGTTGTCAAGAAGAAATTTTTGACTATTCTTGTCTTAGATTATTTTTGAACTTAAATGATTCTAGAAGTGGACTCGACATCATGAGCGAGATCAATATCTTATGGCAGAGATAAGCTAAAACCGAAGATATCTAACTGTTATCGATATTTCACAATCACCCCGAATTTTTGCATATTTCAACCGCAAATCAGCGAATTTCATCGCAGACCACTCCTCACCCTTTGTGGAAGCACCAGCCAAACTTTATCTACCAATGCCCATCAAAATCAAACGTCGTTTTCAAGATTCATATAAAACAGCATCCAGTCCCACAGCCATGCTTTTGCTAACCACCGCCTCCTCGATATCCACCCTTAATCCCCAGACCTCTTTGCTCCCCGCTAGGGTAGTTACCCGAATTTCAATCACCGGGAGTCCGATGGCCCGAGCGATGTCCTCCTGGATCTCCGTCGTACGCCGGTGGCCGGTGATCACCTCGGTGACATAGCTCCGGGGCTTCCCCAGGATTTTGGCCAGCTTGGTCTGGTTGAGACCGGCCTCCCGCAAGGGGTAGTTGATTTTATTCGCGTTCATGTGATAAATTTATTTATAATTAATAATTTCACCTTTCCAGCAAGGAGGCATGCAATATGGGAAAAATTGCCGATGCAACATTTAAAGGTGCTTCTGGAACCAAATATGATTTTGAAGTCTATGCATTAGATGATTCCTCCCTGCCTAGCAAAGGTGGGGTTTACATGTTCACAAAACGGAAGATACGAGAGACTAAAGGGAGTCATATAATCCTCTATATCGGTGAATCCTGGAATGTTGCAGAGCGCGTTGCAAATCACGAGAAACTCCCGTGCGTCAATCGTCATGAAGGAAGTTGCATATGCATTCATTTTGATGGAAACGCAAAATCACGCCGTCAAATAGAAAGCGATCTCTTGGAGACCGGAAGGCCGCCATGGCCGCCATGCAATTTTCAGGATATGTAGTCCGCCCGATCATGTCATCTAGGTGGTAAACCGCATCGGCAAGAGCTTCACTGGCCGATCACTTCCAAAGGCCACATGACCATCCCGGAACCATTCGAGGCAAGTGAGTGGGGGGTAAAATAGGTATACTGTGCCCGTATTTACTTGAGGTCGCGCAGGAGGACGTGAAGCTGCTTCGGTCCCACGAGCGCACGGGGAGGTCACTTGGAGATGAGGATTTCATTGATCGTTTGGAGACAGCCACCGGCCTAGTGCTGCGAAGGCTGAAACCGGGGCGAAAGGCGAGGTAAAAGCAAGAATAGGGATGCTGTCCGTACGCAGTAACAACTGCTTATTTTCATAAATTGTGTCACGCATACGGGCGGTATCCTCTTAAAGCTTCTTATTCCATCTAATATTTTTGGGTGCCACTGGCAGAGCCGAAGGATCGCCAGTGAAACCGGGTATGTGAAGACACGGGCAAGCCTGCGGCTTTGCCCGTGGCACCCCATTAAGGAATGGAAAAATGCAGCACGGCCATCCCATTAATTTTGCAT
The DNA here is from genome assembly GCA_964611635.1 of uncultured Thermodesulfobacteriota bacterium. Lineage (GTDB taxonomy): Bacteria > Desulfobacterota > JAFDED01 > JAFDED01 > JAFDED01 > JAFDED01. Next base: position 51,756 of record CAZTAS010000005.1, read on the forward strand.
AACTCATAGAAAATTATCTAATCAGATTGTATTCCAGAAAATAGCTGCTCAATTTTCGGCAGCCCAAAATACGGCACCGTAAATTATAAAATAAACCACTTAGTCTCAGGCGCTCTTCAAGGCATCCAGATTCATCTCTATCAGTTCCGAGGCATCACGCAATCCGTCCGACACGCGGTTGGTCTGCTGCACTAGGTGGGTGAGCAGGGCACGATAATCGGTGGAGTCCGGAGGAAAATTCGGCAGGTACCGGCTATCGTACAGACATGGGATTGGGGTGCTCAGAGCTGTAAGCCCGTAATGATCGAAACCATACCTGTTTGCAATTGAGAAGTTGATAGGGTGCAGGATGCGGCTCAGCTTCATTTGCACCCTGTTGGCAAGCAGCACCTTCTGGTTTCCCTTCCAAGACGTTACCCCCTGGGTTTCTTTACGCAGCTCCTGCAGACTTACATCCAGGGCCTGAGCATCCCGGATAAGCTGCTCGGCATATCTCCTGGGCCGCGAAAGATCCAACCGCCCCCAAACCGACGAATCGATGGCGTCCAGGCGTTCCTTGAGTTCCCGGGCCACGCTGACATGCTCAAAGGGGAGCACCGCCGTGTTGCACAGGGGGACAGTATAGGCAACGTAAACCTTCATGGATTTGAGCATCAATGATAGATCCATCTTGTCGAGGGTCATCTCGTCGCTGTGATGCCAGGGAGCGAGGTTGGCCCCGTGCCAGATTTCAACCTGTTCGCGTTTGTACTCGGTGCGGCCCGAGAGAGAAGGTACTCCGATGCCCATAAAGGATTGATCTCCCGTATGGGCCAGCCTTTTGCGCCTGGTCTCCTCGCCCAGCACTTCCCTCTCCGCGGTCAGGTGGAATCGTGCCAGCTCCGTGGAGCTGGAAGCCGCGTAATGGCTGGTGTCCCTCATCCCCGGAGAATCCACATTGATGTAAGCAATGCCGTTTTTAACAAGATCGTCCCAGTAAGTTTCCACAATCCACCTGGAACCGACCATGGTCCCCGTCTCGTGGCACGCCCAGCAG
>CAZTAS010000006.1:0-52523 GCA_964611635.1 uncultured Thermodesulfobacteriota bacterium
GTGCTGTACCACTCAAAAAATGTTACTCTGATTTATACAAGTAAGCACTAGTATATAGTCTTTGACCTGCTGAATGGCAGCCTGGTTGGCCCGATTTCTATTGGAATCTCTGAGAATGCCCGGGCGTTTGTATTCCAGCACAAGACGGTTGTAGACGGAATCCACGCGACCGCGGGCCACCGAGAATTCTTCTCTGGGAACAATGGTAAGACCCGCCGCCGTGCCTGCCTCTTCAAGGATTCGGGAAGCCTCCCTGCGGAAGTCCGCCTCCGAGCCTTCCCTATGGGCAGCCTGGAGTAACTCCCTGGCAACTGACCGGGCTTGCTTTGCCGCAATGCTCTCGATTTCAATGCTCATAACAGCGATTCCTTAAAGACAAACTCTATTTAGAGGTAACGGCTTTAAATAGAATAAATTGATAAATTAATATCAAAACTTATGTTCCGATCTTGAACCACGCACATTGCCCTTGGGAGCACTAGGATCATTTGATATCATATTTCTCCAGCCTGTAGCGGAAGGAGCGGAAGTCCAGGCCCAGCAACTCGGCGGCCTTTTTCTTGACACCTCCGCTTCGCTCCAACGCTTGCAGGAGGTGGGCACGCTCGATTTCCTCCAGGGTCTGCTCCAAGTTCATTCCCGCAGGCGGGATCTCGGTCTGGAAGTTGGCGCGCTCACTCGAGCCGAACTTATGGCTTGATATGGCCAGGCTTTCGGGCAGGATGATGTTGGAGGTCTCCAGGGCTACGCTACGTTCTATGATGTTTTCCAACTCCCGGATATTGCCTGGAAAGTGGTAGTCCAGCAACAATTCCATGGCATAGCTGGATATCTGGTGGATTTCCTTGCCAAGTTCCCGGCTGTATTTATCCAGAAAAAACTGAGTCAGGATGGGAATATCCTCGCGACGATCCCGCAACGACGGAAGGTGCAGGTTTATGACGTTGAGCCTGTAGAACAGGTCTTCCCGGAAGAGGTTGGCTATGACTTCTTGCTCAAGGTTTTTATTGGTAGCGCTGATGATGCGCACATCCACATGGATGTCCTCGGTCCCTCCCAGGTTTTTGAATGTCTTGTCCTGAACCACCCGCAGCAGCTTGACCTGGATGGGTGGGGTTAGCTCACCAATTTCATCAAGAAAGATTGTTCCATGATTGGCTACCTCAAACAGGCCCTCCTTGTTCATAGTGGCGCCGGTGAAGGCCCCTTTGCGGTGTCCAAAAAGCTCGCTCTCCATGAGCGTTTCAGGTATCCCACCGCAGCTTATGGGGATAAAAGGCCTGTCTCGCCTAAGGCTGTTGTTATGGATAGCTCTTGCGACTAACTCTTTGCCTGTTCCGCTTTCTCCCGTGATCAGGACGTTGGAGTGTGTGGCGGCAATGCGGCGAATCAGGTCGAAGACCTTTAACATCTCAGGCGTTTGCCCCACGATGCCGCAGAAGGAGGGAAACTGAGTGGCGTCAATGTGGTTTTCCGCTTGCGGAATTCTCGCCTTGTCTTCCTCTTGGCGGAAGCGATCCGCACGACGCAGGGCGTTCTGTACCACTTCCCCTAGATGCTCCATACTCTTGAATGGCTTGGGGACATAGTCATATGCCCCTTCTTTCATGGCTTCCATGGCGCTTTCCCGGGAGGAAAAGGCCGTAATGATGATAACCTGCGTTTGGGGGGAGGTTTCCTTGATCCGATGCAGAAGACTCAGGCCGTCCATCTTGGGCATGCGGATATCCGCGATGATAAGGTCGAAGGGCTCCTTGCTGATCATCTCCTCCGCGACCTTTCCATCAGATGCAGTGACCACGTGGTATCCTTCTTTTTTAAGAAAGATCTGCAGCATCTGCCGCATGCTGGACTCATCGTCCACAACGAGGATTTTAGCGCTTTCCATTGGCTCTTGTGTCTCCTGGTCCAGGCCTCATGGGCAAAATAATGGTGAAGGTGGTACCCATTCTATTTTGGCTCTGGACAGTGATTCTCCCCCCGTGATTCTCCACGATGCGATGAACTACCGACAGCCCCAACCCTATACCCGAGTCTCGGGTGGTAAAAAACGGGTCAAAAATACGCTGAAGGTTCTGAGTATCAATTCCCACGCCTGTGTCGGTGACCTCGATGGCCACCCCCTCAATACCCCCCAAAATGCTTGTAGGCTTCAGCGAGGTCACTAGCCGGCCTCCATCGGGCATGGCCTGAATAGCATTGGCATAAAGGTTCCACAGGACCTGCTTGATCTGCTGCGGATCCGCATAGATTTTTCCGTCTGCCTCCAGCTCCTTGGTGATCTGGATGTGGCCTGTAAACTCGGGGGTCTTTTGCATCAGTTCGAGCACCTCCTCGATCACCCTGCGCAGGTCCAAAGGTTCAGGGCGGACTCTGTCGGGACGTGCGAAACAAAGGAAGTTGGTAATAAGTGAGTTCAGGCGATCAGATTCCCGCAAAATGATCTCCATCAGCCGTTTTTCGTCGCCCGCGAAATTGGAATTACGGGTGAGCATTTCGATGGACCCAGTCATGGCAGCCAGGGGGTTTCGGATTTCGTGGGCCATTCCCGCAGCCAGTTGCCCCACGGCGGCCAGGCATTCGGAACGCTTGACGCTCTCCTCCATCTGCTTCATAATAGTAAGATCCTGAAAATTAATTATTTTTCCAATTTCATCTCCGTTGGCATTGAACAGATTCGATATAGTAAATCCCAAATAGACCTGCTCGCCTGTGGGGCGAGTGTAAGAATGCTCCCAGCGCGAAGATAGTCCGTTCAGGTTTGCGCTGGAACCTGGAGAAAATTGTATAGAGGAGAAATATTCCTCTATACGATGTCCAAGGATCTCGCCCATTGAAATCCCCAGGATTTTCCCGCCAGCCTTATTCAGAAAAACAACTCTGTGTTGTGTGTCGGTTGTGATGAGGCCGCTATGCATGCTCTGAACGATGTTGGTGTTCAGGGTGGCCAAGTCTTTGTAGTCAATCTCCTTCCGAATGAGTTCTCGTCCTGTGGTTTTTTCTTTCTCGGAGAGGTAACTGCTCAGGTAGGCCACAAGATAAAATGCAGTAATGTTGATTGCCAGCATGTAAAAAACATAACCTCTTCCGTATTCCAGAGGACCTACCAGCGAGCTGTGGATAGGCTGGATATACCTAAAATATTCGAAATCGATAATCGCACCGTACAGGATGCTGCTCAGTGAGGCCGTCATGTAAGCGCCTCTGCGATAAAGAAAGATAGCGGCTGAAAATATGGGAAGAAAATAAATGAATGAAAAAGCGCTGGAAATGCCCCCAGTGACATAAATCAAAGCCGTGGTCAGAAGCACGTCGACGCCTATTTGGGCGTGACAAAATACTTGGAAGTGTTCAATTCTGTGAAGAAGAATCGCGTAAATTATGGTGATGAAAAAGGTAATTCCACACAGCAGGTAAATCGGAATTAGCGAAGGAACGAAAAAAGACCGGATTCCCAAAACCTGGAATACGATGGTTAACCCCAGGAAAAAAGAGAGGAATAACACCCGAAAGAACATTAAATACTGGAGCTTCTTGACCATTTCTTCTCGGGGAGGGTTGGCCCCCGTATTATGTATTGATTCGAAAAATATCATTGAGATATCCCCAGAGGATAAAGCAGATATAACTCTTCTCAACAATATAATATTATCAGTTTAAGTTTTGTATTTCAACGAGTTTTTCCCGGAGTTTCCCCAAATGATCATGAACGAGAAAGTTTTGTTCATCATTGAGGCCCTATTGGACGTCCAAACCGGCACAACATTTCATCAATGGCTCTATCACCTAATAATCAACCCTCATCTCTCTGTGGCCCTCATCCATAAGGACAATTCCGAGAAAGCTTTCCAGATTCTTTGCAGCTTAACACCAGCCTGCAGGTCGCACCATTGCAAGCTTTCGTCCTGTACCTCCGGTGCCTTTGGCACACACCTAGCCGCTGCGCGGCAAGGTGGGCTACCCGTCTTTTATACCTGGATTCAATAGCAAGCCAGGCACTTGCATGCCTGCTGCGAGCAACCCTGAGCCCGGGGCCGATTCGTACCCCCAGACCCATGAAGGGGGCTTAATAAATGTGGTAAATTAGATTTCCCCAAGCCTGGGGATGCGCTGTTCCTGCAGCAGGAGGGATACGCCGCCGCCCATCACCAGCACGGCTGCAAAAAACGTAAAGCAGGCGGGCAGAGAAAACTGCTGGGCTATCCAACCACCTATCATGGGAGATAAGAACTGCAGCTCGTGAGCTGTGTAAATCATTCCCACGGTGCTGGTGCGCACCGACCGATCCACCAGGGAGGTTGCGGCAGTCATCAGGATGGGGCTTATGAAACTCACCATGCCCAGCAGCGCCATCAAGATAATCATAATAGGCAATGAAGTTATACCGGCTATAGCTACAGAGACTCCCGCTCCCACGAAAAACAGCATAGCCAACAGCAATCGGACACCGAAGCGGTCGTACAGCGCTCCAAGGATCGGCTTGCAAATTGCACCCAAGATGAAATAAACGCTCATCAGAAACCCGGCAATACGTGAGTCAGCGCCCATGGTCGAAGCTATAAGCAAGGGAAAAAACGTGATGATGCCTCGGTATCCAATGCCTCGAAGCGCATAGATCGAGATGAGAGTGACTACCGGCAGATTACAGCAAACTTTATCCCATATCCCCGAAAATGTATCCCTTGCGCTCTGGCGGGCGGCTTGGGTCTCCGGGAAATAGAGGTAAACCAGAATTGCAAAAAAAATCACCGGCAGGACAACGGCATGCACTCCTGAGCGCCATCCTAGTGAAAGAGCGAGCGTACCTATCACCGCTGGCATCGTTGCACTGCCGATGTTACCGCCCAGGCTGAAAATTCCCATGAAAAATCCAGGCCTGCTCCTGAATCCTTCGGAGACCAGAGCCGTGGCCGTGGGGTGAAAAGTGCTGTTACCCACGCCGGCCATGAAGCCCAGGGCCAGGATCAAGTAATAATTATTCCCTACTGAACCAACCCCGAAAAGACACATTGAAGCCAGTATCAGGCCTGCGGCGAGCACGGCCTTGCGCCTTCCAAGGTAATCGGAAAGTATTGAGGCGGGCATCAGCATGATGAAGACTGCCAGACCCTGAGCAGAGATGATCATCCCTGTCTCCAGGATCGAAAGCCCCAGCTCCTTCATGATCATTGGTAAGACCGGTATTAACACGTAATGGAAACCATCGCTGAATCCGTGAGCAGCCGCAATGGATGAGAGGTTAAATCCATTAACCACACGATCTTTGCGCATTTCTTCCTCCAGTGCATCGCAAGCATTAACAGCAGAATGAGTGCTCTAAAACTCACTTTTGGTATTGCGGGGGTCCCTCGGGCATCGAATGCATCTCTTAACCATCGGCAGCGACATCTTTCTCAACCGGATGGGCGTGAACCACTACCCTTACAACCTGTCCCTTGCTGTTCATAATGGGAAAGGCGCTTTCTTCCATCTCCCTCGTTACACCTCCTGGCATCGTCCAAAGTCGAACACAGCGCGCCACCTCGCCCGTCTCCAGCACTCGCCTGGCAGCGCAATCCTCGCAGACCCTGTCTGTCCCGGTAAGCAACCGGTGGCATGGCATACCCACCGCATCTTGTTCCTTTTCAACACCCAGTGCCTCCAATGTCGCCAAATTAGCTGTCTGGATTTTGTAGTTGGTATCGATCACCATAATAATCTCCGTCATGCTGTCCAGGATCCGGCGGTATCCCAGGTACGCCAGTTTCCACTTTTTCATCAGCTCCCGAGACTTGCGGTTGGTCTCCTCTATCTCTATCTTTTGAATCTGGAGCAGCTCTTTTTGAAGATCAAGTCGGTCAACCAGCTTTTTGTAAGAGGCATGACATCGAAGCCGGGCCGCAAGCTCTTCCTGCCCGAAAGGACGGAGGACCAGATCGGTTATGCCCATGGCAAGGAGTGGCATCACATCCTTGCGGATTTCTTCTGTTATTATGAATACAATGGGAACATGATCTGCCACTTGGCGCTCGCGAATCTCCCTGACCACCCGTAAGCCTCTCTCGTTGGGCGGCTCCACGGCGAAGACGATGCAGTCCACTTCTTCGGTAACATTCTGCAAAACATCGTCAGCAGTCTCCAGATCGATGACATCGAAGCTCTCGCGGAGGAGAAGGTATTTAAGGGAATGGCGCGTCATGGGGTTATCATCTACGATGAGAAGCAGATGCTCTTTTGTCGTCTCATGCAATTCCAGAAGCTTGTGCACGAATTGCTTTAGGCTCCCCTTGCGAAATGGGTAAAGAAACTGATCAACCACACCCACTTCAAAGCCCAAAGCTGAGTCTACTTCCTCCGTGTGCCGCACCAGCATCAAAACCGGAATGTAGCGGGTGTCCGGCACTTCCCTTAGCAGCCTACAAACCTCATATCCTCCAGGTACAGGCAACTCTCGGTCCATAACGATCAATTCCGGCTTGAGTTCCCGAGCCATATCAATGGTTTTTTCTCCATCCCAGGCCTCCAGCACTCGATAATCTGCTGGATCAAAATCCTCTAACATAGTCTGCCGGGTTACAGCGTTAGCTGATGCCACCAAGATAACCCTTGGTTCCCCCTTTTTTCGTAACTTCTTGACGGCGCTGAATTTCCTCAGCTCTCCAACCAGTTCTTCTGGTGTCATTCGCCCCTGGGTAACCAGTATTTTGCCAAGAAATTGATGATTGTTCTTCTGGATTTTCAATAACGATTCCACCTGCTCGGGGGAGAGCAAGTTCAAGTTGATGGCTATGTCCCCGAACTTCGTACCTTTCTCCCGCTGGATCCCGCGAATGCGCGCAACATCGCGAGGACTCAGCAGGTTCATCTCTATGGCCAGTTGCCCGATAACCTTGTGATAGCTTCTCTGCTGGGCAACCGCTTCCAAAATCTCTTTCTCCCCGATTTTGCCCCGACTGACCAGATATTCACCAAAACGCATCTGCCTACCCTCGCAAGTAAAACCTTCCTTGGGCTCAAAAAATATTTTTGGCCTCTAGAAGTTTATTAATCCCCAAGTATGAATTAATTCACCAGAAAAAATTCTCTAATAGCAAGCAAAAACTCATGGGGGCCGCCTTCCGAACGAATTGAGGGAAATCTGCTTCAATTAATAATGACTCGTCGCTTAACAATTTAGAGTCTCCCCCGCCGAACAGTTGAAATTATCATGGTTGAAAACGGGGTTTCCTTGAAGTGAAAGTGACCCCCATCCATGCCGGGATAAGATTGCATCGCTGGAAAATCCCCCTTTTTTATGCTCCCAAGCCTTATAATAAGTTCACAACCTGAAAGAGAAATGCCTCAATCCGGCATTTTTTTGTTTCCTTTCCAGTTGCGAAAGCGGTCGATCTCATCCTGTAGGGAGCTTTTCATCTTGCACCCGTGAGACTCCACCAGCACTCGATAAATCTCTACCATCCCCTGAGCAAGCCTGTCCTGAGCCCTGAGGATAAAAACTGGCTCATCAGCCCCGATCCCCGGGATATCCACCTTGCCGTATTTTCCTGAAATTGCCATGGCCTACCACCTTTCCTCTTAATTCTTAATTGCTCATGCCGCCACCGGCGCCATAAATCACTAGTTTGAATAAAGATGTTATCTCACTCAGGCATGCAAGCGTTGAAGCGTGTAATTCCGCCCTCAAGCCAGCGCTCGTATGTCCAGCGGAACGCCTTTTGAAGAATCCAGAACAAGGGAGATGTTATCCTCCTCGCACCGGAGCTCACACACGCCGCAGCCGTAACACTTATCTCTAAGGACTCGGGCCCTTTTCAGGCGTTTCCCTTCCACTTGCGTTATTACCATCTCAATGGCATCAAAGGGACAATCTGCTGCACACCGGCCGCAACCCCGGCAAGCATCGGACACTCGGGCGAGATAGCCAGACGGGAGGATGAATTGCACTTGATATTCGCGCAGGAATTTCATCCCCATGCAGCAGCATTTGCAACAGTTGCAGATAGCGTAAAACCTGTTGAGCATGGCCGTCTTGAACCACGCCGTATGGAAATGGCCCCTCTCGTGTTCTGCCTGCAAAATATCGACCGCCTCCTGCTGGGTGATCCTCCTGGTGCGCAGAGGATGGAGCAGGCGGACCATATCGGCAAAGGGCTCTCCCACAATGAGGCACACATCCGTGGGCTGGCAGGGGTTCTTCTGCTGGGCGCGGCATGCGCACTGGTAAACGACGATGTTGTATGGATTTCGAATTACCAGGTCCCTTGCATGGGTAAACGGAAGAACCTGCTCGAGATTTCTGGCCGTCATGTCCTGCTCCACCATAAGAAGCTTTTTGGCATCTTCCAGCCGTAATAATTTGCTGTGGTAGGTATCCTGGACATGATTCCGGATGAACTGAGGGGCATAGGCCAGAAGCCTATCCAAAAACCGGATATAAGTGACTGTCATGCCATACATCATCGCATGGAGCCATTGCAGCGGGTTTTGAGACTCTTTGAAGTAATACGCAATGGATTTCAGAATGGACATGGCACTGCACCCTTTTCGTCCAGAAATAATTCAGCACCCGATTGCTCAGCAGGGATGCGTTAGGGTATCCAGAGAATGGCAAATGGATGTAAACAACAATGAAAAGAATACTGAGAAAGAGGTAATAGTGTCAAGACCTTATTTTTAATGCTATTGGCAGTGCCGGAATCCGAATTATACTAAAGAATGCCAGCATAAAGGCAATTCTGTATTGGATCGGTGAAACAGGACTGAAGGTATATTATCCAACCTGTTTATTACCTTCATAGGCCATACAAGAGATATTCCAAATGCTACAATGGATTGAAAATATGGAAAAAGAAGCTGACAAGAAGCCTGAAATTGAGCAGGAAAAGGAGCTGGGAGAAAAACCCTTCGATCCGAATAGTATGACTGAGGATGAGTTCCTCAGGTTCCTGGAGGAGTTGGCCCGGGATGGAAAGCTGGGATGCTGAGGAGGCTGATTTGAGCTGTCGGTGACAGCGTATAAAAAATTATCATATTTTGTCTTTAATCGTTATTTGTGAAATAGAAAAGGAATCCATTCCAAACTAATTTTCATGCAGGGGGCTGCACCCTCGGACCATGAAAATATCGTGGCACGGGCATCTTGCCCGTGATTATTCACGGCCTGGAAGGCCGTGCCACAAGTTATTTGCTTAGAAAATAAGATTTGCCCCTGCCCAGGTCAGGGGCGTGGTTAGGAAAGCCGGCTCAAATTACAAGAATTTGCTTAGCGTACTTCCCAGCCGGGTCACTTTTCTAGCGGGGTTATATCCGCCAATATAACATCGACCCCAATTCCTAACCATAGTGGATTATACCAATTTTCATAGTTGTTGGCGACCCGTAAGGGTCATGACTGTTTTCTAAGTAATGAAATTTAGAAGTAGAATATATTAGACAAAGTGGATTGAAAATTGTGATGATAATGTAATATTATGTCAAATGATTAACCTTAAAGCGAATTAATAAAAACCACTCTATGAAACTTTTTGTATTTATCGGGTGTTAGAGCTCGGATTATTGTCAGATTTGACAGGGACTTACGCAAAACGTTTATTTCCGACTGGGTGGAGGGCAATTTCGCAGCTGATTTTTTTACGCAAAAAGATGTGCTGGGGGCTGAGGGGAAAACCACCTCGTTTACCTCGAGAAGAGGTTGTGTTTAAATCCACTGAGAGGCGCACCCTTGAGGGGATCAGAGCGGCGGAGCTCTTGGGTCATGAGCGACCGAAGGGGCCGGGCCCGAATCAGCAAAGCCGAGATAGAGCTGAGCAGCGATGCCGATGAGGGTGAAGTGTACCCGGCGTTGTGGATTGAGATTGCGGTGATAAAAACTCTGCAGCAGCACGCGCAGAGTAGTTTGACTCCCCTCGCAGCTAAAGCCCTCATCCTCCCACAGCAAGACGGTGCGCCGGGGATACTCAAGGGCGCAGAGCGCCTTGTTGAAGTGGAAGAGCTTCTCAATGTAGCGGCAGAATTGGGCCATCATCTCCCTCTTGCTTTCTTTTGCGAGCTGCTTTTCTTTCAAGAAGCCATCCAAACATGCCCGAAAGAGCTGTTCCATAAGCCTGTCGGCCTCACGGGAGCTCTCCACCCACGAGCGGACCGCCTCCTGCCAGCCGGTGGGGACATAGATCATCTTGCGCTGCCGACCCACTCGAATGGAGAGTTACAAGGAGAGATGCCGGTCTCCCCGGGTGCACTTGCATCCCTGCTTGCCGCAGGTGCGGGACATGGTCTCCAGTGCACCGCGCAAAAAAGGTTGACTATGCGATCAGCTGAGCCAGGCGGGACCGAACCGCTCTCTCCCCGGCGGGAATGTGGCTGCGATGGCGCATGGTCTCATCCTTTCATTTTCTGATATAAACAATAATATCAGATTAAAAGAAAAAATCAACCGTGAACTCCAATGCGAATTTGCCTCTTTGGACTCCAAGGTAATAACGGTTGGAATTCAGGTAGGTTTACGATAGGAAATTTTCTTTGTTGCGGAACTGCTGTCTACAGCCCATGGATTCTCCCAGGAAGGGCCAATGCTACTATTTTCCTTGCCAAGGCAAGTACTTCATGATAAAGAAAGTTATTGGGTCGCTGTTCGAATTTCCAATAAACTCCGCCTTTCATAATATTGTAGGTGAGGGGTTTATCCCCATTAGCTCTCACTTAATGTGAAACTGGCAAAGAATCATTGCAAAATTAGCAATTAATAAGGAGAAAGATTAAAGGATAAAGATTAAATGATGCAGGAAAAAGGCTGAAGGATGGAGGTTATGAAAAAAATCCTTTTTCCTTTAATGTTAAATGCTTAATTGCTAATTTTTCATTTTGCAATTAAAAATCTTTTCTTAAGTAAGCGCTTATGGGGATAAACCCCGCCCCTACGCGAAGAGACGTTAATTAAGGAGAATTTTTCATGTTCGGCATCGGGACGCCCGAGATGATCGTGATCCTCATCATCGCGCTTATAGTCATTGGTCCCAAACAACTGCCCGAGATTGCACGAATGCTTGGCAAGGGAATGGCTGTTCTGCGGAAGGCCCGGGACGATCTGACCGGCGAGTTGAGAGAGAGTATCGACCTCGAAAGCCATGTGTCTCATTTCAGATCAGACCTTGAGAAGTATATAGAAGATGAAGCCTCGGAAATAGACGATTCCACAGAAGAGGACATCGAAAAGGACGCCGAAATGGGGTTCACCGCCGATCAGCCAGAAGAGGCCGTCAATGAGGTCATTGCCCACAAGGTGGAGGAAGGGAACACATTAGACGAGGGAACATCAACACCCCGGGAAGAGGTGACGACAGAGAAGGAAAAAACAGATTCCGGCACCGGAGCGGTGAAAGGAAAAAGCGCGGGAGAGGCGCTCGATGGATGAGAAGCGGCTTCCCCTGACAGAGCATCTTACGGAGCTTCGCAGTCGGCTGGTCAAGTGCTTCATCGCAGTTGGTATCGGGTTCCTGATCTCTTATCAGTTTTCCGAGCGGATTTTCGGCTACCTGATGATACCACTTGTCAAGTCTCTGCCCGAAGGGAGCACCATGGTGTTCACCGGGCTTCCCGAGGCTTTTTTTACCTATCTTAAAACGGCCTTCATTTCGGGCACTTTCCTTGCCGTTCCCTTTATCCTCTACCAGATGTGGATGTTCGTGGCGCCCGGGCTTTACCCCAAAGAGCGGCGGCCTGTATTGCCGTTTGTCCTGTTCTCCTCCCTGTTTTTCATCGGAGGGGCTTTGTTCGGATACTTTATTGTTTTTCCTATTGGGTTTAAATTTTTTCTTAGCTATGCTTCTGACATTATCAAGCCGCTCCCCTCGGTGAAAGAATATCTTTCTCTGAGTGCCAAATTGCTGCTTGCCTTCGGATTGATTTTCGAGCTTCCCATTTTGACGCTTTTTCTTGCAAAAATGGGTCTGATTACCCACAAGTTTATGACCCGGAACCGCAGGTATGCGATTTTACTCATTTTTGTGGTTGGGGCCATTCTGACCCCTCCGGACGTTATCACCCAGTTGATGATGGCGGGACCACTGCTCATCCTTTATGAGTTGAGCATCTTGGTGGCCTGGACATTTGAGCCGAAGCCTCTGGGGGGAAAAGAAAAAAAAGAAAGACCACATACGGCCGAACGCAAAGAAAAACAGGAAGAGCCAGCCGGTTAACAGATGAACCCTTCCTGATTTCCCCCTAGATACTATAAAAGCCAACCTTTCAAAGCAGGCAAAATTTAAGATCATTAAGGTAATACTCGAAAAGGCGAAGGAAGTACCTGGAAAGGCGCAGCACAGATGTCACCCACCAGCTCCCACGTACCGGGAATGGTAAATGCGCCATAGTATGTCCACGTTCCTTGTGCCATGTCCTCGGTAATGCTGTGGCCCGGCACTTCCACGTTTTCAAAGTCTGTAACCTCATAGGACTCCACCGTGGGACAGGTGGCCAAGTCTCGTGAGCCATAGTGGTAATACGTCCCATCCGGCGCTTGCAGCACCACAAAGGCGTCCACCACGTTCTGGGATGTCCCGGTGTACAGCGAGGCCTTTATCATTGGCGTATCGCCTGGTCTGTAGTCGGTCCTGTCCAGCTCTAACCAGATGGCAGGCAGCGTCTGATCCACCTCGAAGGAAACATTTGCCGTTGATCCCGCCTCAACGGTGGCCGTTGAGGAATCCTGCGATATGAAGCCCGCGTCAACGGTCAGGGTGTGGACTCCCGCAGGAACGACCATGACGAAATAACCGTTAAGCGTCAGGGCAATCCCTCCATTGCTGGAGGCTACCGTGACGCCTGAAAGCATACGGCCTCTGCGGTTCTTCACCACTCCGGCCACCACTCCTGTTCCGCTCCCGCCAACTCTGAAAGAGTAACGCGCAGGAAGAGGGCATGCGGTCTCAATCTCAGTGGTCCAGGGCCCCGCTGCGGCGTCCTCGATGACTGCCTCTCCGTCTTCGGAAATAATATAAGGGCCGTGCAAAGAGCCGTCGGGACCTTCTACCGTCATCTGCGTCGTGCATGCCAGTCGGAGCAGTCTCGATCCGCCATAGGAGCCGAACTGTAATATCAGCGTCTGGCCTGGTACCAGGTTCTCAAAAGTGTGCGTTTGCGGTCGAGCCGCCGTCACCATTCCGCTGAATTCAGCCGATATCTCCAGTGATACATGATTGCTCACTGAGGTTCCGCTTGAATCCCATGCCCTTATTAGCAGCACGGATCGTCCCAGCGGAGCATCAGCGGGAATAGTGAAAGACACGGACCAGATATCGTTGCTTCTCGTCAGAGCCGTCCTTTCAGAAAGACCTATGGGCGAGAGGTCGGCAGTGACGTCGACGATAACTCGCGCTCCCCCAGGGTCAGAGACCAGGGCGGTGAGCGTCACGCTCTGGCCAGGAGCGGGATTGGTAGGGGAGACCGCGGCCGTCAAGCTAAATATTGTGGGCACAAGGGAAAATACCACGGTGCTGGTCTGGTTGGCAGCTACCTCGACTTCCTGGCTTGCTTCATCGTAGTTGGAGGCGGATGCCGTGAGCGTGTATGTGCCAGGGGCCACCTCCTCGAACATGAAGGCACCGCTGATATCGGTGGCGGCGCTTTGCTGTTGAGAGTTATCAAGCACCACCGTCGAACCGGCAATGGGTGCACCGGTGTTGACATCGCGCACAAAACCTTGAATAAATCCGGGCAACGGCTCCACCACCATGTCCACCGTGGTGCTCCATTGGGTTAAACATCCATCAACAATTTCGCAATCATAAAAATAATGCGCAGCCACACGGTAATAAAACGTGGTCCTCGAAGTGACGTTGTGAGCGAAAGTAAGGCTGGTTCCAGTTTCATAATAGGTAATAGGGCTGGTGAAGTCCGGTGATGTCGCCTCCCGAATGACATACTGCGTGGCGTGCTCCACGCTGCTCCAGCTCACCGTGTAGGATTCCCCGAAGGATACACTATCACCCGGATCCTGTGCAATGGGAGCAGGAGGAGGTGTTCTAAGAGACCCTGCCTCTATCAGAGAGCTCACATATTTGTTGTATCCATTCGATTCGGGAACTACATTATCATGGTCCACCAAGATTCCAATGTTGTAGTCTCCAGGCTCTGTCTGTTCTGGAATCGTCAAAGTCGGCTCATCCCAGTTGAACTGTTCATCCGGGGCTAGGCTCGAATTGCAGTTATGGTCCAGGGATGTGTCATCGGCCGTGATTATTTCATCGTCCGATAGCTTAAAAGCATTGCAAAAGTTACACGAAAAATCGCTTCCTTGAGACATAGAGATGAGAATGATTCCTATGATGATAGCGCTTTTACGTTTTATCACCTGCATGGTCAATGGATAACCCCTTTAAGATCGCAATGCAAGAGAACAAGGGCAGTAGATAATCTCATACATATGTGGGAGTCGCAGGTTGCACTCTTATAGCTGAATGTTCTTTTCCGCTTATAGTTTCAGCATCAAAATCCATTTCTATCAGGAATGGCGGTTCAAAAAGAAAAATATTCTTGCACTTCGGACACTTAATATTAATTGGCTTGTCCTGAATCTTTTCATCTGAGATATTACCAGCGGCTTTGCACTTCGGGCAAAATATTTTCATGTGCTTACCCCACCACCAAGCAGTGAGATCTACCTTGCTGATCGTCTGGGCAGACCACAAAGGCTGGATCTTCATGCCCAACAATAATCCCACTTCTCTCTAATCCGAGAGTGAGGCTAGATATTTCTTCAACCCAACCCATCGCCTTTCCCTTTAACTATTAATTATGGGGTTAATCTCAGATAGACGGTTTACAGGTCATGTCAATATATTCACACTTTTACAATCAACCACATTTATCTGTCAATGATTTTGTTCCATATATCATAGAATTAAAATCAGTTAGGCCAAATCGATAGGTGTCCATTGGTGTCCATATTGGTGGCTAATAGCAGTCTCAATCAATAGCATTCGGAAGCAATAAATGAAAAGGCAATCCCTTGATATTATTAACAAAGAGCTTTTTTGGTATCACTAGGTGAAAATCGGTAAAAATAGTTTTCTTTGGACTACGGACCCGTAGGTTGGAGGTTCGAATCCTCCTGGGCATACCAATGATATTAAGGGGTTAGCCACAAGATGTTAACCTCTTTTTTATTCAGGAATAACCAGAATACGGAAATTGGCTTTGAAATCAGTAGAATCCGGTTAAGATATTTACCATTTTCCCCAAATACGCACCAATATGGCTTTCAGAGGGGAAATTTCCACATTGTGGGAATGATTTTGCTCTATTCTTTGGGCCTGCAGGTGCTGGTCAGTTGAAAAGAGCATAACGTGAATCATAATTCCTGTTATGATTTCATAAAATTAACACAGCAGAGTTATTTTGTTATCTAAAAATAAAAAACCCCATCTTCCCATCACGAGAAAATAGGGCATTTTTGACTCCTCTGTTCATGGCGCTCTCTCGATGAAAAATGCTCCCACAAAGGCAGTCACAATAATATTCTAGCTTTCTGTTAACTGGCGTAAGTTTATACCATGACGGAAAAAACATATTGTCAACAAAAAAATTTTACCTCAAATTGTTCGTCAAGAAATGTCATATTAATCGAATTGGAAGTGTTCTTGTAAGAAAAGAATTCCATGATCAATTAAAGAACCATGATCTTATATTTCTAAATTTGATCTGATAATTCGTTGATCCTTAATGGTACCCAGAATGTAGAAAGTTCTCCAATTTTTAGGTAAAGCTAAAAAAAGATTTTTCTTCGTATTGATTTTAAAAGGTGTGAAACCTCTTGACATTGAAAGCTTGTGGAGTTTAAAAAAAATAGAGCCAATGCAACTGTCCGAGGTACCCCAGGTTGAGGTTAATTTAAAGATCCCCTAATAGCCATTGTTAAGGGACTGGGTGAGCAGGTCTGATGGGATTGATACCCCTCCGTAACAGTCATCGTATCGGTATTACCCATCACAGTTTTAAAGGGCCTTTTACCTTACTTGACTAAGTAAGACAAGAAAAATGGCCCTGGCTCAATCACACTGCCATTTACCCAACATATAAAAGCTAATCAAGACAGACCTTTTTTACGATTATTAAGAGAGGGAAAATTTACATGCAAGGAGCAGCCGCATTGGATTGGAACCTCTCCCGGGTGGAGGATATTATAGAACGTCACGGCGAGCGTCGCGAGGCGCTTATTACCATCCTCCAGGACATTCAGGCGCATTATAATTATTTGCCTCCTGAGGTCCTTCAGATAGTGGCCAGTCGTCTGGGAATCTCTCTGAGTCGTGTTTATAAGGTGTCAACTTTTTACAAGTCTTTCAGCCTTCTACCGAGGGGGCGGCACGAGATCAAGGTATGCCGGGGGACAGCGTGCCACCTAAAGAGAAGCACGCGCATACTGGAAGGGCTGGAGAGAGACCTGGGAATCCAGAGAGGCGGAACGACGGAAGATCTCCGCTTCACCCTCACAACGGTCAACTGCGTTGGAGCATGCGCGCTTGCGCCGGTGGTGGTCGTGAACGAGGACTACCACGGCGGAGCCACACCCTCCGGTCTGGCCAAGGCACTCAAGAAATATAAATGAAATAAATGAACCTCGCCGGAATACAAGAATGGAAAAAATCAGAAAAGTGCAGCAACTCGAAAGCCTGAGAGAATCTCTGCTGAAAAAGCGTAGCAGAGAGGACGTTGTCGTGACCGTATGCTGCGGCACGGGTTGCCTGGCCAACGGAAGCCGCAGCGTGGCCGAGACGTTTGAGCGGGAAATCAAAAAAGCTGCCTTGGACACCAGGGTGGTTACGCGAACCACAGGGTGCCACGGCTTTTGCCAGCGAGGACCCCTGGTTGTTATTCATCCACAAAGAATTTTTTACCAGCACGTCCAGAAGAGCGATGTCAAAGAAATCGTCGGGGAGACATTGCTCAAGGGGCAGATCGTGGATAGGCTTCTATATCGGGACCCCGCTACGGATCAGCCCATCGTTAATTATGAAGAAGTTCCCTTCTACAAGTGGCAAAACCGCCTGGTTCTGGGTCTTAACGGGTTGATCGATCCCAATTCCATTGAGGATTACATAGCTCATGGCGGGTACACCGCACTGGCCAGAGCTGTGCTTGAAATGTCGCCTGAAGAAGTTGTTGATGTCGTGGAGCTCTCGGGTCTTCGAGGCCGAGGCGGGGGAGGTTTTCCTGCTGGGCGAAAGTGGCGCTCTTGCCGGAACGCCCCAGGCGATGTCCGCTACGTTGTGTGCAACGGGGATGAAGGGGATCCCGGCGCCTTCATGGATCGCAGCATCATGGAGGGGAATCCGCACAGTGTCCTGGAGGGAATGGTCATAGGGGCCTATGCCATCGGCTCCAACCATGGTTACATTTATGTCCGCCTTGAATATCCTCTGGCAGTCAAGAACCTCCGCCGCGCCATCGACCAGGCCCGCCAGTTGGGCTTCTTGGGAAAGGATATTTTCGGCACTGGCTTCTCTTTCGACATCGAAATCAACCGGGGCGGTGGTGCCTTTGTTTGCGGGGAGTCATCGGCGTTGATGGCCTCCCTGGAAGGGGAGGCGGGAGAGCCGCGAGCCAAGTACATCCATACCGTGGAGCGTGGCCTCTGGGGCAAACCAACCAACCTAAACAATGTGGAGACGTGGGCAAACGTGCCATGGATCATCAATAAAGGTGCGGAATGGTATCGGTCCATCGGCACTGAGGGCAGTCCCGGAACCAAAGTCTTTTCCCTTGTGGGGAAGGTCAACAACAACGGCTTGGTGGAAGTCCCCATGGGCATGACCTTGCGGCAGATCATCTATGATATCGGCGGGGGCATTCAAAATGGTAAGCAATTCAAGGCAGTCCAGACCGGCGGTCCTTCAGGTGGATGCCTCCCGGATTCCCTGCTCGAGCTGCACGTGGATTTCGACGAGCTCACGCGCCACGGCTCCATGATGGGCTCTGGCGGAATGATCGTGATGGACGAGGAAAGCTGTATGGTGGACGTGGCCAGATACTTCCTCAACTTTCTGCAGGATGAATCCTGCGGTAAATGCACCCCCTGCAGGGAAGGAATCCGGGCCATGCTGGACATTCTTAATACCCTCACCCGTGGGGAAGGGAAGGAGGGGGACATAAAACTTTTAGAGGAGTTGGCAAAGGCTGTCCAGCTAGGATCGCTCTGTGCCCTGGGCGGAACGGCACCTAACCCGGTTCTGAGCACGCTGCAATACTTCCGAGATGAGTATGAGGTCCACATCGGTGAGCGCCGATGTCCGGGAAAGACGTGTAAGGAGCTCATCACATATTCCATCGACCCTGATTCATGTACAGGCTGCACGGTGTGCGCCCGCAATTGCCCGGTACAGGCCGTCAGTGGAGAACGCAAAAAACCTCACAAAATCGATTCCACGCTGTGCATCAAGTGCGGCATATGCATGGATAGCTGCAAGTTCGGAGCGGTGAAAATTCAATGAAATAAAAAATCAGATGAGATATTTGTTTGGGGGATTTTAATTTGAGTAAACCTTTTTGTAAAAAAGTTTACCCTAAGTTCCCTTCCAAAAACTTCAATTTTAACCACCAAAAATTTAAAAGTTTTTGAAAAAGAGGTATGGAGAAAAAACTTTTTACAAAAAGTTTTTTCTCCATAAATAAAAAACAAATAAATAAAATAAAAAATAGCGTTTATGTGGCAATGACGGAGGAAAATAAAATTAGGATTACTATCGACGGCCGGGAATACGATGCGCTGGAGGGCTCCACGGTTCTGGAAGTAGCTATGGAGAACGGCATCCATATTCCCAACCTGTGCTATCACCCCGTGGTGGAGTCGTACGGCGCCTGCCGCCTTTGCCTGGTGGAGGTTGAAAGAGGAGGCCGAAGGCGTGTGGTGGTGTCTTGCTTATATCCGGTGGAGGAAGGGCTTTCGGTTCGCACCGACAGCTTGGAGGTGCTCCAGACGCGGAAGATAATCGCAGAGCTGTTGCTCGCCCGCTGTCCCGGGAACGCTGCCGTGCAAGAAATGGCGGCCTCCTTGGGTGTTACGACCCCCCGGTTCACCCGGCAGGATGACGAGTGCATACTTTGCGGCTTGTGCGTCAGGGCTTGCGAGGAAATCGTGGGCGTAGGCGCCATCACCCTTTCGCAGCGCGGCACGGCAAGAGAAATGACAACGCCGTTTCGCACTCGATCCAACGCATGCATTGGCTGCGCTACCTGCGTAACCATATGCCCCACCAACTGCATCAAGCTGGAGGAAATTGAGCCGGCCGAATCTGTCCATCAACATGCCCATCCGGACGACCATACCCCATGCAGGCTGTGCGGTGAGTATGGGATGGAGCCGATTTTTGTCGAATTGCCTGAATTACCGCGGGAGGAGGGAGGAGCGATATGATATCCCAGAGCGCTAATCCTGGTTTGGATGTATCCCCGCGGGTGGGCGTGTTCCTCTGTCGATGCGGTGGCAGCATCGGAGCCGTCCTGGACCTCTCCCGCATGGCGGAAGAGGTGGCCCTGATGCCGGGAGTCATCCATGTCCAAGTGGATGCTTATCCCTGCGTGGGGCAGGGATTAGCCTCATTGAAGCAGGCAGTTCGAACGCACGGCATCGACCGGGTTGTGCTGGCCGGATGCACGCCGCGGACCCATCGACCTCACTTTCGAAAAATCCTGAAAGAGCTTGAAATACATCCGGCGGGCTTTGAAATGGTGAACCTCCGGGAACACTGCGCTTGGGCCCATCGGCAGGGTGGCCCGGCAGTGCATGAAAAAGCTCTTGATCTACTGCGCATGGGTGTAGCCCGGAGCACGGCATGGAAGCCATACAGCTCTACATGGAAGCCCATCTCCCGTACGGCCGCCGTGGTTGGGGCAGGCATCTCCGGCCTGATAGCGGCGGGGGACCTGGCCACGCATGGTTTCCATGTTACCATCCTGGAGAAAGAGAATCAAGCTGGAGGACTTCTCGGCAAGTTATTTAAACTCTATCCTTCCGGTGACGATTCTGTGGGCCAGATACAGAAAAAGCTTGATGCCATCCGCCAAGATTCCAGTGTCGACCTACGCACCGGAGTGAATATTGACCGAATTGAGAGAACGCCCATTGGGTTCAGGCTCTATCTGCAGTCTGGCGGCAACGGGGCTGAGGCTGTGGACGCAACCCTGGTCCTGCTCGCCACCGGAGCTCGCCTGCTATTGCCCTCAGAGCTGGAAGGGTGGGACGGCCCGGGCGTGGTCTCAATTCTGGATCTGGAGGGGATGCTGCGGGGAGGAAAACCGGAGGCCAGGCGGGTTGTCATGGTCCTGTGCGCCGGGGCGCGGTGCGACCAACGGCCTTACTGCGCGCGGTTCTGCTGCATGGCCGCGGTCAAAAATGCCCGTCTCCTCCGGAAAAATGATCCGGCATGTGATGTTACACTTCTGTACAGAGACCTTTCAGTGAACTGCATGAACCCCAAGGACATCCGGGATGCTCTCCGCGAAGGGGTCAGGTTCGTTCGCTACGACCAGGCCATCCCGCCTAGACTCCGCGAAAATGCCGTGGTCTTCCGAAGGGCTGATGGAATGGAAGACGAAATATCATGCGACCTTGTAGTGCCGGTGACGCCCATGGTCCCGGTGGATGAGACCCGACGGCTGGCTGGCATGATGGGCCTGCCGGTTGATGCCCAGGGCTTTGTGGTGGAGCGGCAGGTCAAATTGAAGCCCGAGTGGCCTGTGATCCCGGGCGCAGCGGTGATCGGCGCAGCCCACTGGCCTTGCAGCGCATCAGAAGCCGCGCGGCAAGCCATGGAGGCGGCCGCTAGGATGGCGCAATGGCTCGATGAGGAGGCAGATGCGCCGGAGTCGGTGAGGGCCGCCGTGGATATCCAGCGATGCATCGGATGTGGGCTTTGCGTGGACGTATGTCCGTTTAATGCTGCGGCGTTGACATCGGTGGATAACGAGCAAAAGGCATTTATTTCAGCGGCGGCGTGCCGGGGCTGCGGCATATGCAGCGCCGGTTGCCCCGCCTTGGCCATAGTACTCCACAACCATACAGACGAACAACTCAGAGCCCAGATCAGGGCTCTGGATACTGCAATATGAATGCACCTGCACGGTTGTCCATTGGATCATCGTACGGTTCGGAACACTGAAACCCACTATAAACATGGAAGAACAGTTAAGATTTTTAGCATACTGCTGCGAGTGGGGAGGATACTCCAGCGCCGATCAGGCCGGGAGACTGGGAATCCCTCTGCCCGCCGGCATCCGTGTGGTTGAGGTCCGCTGTGTAGGGCAATTGGACCCGGGCGATCTGCTCGAGCCTTTCCTCCACCATGCACACGGTGTACTCCTGGCAGGATGCCAGCGTGAAAGGTGCCACTATGTCAGTGGCAATATCATGGCCCGGGCACGAGTGGATTGCGCACAGCGGCTTCTTGCATTGTGCGGCATGGAGCCTCGCCGGGTACGGCTGATCGGGCTTGACGCGGCCGATGGAAAGGGATTTGCCAGGGAGGTGGAGGATTTCGCTCGCACCCTGATCCCCCTGGGACACCCCGTGCCCAACGGCGATGTCGCCCTCTCACTGAGGGCCGCCCTCATGGCCGCCGAAGCTGAGAAGCTGCGGTGGATGATGGGAGTGGGCTACGATCTTAAGAAAACGGGAAATGTTTTCGGCCGCATCCTCTCTGAAGAAGAATACAGCAGGGCGCTGGATGAAGTGGTGCGAGATACATTTTTACGGGCGCGATTGCTCCTTCTCATGAAGCAGTTGCCGAGAACCTCCTTGGAACTGGCCGAGGAGTCGAAAGAGGATCTGAGGCGCGTGTCTGAAATTATTACCCTTCTTGAAAAAGAGGGCAAGATATGCCACCATTCCTCGATTAATGGGCTTCCACGGTTCATAGCGGAAAGCATATAAAAAATAACTCACTTGATATGAACGAGCATTGTAAAAGCAAAATCGGATCCGTCATGGTGGTGGGGGGAGGTATCGGTGGCATTCAAGCAGCCCTGGATCTGGCGGAATCGGGGTTCTTCGTTCACCTTGTGGAAAGTTCGCCTTCCATCGGTGGCGTGATGCCCCAACTGGACAAGACTTTTCCCACCAACGATTGCTCCATGTGCATCCTCTCGCCCAAGCTGGTGGATTGCGGCAAGCATCTGAATATACGCACCGTCACGAACGCTGAGGTAATGGGTGCGGATGGGGAGGCTGGAGATTTTTCCGTGACCATCCGTCGCAAGCCCCGATATATCGATGTGGATAGGTGCACCGGATGCGGGATTTGCGCATCCCATTGCCCTATCTCCGCCATCGATACTTTCAATCGAGGCCTCAGCATGCGCGCTGCTGTCTACATCGATTACCCGCAGGCTGTTCCTCTGGCATATGCCATCGACTCCGACCGGTGCATTGGCTGCGGACTGTGCGCCAGGGTCTGCCCGGCTGGTGCCGTAAGCTACACCGATCGGGAGGAGGACGAGGTGGTACGCGTGGGCGCGATAATCATGGCGCCCGGATATGAGGTCTTCAACGCCAGACTAAAGGGTGAATATGGGTATGGTGTATATCCCAATGTAGTGACCAGCATCGAGTTCGAAAGGATACTCAGCGCCTCGGGACCGTTCGGGGGCCATATCCAGCGGCCCCTGGATAAAAAAGAGCCCGGGAAGATAGCCTTTATCCAGTGCGTGGGCTCCAGGGACCCTTCGCGCGGCATCCACTATTGCTCCTCGGCCTGCTGCATGTATGCAACCAAGGAAGCCATGATCGCCAAGGAGCACCTTTCATCCATCGAACCAACTATCTTCTACATGGACATTCGAGCCCACGGCAAGGGATTCGACCAGTACTATGAACGAGCCATTCGGCAATATGGCGTCCGCTATATACGGTGCATGGTATCCTCCGTGAAGGAGATACAACCGGGCAATGACCTGCTTCTTCGTTACGTAAACGGGAATGGCAGTGTGTCGGAGGAAATTTTCGACCTGGTGGTCCTCTCCGTTGGATTTCGCACTCCAGAGCGGCTCAGGGAGATGAGCCGCAGGATTGGGGTGGAACTCGACGAGCACGGCTTCTGCAAGACAAGCCCGTTGACGCCCATGGATACTACCCGGCCGGGGATATTCGCAGCTGGTGTGTTCGCCGGGCCCAAGGATATTCCCGAGACGGTAATGCAGGCCACTGCCGTGGCATCCCGAGTGGCGGAGATTCTGGCTCCGGCCCGCAAGACACTGGTTAAGAGTAAAGATATTCCCATGGAGCGGGACATCCGCGGCGAGCCGGAGCGCATAGGCGTCTTCGTTTGCCACTGCGGCATCAACATCGGCGGTGTGGTGGATGTGCCCGCCGTGGCCGAGTATGCCCAAAGCCTGCCCCGTGTGGTGTTCGCCACAGATGGCCTGTATACCTGCTCTCAAGACTTCCAAGAAAGAATACGCGAAATCATACGCCAGCACCAATTGAACCGGGTAGTGGTTGCATCCTGCTCACCCCGCACCCACGAGCCCCTGTTCCAGGAAACCCTGCGCGAGGCGGGCTTGAACCCTTACCTGTTCGAGATGGCCAATATTCGAGACCAGGATAGTTGGGTGCACATGGATCAGCCCGAGAAGGCGACGGAAAAAGCCAAGGATCTGATCCGTATGGCCGTTTACAAGGCACGGCACCTCCAGCCACTGGCCACCGCCAAGCTACCTGTTACGCCCATGGCCTTGGTCATAGGCGGTGGGGTGGCGGGGATGACCTCTGCTCTGAGCTTGGCCCGCCAGGGATTCACAACTCACCTGGTGGAAAGGGAGAATGAGCTGGGCGGCAACTTCCGCAGGCTGGCTTATACTCTGGAGCTGGAAGATGTGAGGCCCTTCCTTGATGATCTTAAACACCAGGTGCTCAAGCACGAGAAAATTCAGGTTCACATGGGAACTGAGATCTCAAATATATTGGGATTTGTAGGGAACTTTAAGACAACATTAGAAAAGGCGGAGGGCATCAAAGAAGATGCGGAGCACGGGGTGGTCATAGTGGCAACCGGTGCCCATGAACTTGAAACTGACCAGTTCCTGCGCGGAAAAGATGAGAGGATACTTACTCAACTGGAACTGGAAGAGCGACTTGCCGCGGGCGACCCGGCCATTACCCGTGGGTCTAAAACCGTGATCATGATCCAGTGCGTGGGCTCCCGCGACGAGGAGCGCCCTTATTGCAGCCGATATTGCTGCGGCGAGGCGGTCAAGAACGCTCTTAGGCTCAAAAGGATGTGCCCAACTGCCGAGGTGCTGATTCTCTATCGCGATATGCGAACTTACGGCACCAAGGAGATTTATTATTACCAGGCACGAGAGGCGGGTGTACAGTTTGTGCCGTATGAAAAAGAACAACCGCCCCGAGTGGAACGGGAGGGGGATCGACTGGTAGTTAGCTTTGAAGAGCCCACGCTCGGCTTTTCTGTGAAGATGCCAACGGATTTCATCGTCCTGAGCGTGGCAACGGTGGCCCATCCAGAGAACCGGGAACTGGCCCAATTTCTGAAGATCCCATTGACAGATGAAGGATTCTTCCTTGAGGCGCACATGAAACTCCGGCCCGTTGATTTCGCCACCGAGGGGGTTTTTATGTGCGGGCTGGCCCACGGGCCCAAATTCATGGAGGAATCCATCGCGCAGGCCCTTGCCGCTGCGGCGCGGGCGGCCACGGTTCTGACCAAGGATGAGATCGAGGCAGAAGGCAAGGTGGCGCACGTCATCCCCGAACGCTGCATGGCATGCCGCCTCTGCGAGATGAACTGCCCCTTTGGCGCAATCGAGGTGGATGATGAAAAGGCGGTGGCAGTTGTCAACGAGGTGCTATGCAAGGGATGCGGCGTCTGCGCGGCCTCGTGCCGCTCCAACGCAGTGGACGTTAAGGGCTTTTCCAACCAGCAAGTACTTGATATGTTAGAAGGATTATTGATCTCTCGCGAAAGAACACTTTCATGACCGAACAGATCATATCCGAAACACAGGCCATCAAGCCTGTCTGGGAACCGAAAATCGTGGCTTTCCTTTGCAACTGGTGCAGTTATGCCGGGGCTGATCTGGCCGGCATCAGCCGGATGCAGTACCCGCCTAATATAAGGGTGATCCGGGTGCCCTGTTCCGGAAGGATTAACCCGATGTTCATTGTAAAGGCACTCCATATGGGAGCCGACGGCGTTCTGGTCTCGGGATGTCATCCGGGCGATTGCCACTATCTCACGGGCAACTACGCCGCACGGCGGAAATTTGCCCTGCTCAAGAGCTTTCTGGAATACCTGGGGATCGAGCCTGAGCGGGTGCGCTTCTCGTGGGTTTCCGCCGCCGAGGGGGAGAAGTTCCAGCACCTGGTTAATGAGGTGGTTCGAGGTGTACGCGAAATAGGCCCGGTTCGTTACCGGAATCTGGTGAAAAAACAAGGGATTGCAGAACCGGAGGCTGGATCGTGAAGCAGTTCGAGGAGAAGCTTCGGCGCGAGGCACGGCGCTTGCTGGAGGAAAAGAAAATAGATGTCCTAGTGGGATACGAGGCCGGAACGATGCCGCTCGTGTCCACTCCCTGCTTTTTGAACCGCCCTGAGGAGGCTGATCGGCTGATCTGGGACGCCACCTGCAGCAACAATCTGGCCACTTTCGTTCACGGAATCTTGCTCCGGCACAGGGAATCACAGCAGCGCCGCAAGCCCCAGGACCGCAAGCGCATGGTGGTGGGCGTCGTCGCCCGGGGATGCGCCACCCGCGCCCTGGTTGTTCACCTGCAGGAGAATCAGTACACCAGAGAGGAGATGGTAATTCTGGGGATGCCGTGCTCGGGCGTGCTGGATCTCCACAAGGTCAAAAAAAAGCTGAATTTTCAGGAAATCATGGATGGTTCCCTGGAGGGAGAGGCAGTTCGCGTGCGGACAGTGGATGCGGAGCAGGAGTTGAGCCTGCGGGAATACCTGGCCGACAGTTGCCTGAGCTGCGCACAGAACAACCCGGTTATTGCAGACGTTGCGCTGGGTGAGATAGACCTCAGTGTAAACCGGGAGGGGGAATTTCGGCGCGTGGAGGAATTTTCCACCCTTCCCCACGAGGAGCGATGGGCCTACCTGGAGAGCGAGATGGAGCGCTGTACCAGGTGCAATGCCTGCAGGCAAGCGTGCCCTATGTGCTACTGCAAGGATTGCTTCGCAGAGCAGACAAAGCCGCAGTGGTTCGGCATCACGGATTCTATGCCCGACACAATAGCCTTCCACATCATCCGCACATTCCACATGGCCGGCCGGTGCGTGGATTGCGGGGCATGCACGGCAGCCTGTCCCATGGGCATCGATTTGCGGACATTCCTTAAAAAACTGGAAAAAGATTGCCTGGAGATGTATGCCTATCGATCTGGCATGAACATGGACCAGCGACCTCCCCTGAGCGACTATGCTTTGAACGACCCGCAGGAGTTCATTACGGAGCCGTGAATAATACCATTCATTGTGGATCAACAAGTAAGGAGAGACCATGAACCCCACACCTGCGCTGGACGCCACACGGTGCGAAAAGGAGTTTGCCAATCAGGTCAAACGCCTGGGCGATGCGGATGTGCGCACCTGCTACCAGTGCAAGAAATGCTCCGCCGGGTGCCCGGTGGTCTTTGCCATGGATTACATGCCTCACCAAGTGATCCGATTGGTACAAATGGGTTTTCGGGAGCAAGCCCTTAGATGCTCCACCATATGGGTGTGCGCCTCTTGTGAGACATGCACAACGCGGTGCCCCAACGAGGTGGATATAGCGCGTGTGATGGATGCTCTTCGCCAGATGGCCCTGGAGGAGAGGATCCCAGAGGTAGAGCGGGAGATACATGTCTTTCACGACCAGTTTCTGCGGAGCATCCGGTCCAATGGGCGAGTATTCGAGATGGGGCTGATGGGGCTGTTTAAGTTGCGCACGGGTCGGTTTTTCGATGACATCCTCATCGGATGGAAGATGTTCCGCAAGGGCAAGCTAGCCCTGTTGCCTCACCGAATAGGGGATCGGGAAAAGATAAACAAGATTTTTGCCAAAACACAAAAGGGCGCACTGGATTCCCGGTGATCTGAGAGGAAAGCATTGCTGAGATTTTCATATTATCCAGGATGTTCCCTGAAAGGAACGGCGAAGGAGTTCGAGGACTCCGCCCTGGCTGTTTGCCGAACCCTGGGGGTGAAACTGGTGGAACTGCCGGATTGGGGCTGCTGCGGCGCCAGCTCGGCTCATAATACCAACCGGCTCCTTTCCATCGCCCTGCCAGCCCGCGACCTGATCCAGGCGCGGCGGGAGGGGATGGACATGGTGGTGCTCTGTGCCGCGTGCTTCAGCCGCCTCAAAACGGCACAGCACGAGATGGCACAAAACGGGGATTTGCGAAGGCAGGTGGAGCGGGTGGTGGGAGCGGCTTACGTCGGCGGCGTTCGCATCCGGCATTTGCTGGACATACTACGCGGCGATGTGGGACGGGAAGAAATTCGAAAGAGGGTCCGAAAAGACATATCGGGGTTAAAGCCCGCGGCTTATTATGGGTGCTTGCTGGTCAGGCCACCGGAAGTGCTGGGCTTCGACGACCCGGAGCATCCCACCATTATGGACACTATTTTAGACGCTGTGGGTGTGGCAACACGCAGGTGGTCGTACAAGACGGAGTGCTGCGGCGGGAGCCTTTCCATCACACGGCCTGATATTGTCAGGCGTCTGGTGGACAATCTGCTGGATCGGGCAAGCGAGGCGGGTGCCAACTGCATAGTCACAGCCTGCCCCCTCTGCTCGTCCAACCTGGAGATGCGCCGCGGAACAAATAAGAAGATGCCTGTCTTTTATTTCACCGAAATGCTGGGCCTGGCGTGGGGGCTAGGCGAAAGCAAAGAATGGTTTGACAAACACCTGGTGGATCCCGGGCCACTTCTTCGGGAGGTGGGGCTGGCGTGATCCATATCTTTTGGAATAAACCATTTCCAGGTAAATTGTGGCATCCGGAAGCTTTATAGAGAAAGTAATGAAGGTCATCGCGAAAAAAGATTGGGACGAATTACTGAGGCGCCTGGCAGTAGAGCGGGCATTTTGGGCGCCCCGCCTGGTGGAAGGCAGGCCCCTGTTCGGCCCCGTAGAGGAGGTCGAACAAATTAATTTGGAATATGTCAATACACTAAACCCCTCAAAGATTCGATTTTT
Organism: uncultured Thermodesulfobacteriota bacterium; assembly: GCA_964611635.1. Taxonomy (GTDB): domain Bacteria; phylum Desulfobacterota; class JAFDED01; order JAFDED01; family JAFDED01; genus JAFDED01. The sequence continues at coordinate 28,179 of CAZTAS010000006.1, forward strand.
CCCCCACACAGAGACCATTTTGACCTTTCGGAAAGAAAAAGAAGAAATAATTGTTGATCCGCCGGCGCACGAAGATAAGAAGGCGCTGCTTTTCGGGGTTAGACCCTGTGATGCGCGCAGCTTTGTGATGCTGGACAAGCTTTTTCTGGAAGGGAAATACCGGGATCCATACTACGCAGAAAAGAGGAAAAACAGCCTGGTGGTGGGCATCGGCTGTAACCTACCACTGCGCTCTTGCTTCTGCACATCAGTAGGCGGAGGGCCATTCAGCACAGAAGGGCTGGATGTGCTCCTTATAGATTTAGGCGATAAGTACCTCGCGGAGGCGTGCTCGGCAGGGGGAGAGGAACTCATTGCTCTTGTAACAGGCGCAAGAGATGCGGAAGAGTCGGATATACTCCGCCGGGAGGAGCTTGAAACCGCAAGCCGTTCCCAGATGGAAACGGTCGATCTGCTGGAGGGAGTAAAAGCACGTTTGGATGCCATGTTTGACCATCCGTTCTGGGATACTCTATTTCTGAAATGCATCGCCTGCGGCAACTGCACCTATCACTGCCCGACATGTCACTGCTTTGACATCGTGGACGAGGCAGGCGAGGAGGGCGGCAGGCGGTTGCGCAACTGGGACTCCTGCATGTATCCCCTCTTCACCCGCCATGCCTCAGGCCACAACCCACGGCCCACGGGAAAAGAGCGCTGGCGCCAGCGCCTGATGCACAAATTCCACTACTATTTGGAAAACTTTGGAGTGAGTGCCTGCGTGGGCTGCGGGCGCTGCATAATCAATTGTCCGGTGAATATGGATATCCGCGGGATTCTCATTGCCGTGCAGGAACTTGAAGATTCCGGGAGTACACCATGAGCAACCCTTACATCCCCATGCCCATGCGGGTGGAGAAGGTCATCACCGAAGTGGATACCCGGGACATCAAAACCTTTCGGCTCTCGTTCCAGCGAGAAGGGGACAAATTTTCATTCATGCCTGGGCAGTTCTGCGAGCTGTCAGTGCTTGGCACGGGTGAGTCACCCCTCGGCATCGCCTCGTCTCCCATGGAGCTGGATTACGTAGAATTCACAGTGATGAAGACGGGGGTGGTGACCACCGAATTGCACTCCATGGAGCCCGGGGATTTTATGGGAATCCGGGGCCCCCTGGGGAACCATTATCCAGTTGACCGTCTCAAAGGGAAGAATGTCGTGGTGGTCGGAGGGGGTTTCGCCTTCACCACGCTGCGCTCCCTAACTCAATACATGCTGCATCCGGACAACCGGAGAGACTTCGCCGACATAACGGTGATCTATGGAGCGCGAACGCCGGGCCTGCTGCTCTATAAGGATGAGCTCAAAACATGGATGGATCGGGAGGACATTATCACTCACATCACGGTGGACCCTCCCGGCGAAGAGGGGTGGGACAGCCATGTGGGGTTTGTCCCGACTATTGTGGAAAAGGTGGCACCCAGCGCTCTGGAAGCCATCGCTGTGGTTTGCGGCCCGCCTATTATGATACGCTTCACCCTACCCGTCCTGCTCAAGCTCGGCTTCGCACGGCAAGATATCGTGACATCTCTGGAGATGCGCATGAAGTGCGGCATCGGCAAATGCGGCCGGTGCAACGTGGGAGAGAAATATGTCTGCCTCCACGGGCCTGTGTTCACCCTGGCCGAGCTTGATCGACTCCCCTCCGAGTATTAGGAGTTGGGGGAAACCTTTTTGTAAAAAGGTTTTTCTCCAATAAGGATTATTGCCCTTTGAGTTTCAGATTCGAGATCACGGATTTGACGCCAGACACACTCCGAGAGATTGCTATAATCCGCTGAATTTGCTGTTCCGATTTGGCGTAGCCCGAAAGGGTGACATTCCCATCCAGGGTGTCCACATCGATGTTGAGGGAGCGGATGCCAGGTTCAGCAATGAGCTTTGCGTTGATCTTACTCGTGATGGTTCCGTCATCAATCTGGGTTCCCACGCTTCTCTCATCTGTGCCAACTTTGTAACCTGCAACACCGGCCCCTCCCGCTACCAGCCAGAAACAACCCGCCAGGCTAACACCTGCAGCAAGGGCCAAGCAGGCAATGAGGAGGCGTCTCGTAATCATCTTCACGCGCTTGCGGGTGCACTCATTTAAGGCTTGATTATACAGCCCATGAAACCGTTCCCTTGCAGCCAGCCTTAAGAGTGATAGTTTCATTGAATCTTTCATTTTAATTGCCCTAATCCTCCCTCTAAAATTTCTGGTTTAAAATATTTTAGCCCTTCGTTGTGGGCTAAAGGGCTGTGAGTAACTCCTTTAAAGTAAATTTAATGAATTTCTTTGATTAACTAATATACCACAAAAGATGGAAAATTTGAGCATTTTTTGCCTTCAATGTAAAAGTAAAATACAACCGCAAGCTGCGTGTAAGGCCCTGGGAAAAATTGCTTTGTTTTCATGGCAAAATTTTGATTCACCAATTTTCCATTGAGGGAAAGATCACAATTAAGAACATAAAATTTGCTTGACTTAGATATCAAATTGTGACAATCAATATAATAATCATGCACATTTCTTCAACTGTTCCCCTTCAGTGGGTTCTATTTTTTTTCTAAATTGAGTTGAAAAGAAAGGAAAGATCACATGGAAAAAGCGAAGAACTTTATAGGCGATCTCGAGGGCTTAAGACGCGCTGTTGAGGAGAGTAATTTCGAAGCAGTTGTGGCACTTTCTCCTGAGAATGTGCGTTACGCGGGCAATGTTTACATCGGTACTCAGATTTCCATCCGGGATCGATTGGCAATCATCGTCTGGCCAAAAGGCAAGGAGCCAATCTTCCTGGTGTGCAACATCGAGGAAGGTTACGTGCGCGATGTTTCATGGATTGAAGATGTCAGGGCTTATGTGGAGTTCAAGATCTCTCCTATCGAGCTGCTGGCTGATGTACTCAAGGAGTTAGGGCTGGAGACCGCGCACATTGGTATTGAGCTGGAGTATCTATTCGCCCACTATTATCGTGAACTCATGGAGCGTCTGCCCGGACTGAAGCTGGGTGGGTGCGAAGAGCTTTTCAACCGCGTACGTATGATCAAAACTCAACAGGAACGGGATCTTTTGGTCCGAGCAGCCCGCGCCACGGAAAAGGCCCTGCTTGCAACTTATTCCACCATCCAGCCAGGCGAAACTGAGAAAAGTATGGCCAACCGTCTGGCTAACCATTTATTACACTGTGGAGCGGATAATGTGAAGTTTTTATACATCAACGGAGGAGCTAACACCGGATTCCCCCACATGCAGCCCACAGATTATGCGGTAAAGACAGGCGATATCATCAAAACCGACTGTGGTGGTTATTTCACGGAATACATATCTGACATAGCGCGAACGGCCGTAGTAGGGCCACCATCTGCAGAGCAGCGCTCCATTTACCAGCGACTCATGGAGGTCCACCGCGGGACCATCGACATGCTGCGGCCTGGAAACAGGGCAAGTGACGTTTATAACACCGCCAGCCGGTTATATGCCAAGGTGGACATTCCGTTCTCGCTCCCGCACCAAGGCCACAGCGTCGGCATTGGTGGGCATGAAAAACCCATACTCAACCCATTCGATCATACAGTTTTACAGCCCAATATGATGTTCTATGTGGAGACACGCGTTCGATGGCCCGGGAAGGAGGGGTATCACATTGAGGATCTGATCCAGGTCACGGAGAAAGATCCCGTGGTGCATTCAACATACTTTGACGATGCAGAGCTTTTCGTCATTTAACTTCAACTCAAGAGTCCTTAAATTTCTCCTAAAGTTGCCAATTAAGGGAAAAATTAAGGAAAAAGAAAAGGAGGCAACAAATGATTCTGAGATTCTTATGGAAAGGGAAAAGGTTTCAATGGGCGGGAATCCTGCTACTAGTCATGATTATTGGAGCGCCCCATCTCGTTATGGCAGGCGAAAAGACCCTGATGGTTGGCGCATCAGTTTTCCCCGAAAAGTTGAGCACTGGGATCAGCAGCTTCGCCTCGGTGAGCTTGATGTATCAAATGATCGACCCCCTGGTGATGCGCGATGACAACATGAAGCTCATCCCGGGGCTTGCCCACCGGTGGGAAGCTTTAAACCCCACCACCTGGCGGTTTTATCTTCGTAAAGGCGTAAAGTTCCACGATGGGAAAGAATGCACCGCCGAGGACGTGAAGTTTACATTGGATTATGTGCTGAATCCCAAGACCATTTACGCACGCAAGCGGCGTATCACCCAGATTAAGGAAACGAAGATCGTCGATAAGTACACGGTGGACATCATCACCAAGAAACCATTTCCCACCTTGGCCTTGGGCCTGAGTGACGTGCCCATCGAGCCCAAGCACTACCACGCCGCTGTCGGCGTTGAAGGCATGACGAAAAAACCCATTGGCACAGGCCCGTTTAAGCTGCTCAAATGGGTGCCAGGAGACCGGCTAGAGTTGAAAGCCAATAAGGATTACTGGGCAGGAGCTCCCAAGGTGGACAAGGTGATCATCCGACAGATCCCCGAGGGCTCGACTCGCATTGCCTCGTTGCTGGCCGGGGAAACACAAATTATCGAGGAGGTCCCGGTGGACCTGATTCCTGAAGTGCGCGCAAACGACCTGACAGAGATTACCTCGATTGAATCTACCGTGGGATTATGCCTTACAATGGACACTCAGAAGAAACCCTTTGACAACCCAAAGGTCAGGCTGGCCATGGACTATGCCATCAACAAACCCCTTATCTTGCAGCAGATGTTAAGAGGCCAGGGAACACTGCTGAAAGGCCAACTCTTGCCTTCTAATACATTTGGGTACAACCCCAATCTCAAAGCACGTCCCTATGACCCACAAAAGGCCAAGGAGCTCCTTAAAGAAGCCGGATACCCCACTGGATTTAAAACCTCCATTACCACTCGTTCGGGGAAGTACCTCTCAGACGTGGATATTTGCAACGCCGTGGTGGGAATGCTCGCCCAGGTGGGTATAAAGGCCACCGTGAATGTGGTGGAAGGCGGCGTTTACTCCAAGATGGTCAATAAGCACGATATGGGGCCGATCCACATGGTAGGATGGTACAGCCTCGGTGACGCGGATTACGCCACGGTGTGGTTTACGCAAGGCAGCACCAGGGCGTACTGGTACAATGAGGAGTACGAGAAGCTTTTCGTTAAAGCGCGTTCCACAGTGGATCAATCTGCCAGAGAGAAAATTTACTGGCGGATGATGGAGATCATGCACGAAGAAAACCCATCAGTATTCATGTTCGGACTGCCTTCCATCTATGCCAAAAATAAGAAGCTAAGAGGTTGGAATCCTCGTGGAGACAAGTGCCTGAGGTTAAACACAGCATCATTGGATTGAGGATAAGAAGTGCAGGGGCTTCCATATCGGGAGCCCTCCAACGAAATGGTTAAGACTTGAGATGCCAATGATCAAGTGTCGAAATGAGGGAAGGCTAGTGGAGGATATGCGTCATGATGGGCTGGATGTTCTGATTGTGTTCTTCAGGATGTTTTTTGCATCGGGGCATTCATCTCAATTCAGGAACTAATTCGGTACCGACTCTCCGCCTCTGGGATTGCGGTGGAGGGGAAAGATTTTCTCCTATCAGCGAAAAAAGAGAAAAGTATCGATCAACGCTAGGCGTGGATCAGAGAGATAAGGGACTACGTGGAATTCCAGGGTCATGCTCTGGAAGACTTGATAGCCTTATTAAAGGAATAAGGCCTGGAAAGGGCCACCATAGGAGTGCAAAAACAATATCTCATGGCAGAGTACTGTGAGCAGATCCAAGATCTCCTTCCTGGAGCGTGACTTGTAGCATGCGATGAAGTTCTGGAACATGCCCGGGCAATAAAGAACCCGGAGCACATCTAGATCATACGGCAGGCTAACTGTGCGACAGAAAAGGCAGCCTCCAGGACTTTTCGAGAATCACGGCCGGGTGAGACGGAGAAGTTGATTTCCATCCGCCTGGTTCAGAGTTTGCTTAAAGCCGGCACAGACATGGTTCTCTTCCTCATCTTGACCGTCACAGATAATGCGCGGCATGCCCATCCAAATCCCAGAGACAAGATACTTGAACCGGATGATATCGTTCGTGTGAACGTGGGCGGACTCTTTCAAGGCCACGGCTCTGATATTGGTCGAATGAGAATTGTAGACGAACCCTCCCCGACTCAACGCGCGCATCATAGCATCCTCCGTGAAAGCCCGCGCGAAGTTGCCGCGGGCTTTAAGCCTGGTGTCTGCGCATCCGATATCTTTGAGAGCTGCGTTAAAGCGTACGCCAGTCGCGGCATTCGGTACTGACGTCCCCACATTGGCACTGGGTTGTCAATTCTGGGAGAACATGAGTTTCCTATGCTTCAACCTGATAACGAGACAATGCTGGAAGAAAACATGGTAATCTCGCTGGAGCCTATTTTTAATGACGATATTGACCGTCGTTACACCTTAGAGTACATTATCCGTGTGGCTGAAAAACCTGAAATCTTAACTTCCGATACAGACATCACCGAGATGTATCGAGTTTGCTGAACTGGGAGGCGAATTATGGCACGACAAAAATTGTATGTAGATGAACTCTTGCGTAATCGGATGAAAGAAGCGGGCATGGCCGCTGCCATGGGTTGCTCCATAGATAACTTTTTCACCTTTGCTGGAGTTTACCTGCGCACTATAAATGTAATATGGGAGCGACTGGAAATCGTTCTTCTGGGCGCTGAGGGCGACGATGTGATAGTAACGGCAAAGAACGAACTGCCTTTGGTCAAGAAGGAATCTTGGATAGAGGACATTAGGACTTACATAGAGTTCCGCCGCTCGCCCATAGACCTGCTGGCCGAGGTGCTTCGAGAAAAAGGTTTGGACAAATCAAGAGTTGGGATAGAGAAACGATTTTTGATGGCCCACTATTATGAGGAATTAAAGAATCTTCTGCCTTTTATGGAGATTATTGACAGCAGCGACATGCTGGAAGAGGTGCGGGCCGTCCGCCTGCCTCATCATATTGAGATCATTGGTCGCGTTAACCGACTTACCGAAGAGACAGTCTGGGCTGCATGGGGCCAGACACATCCAGGCGATACCGAAAGAGAGGTCTATTGGCGCATGGTCGCTGAATTGGGCAAACGCGGCGCAGGCGCGGTTCGTCATTGTACTCTGACAGCCGGAGACAATTCCCGTTTAACACACGTGCCGCCCAGCGACAAACCACTACTGCCCGGTGAGATACTGCGCACTGATTACGGCGGCCTTTTCGATGGATACGGATCAGACATCGGTCGGATGGGCATTGTGGGAGATCCCAGCCCGGAGCAGGCCGAACTGTATAGCATCCACAGAGAGGTTCAGCGGAAAGTGATTTCTGCTATCAGGCCGGGTATTTGCGCTGCAGATCTTTATGGTGAATCTGTCCAGGGATATGCACAACATGGAATCCAATACGACCGCCCGCATATTGGACACAGCATCTCCATCACTGGAGGACATGAGGAACCCATGATTCACCCTAACTCCCGCCGGATCATCGAAGAGAACATGGTTTTTGCCCTGGAGCCTATCATGCTTGATTCTGAAGGTCGACGTTATTCTGTGGAGGACGTGGTCTGGGTTCGAGCCGATGGTCCACAGATCCTCACCACCGCCACGGACACCACTAATATGTTCGTAATTCGTTGATATCGAATATGTTTAAAAAAATACGTATCGTCGAGCTCTTCAGAAGGAAGAAATAATTTCGAAGAGAGTGCGGGGTTTAACACCTCGTACTTATTAACTATTTAAACATTAAAGACATATTCATAAATTTAATGGAAAATTACCCGTATTAGTTTGATAGGGCCATTATGAGGAATTCTCGAAATGCTTGAATATATTGTGCGGAGGCTTTTGTTCATTCCATTTTCACTTTTATTGGTGACGTTAGTGGTCTTCATTATTCTCCGTGCCACGGGAGACCCGGTAGAAATCTATCTGGGCATAGAGAGCACCCCGGAACAGGTAGAGTTGCTGACAAAGCGGCTTCATCTCGACAAGCCTCTTCCTGTTCAGTACCTGCTATTTCTTAAGGAAATAGTCAGCGGTGACTTCGGTGTTTCTTTGCGTTTCGGTGAACCGGCCCTTCCGCTGGTTCTCAGCAGGTTGAAGGCCACCATTCAACTCGTCTCCGTGGGCCTCACGTTGGCGGTAATAGTGGGTATTTTGGCTGGCATTGCCTGCGCGATCTGGAAGGATGGCCCAATAGATTTTATCATATCCAGCCTTGCCGTGGCAGGGCAGTCCATCCCCAGTTTTTGGCTGGGCATCATGCTCATTTCAATTTTTGCACTAGATCTCCATTGGCTACCCACTTCGGGCAAAGGAACATGGAAGCACCTCATCCTCCCAGCCATCACTCAGGCCACCTTTTTGCTCCCAACCTTTGTCCTGATAACCCGCACCAATTTCCTGGACACCATGAGTGAGCAATTCGTGGTCACGGCCAAGTCCAAGGGGCTTCCGGAACGAATAGTATTGTTTAAACATGTCATGCGCAATGCTCTGAACCCAGTGGTGACTTTTCTGGGTCTTCAGGTCGGCCGGTTGATGGGCGGCTCAATCATCACCGAAACTATATTTGCCTGGCCGGGAGTAGGAAGGCTGGCGGTTGGCAGCATTTTCCAGCGGGATGTGCCTGTAGTGGAGGCAACAGTTTTTGTTATAAGCATTGCTATAATTATATCCAGCCTTATTGTAGATATTGCACATTCCCTTATAGATCCTCGAATACGAATAAGTTGACAGGGGTCAGCCATTGCAAAGCAGGTTATTTAATAAGAATCTTAAAATAGCTTTGGGCGCCATATTGGTTATTTTCAATGTATTGATGGCCATTTTTGCCCCTTATCTCGCGCCCTATGACCCTTATCAGCAGGATCTTATGCATCGCCTTCAGCCACCAGTATGGTATAAGGAAGGATCATGGGATCATCTGTTCGGCACAGATAATTACGGGCGGGACCTGCTATCGCGGCTGATCTACGGATCGCGGATCTCAATGCTGGTGGGGCTCAGCGCCATGCTTTTTTCCGGGATATTGGGATCCATTCTAGGTATGATAGCGGGCTACATGGGTGGACGCACAGAGTTGGTCATCATGAGAGTCGCCGATGCCCAGTTTGCTTTACCTAATATTCTTCTTGCCATTCTCATTGTGGCCTCAATTGGTGGGAGCACTTTGAACCTTATCTTGGTACTTGGCATATCGGGATGGGTGATTTATGCCCGGGTGGCCTTTGGGCTGATGCGCTCATTCAAGGAGAGGGTGTTCGTACAGGCAGTCGTCGCTTTAGGAGCGCGAGACACATATATTATTTTCAAGCACATCCTTCCACACATGATTCCTGTCATTACTGTGGTGTCTACCCTTCAAGTAGCGCAAATGATATTGCGAGAGACAGCTCTCAGCTTCTTAGGACTGGGTGTTCCTCCCCCTATACCCACATGGGGCAATATGCTGGCAGAGGGACGCAACCGACTATGGGTTGCGCCTTGGATTGCTAATTACTCCGGCATAGCCATTATTCTTGTTGTCTGGGGAATAAATATGCTGGGAGATGGAATGCGAGAGCACCTTGATCCCAAAGCCAAAGAAGCACGTAAATAATTACCAGCAGGTAGCTCTGAGAATCTGTTGAACCCTTTTTAGCTAACTTCGGCTTAGAAGAGGAAAAATTGCGCCATTAGGTTGGGCAAGAGAACCTTGCTACCCAACAAAGGGGCTTGACAAAGAGACCCATTTATAATCAAATAGGGAGAACCATTTATTCTTATAATCGGCGAAAAGCAGAGGAAGAGTCAGCTTATGATTAATCGGAGGAAACCCCGCGCTTTTTTGGGTGCGTGGCTGCCCCGCCCCTGCAGGTGTATTGCCGCCGCCTTTTTACTGCTTATTATCGCGGCAAGCCCGGAGGCGAAGGCGGATCTACATGGTTATCCGGTTCTTCGGGAGAATGCCGCCACCGGCTCTCTTGAGGGAATCATCACTGACGCGTTCACTCAAGAGCCCATCATGGGGGTCATCATTACTCTTGAACCCGGGGATCTGGCCACTTTCACTTTCGGCGACGGCCGCTACCGCTTCAGCGAGCTGAGGCAGGGCACATATAGTATAACGGTTAATGCGGAGGGATACTTGACCTTTTTCTCCACCGTGCAGGTCTGGTCCGGTCAGACTACCGGGCTGAACATCGCCTTGACACCCCTGGAAGCAGGCGGGAGGATCCAAGGGACAGTGATTGATTACCAGACAGGGCTTGGAGTGGAAGGTGCGCGCATCGACGTGGAGCCCGGGGAACGGGTTGCCTATACCGACTCCTCTGGGCGGTATATTATTTCCATGCTGGAACCCGGAACGTACACTATGACCGTGAGCCACTCGGACTACTTTTCAATCCCCAGGGCCCGCGTGTCGCTGTCCGCCGGGGAGATCCGAGAGGAGAATTTTATCCTCTTCCGTGAAGTGGGAAGGATAGCGGGCCGTGTTAGGGACGCCGAGACCCACAAGCGCGTGGGAAGAGCCACTGTGCGAAGTGAGAACGGGCAGCTCTCAACAACCACATCGGCTGGAGGTATCTACCTTCTGAGAGATGTACCCGCCGGGATTTATACTTTGATATTCGAGGCCTCCAACTACCGCTCCGTCCGTCGGACGAACGTACGGGTTGAATCCTCCGGCAGTGTGTTAGTGAACGCTGAAATGGAACCCACTCGTCCCCAGGTGTTAGAGGCGATGGCCGACCCCGAGGAGATCCTCATCCCTGAGATAACCTTGCCCCCCGATGATCCAGCGTTTTCCATCCTGCTGACGGCCAGCGTTGAAGATCCTGATGGGCCGGAGGATATTCTTCATGTCCTCGTTGACCTCACGCCCATAGGTGGGTTTCGGGCGCAGCGTATGTACGACAACGGCACCCACGGGGATCAGAGGGCAGGCGACGGCGTATACAGTGTGCGCACCACGGCCGCACCCGATACGCCCGTGGGGGAAATGGCTTTTACAGTGACAGCCACCGACACCAACGGGGCCCGGGGTCAAGCTGAAATCTCTGCCCATGCTTACCTGAGCCGGCAAAAAACACTGCTGCCGCTGCAGGTTGATGTCTATACCTTTCGGAACAGGATTCCAAGACAGACGCTGATCATCTCGTATCAGCTTCTGATCGCTGGTGATAACACCCCGGCGTCCAAAGAAACCGGTCCTCGAGCCTTTCCTGATACTGCTCGGCTAAAAGGGAGAGCGCAACCACAGTGGGATACTCCTTCCGCGGCCTGGCGCCAGGAGGCCTGTGTTACAACCATCGAGATCGAGAGCCCGGACGGCACCGTAATGGGTCCGTTTTCGCTCACTGACGCCCTCGCCGAAACGGAGATTTCCGATGCAGACACCGGGCAGTGGACTTACCGGGTCACCACCATGTGTCCAGAGCCCCAATCATATGCCAGTTCGGCTAGGGGCTCAGGAACTGGACTAATCGTGGGAATGGTGCGCGACAGCGTCCAGCAAACCGGTATCGACAGCGCCCTCATGCAGTCCGACCTAGGGTCAACAGCCCTCACCACAGAAGGACGCTTTCTCATGATCGTCCCGGCCGGAGTAGTGAATCTTCAGGCCTCGGCCTTAAGTTATGCTGATACAACGGCCAGTGGCATCACAGTTCTGAGCGGCGAGACCAAGGAAGTGGACATGGACATGGTCCCCCTGATGATCATGTCCGCGGATCAATCCACATACATCGCCGGCAGCACCCTGGGATTCAACATTCAGTTCTTCAACCCTGGTAGTACCCAGCAGGTGGACGCCTACTTCTTGATCTTGCTGCCAGACGGGCAGACCATAATCACATTTGATGAGAATATTGTCCCCTGCGTGCACACTCTCAATGATGGTACACCCCTGGAGCCTGTGGGACTCAATATTCCTTTCACTACCATAAGCATACCGGCTGACGATTTCTACACCTTCACCGGTGTTGAGCCCCCAGGAGAATATGCCATCTACATTATCCTGACAGACCCCGGCGGCCATGCAGAGAACGCGGAAGAATGGGTAGCCTGGACTGAATATAGATTTGTTTACCAGTGAGCATATAATTAAAGCTTTTAAGCCGAGTTTTTCGGCAAAGGCCTTAAAGTAAAATCATTTTTTCTTTTAATCTCATGAGTTTTGGATAATCCAGGGGTTCCAGAAGCTCATCCATTCTGTCCACCAGTTTCCTGAGGCGTAGCAGTTTTACATCCATTACTTGCGGCTTATGCTTCCAGAAGGCATTTCATTTCGAAGAGATCATGAAGATCCTCCGAGGAGAAGCGCACAACCTCCCTGCCACGATGGGTTTTGCGAACAAGTTGCAACTCTTCCAGTCGGATCAACGCCTCCCTTACAGGGGCTCTACTTACACCCAGTTGTTGTGCAAGCACAGCCTCACTCAGCCTCTCTCAAGGAAGAATTTTGCCGGTAATGATGGACTTTTGTAGTAAATCTAGCATCTGATCGATGATAGTATTTCGATTTATATCCAGCTTTAATTTCAACTTATTTCTCTTAATTGGCATACTAATATACTTGAATTCTGATACACATTTTCCTGTCAATGACCAAATGTCTTGTCAAGAAATTTTTTTCTTTATTTTCTCTCCAAAATCCCTGATTATTTACGGATAACAGTTGATTATTGATTGCGGAAAAAGTTTCTCATGGAGATTTTAAGTGTTTCTTAATCTAGTAAATATGATATAAAAATTAATGTGAGTGCTTTCTTTATGTACTTTTACATGATTTCTTTTCTCTGTGGGAAAAATTATGGGTTTGAGATGTCCCAGCCGCTGCTTGGCCTGCAAGGCCCTGTGAGCTGAGTTCGCCGCATTGTATAGGAGAAACCGATAAAGGAGGCTGGCAGAGCCTTTTTGGACGTTAAACAACCCAACCGTCGTGAAAGCAATCAAATATTACACAAAATAGGGAGGATTTTTTATTTTGAACCAGGAAGATATTGTCATCGTTCAGGGAAATGAGGCCTGTGTGCGGGGGGCCATCAGAGCTGGATGTCGCTTTTTCGCGGGTTACCCAATTACCCCGGCCTCTGAGATCGCAGAGTTGATGTCAGTTGAGCTTCCCAAAAATCAAGGTGTATTCATCCAGATGGAGGATGAGATTGCCTCGATAAACACGGTTATAGGGGCAGCCTGGGGTGGCTTGAAGGCCTGCACCGCCACTTCGGGACCGGGTTTCTCCCTCATGCAGGAAGGGATTGGATATGCTGCCCTCACCGAAACGCCCTGTGTGATAATCAACGTTCAGAGAGGAGGGCCAGCCACGGGCCAGCCGACTCTTTCCGCTCAACAGGATGTGATGCAGGCAAAATATGGTGCTCATGGTGATTATGAAATTATTGTCCTCTGTCCCTCATCGGTGCAAGAGGCATTTGAGCTGACTATAAAAGCTTTTAACCTATCCGAGCAATACCGTGTTCCCACGATCATTCTATCTGACGAGATTGTCGGCCACACCAGGGAAAAACTGCGCATTCCCTCAAGGGTCAAGGTCCTGGCTCGTCGAAAGCCGAAGGCATCTCCTAACGGATATAAGCCCTATAAAGCCTTTAAATCAGGACTTCTGGATGGAATGCCCTCGTTTGGTCAGGGATACAATGTCTTAATTGATGGACAGCTTCACGATGAGCGAGGGATAAGAGCAGGACATGACCCGATAACAAGTGGAAAACTTGTAGAGAGGATATGCAGGAAGATCACCGATCACTCCTCAGAGCTGGTGGATGTGGAGACATACTTTACTGAGAATGCGCAAACGATAGTGATCACCTATGGGAGCGTGGCCAGGTCCGCGTTTCATGCAGTAAAAATGGCAAGGAAGCGAGAGTTGAAGGTCGGATTCCTCAAGATAAAAATCCTTTGGCCCTTTCCGGAAGAAGAGGTTAAAAAAGCCATCCGAAAAGCAGAGAAAATTCTGATACCCGAGATGAACATCGGCAAAATGTGCCGCGAGCTACAGCGAATCTCTAAGGGAAACCAGGAGGTCATATCTCTGCCGAAGCTTGGCGGCACTATGCACACCCCCCATGATATTTTTAAAGCCATAAAGGGTTAGAAAATTGCCTTTTATAAAGCAAAAATGATAAACGCTGCTTAAGGAGATAGTGAAAGGATGAATCCAATTGCCGAAAAATATCTGAGAAAAAGTGCCCTTCCCTTTATCTTTTGCCCTGGGTGTGGGAATGGCACGGTTATCAATGCCTTTTTAAGATCGATCGATGAATTGGGGAGCATGAATGAGCTTTCCCTGGTTGGTGGAATCGGGTGTTCGAGCTGGTCTCCGGTCTATATCGATACAGATGTCCTGCACACGCTTCACGGCAGAACCATTCCTGTGGCCACCGGGCTGAAGCTCTCCAACCCCACGCGCAAGGTGGTGGTATTCACGGGGGATGGGGATTGCGTTGGCATCGGCGGGAATCATTTTTTACACGGGGCGAGAAGAAACATCGACATCACGGTCATCATGATGGACAACCAGGTTTACGGCATGACCGGTGGCCAAGTGGCTCCTACAACCCAGGCAGATGCGAGGACTCAAACCTCCCCTTACGGAAATCCGGAGCGGCCCATCGATGCGTGTGCTGTGGCGGTGAGCAGCGGAGCGACCTATGTGGCGCGCTGGAGCAGTGCTCACCCGAGGGAGCTGCTTAAGTCGATCAAAGAGGCGATAATTCACAAGGGCTTCTCCTTCATCGATGTGCTCGTGCAATGCCCCACACAGGCGGGTCGCTATATGCATGGAACCAGTGATCCCGCAAAATTATTACGGATGATCAAAAATATTTCGGTTCCTATCCCAAAAGCTAAAAAAATGTCTCGGGAAGAATTAAAAGGTAAATTTATTATGGGAAAGATACACGAAGACAACAATCAGCCTGAGTTATCAGACAGGATCTATGCATTGATGGAGAAAGGGAAAGGACATTGAGACGGATAATTATAGATGAAACATATTGTAAAGGGTGCAAACTCTGTATCGATCAATGCCCGAAGAAAGTGTTTGAAAACTCCTCAAAAAGAAATCCAAAGGGCTATCTGATACCTGAGGTCGCCCAAGCTGAAAAGTGCGTTGGTTGCCTTCTGTGCGAAATGATCTGCCCGGATATGGCAATCACTGTGGAGATTTTCGACGATGAGAAATGAAATTAAATTTGCGGGCTTTGGAGGACAGGGGGTGGTGAAGTCTGCGATCATCCTCAGCCTTGCCTCCGGTCTTTATGAGGCCAAGGAGGTGGCTCAGACACAAAGTTATGGCCCGGAGGCACGTGGAGGCGCCTGCCGTTCCGAGGTAGTCATCAGCGATGAACAGATCGATTACATCAAGCCCCTGCAAGTCGATTCTTTTGTTGTGATGTCTCAGCCGGCCATGGATCAATACATCAAGGAAATCGATCCGCAAGAAACGGTTGTCATTGCGGATACCACCCTCGTTCGTGCCATACCGAAAAAGCTGAAGAAGGTCTATCCCCTGGAGGCCACGCGAATTGCTGAGCAAGAGTTTGGAAACGCGATTTACGCCAACATCATAATGCTTGGTGCCCTTTCCTCCATAACCGGCCTGGTTGCATTGGAAGCGCTGGAGCAATCGCTGGAGGGAAATGTTCCCCCCAAAACACTGGATAATAACCTTTCCGCCCTCAGGAAGGGATATGAAATCGGGCTCAAGATGATGGGCAAGGCTTAACAATAAAAGCAATCAGCACTTTCCCCAAAAAATTACGATTGAAAAGGCTTTTCAGCCTAACAAGAAAAAAATATGTTGCGGTAGCACACCTTGCCGGAACGAAGTGGCGGATAGGTGTGCGCGAAGCGCAGGAGAACATTGTAAAGATTATAAAATGGACAATCAAATTTACCATAAAATCCTAATTTTGAAATCTCTTCCATCGATCTCCCGTTCACTTTGTTCAGGGCAAGCCCTGTGCCTGCGGTACACATTAAGATAATGAATTACATGGATATAAGAAATACCGGCAGACGAATCGCGGGCTTTTTGCGAAACAACTTCAACTTAAAGGTATTTGTTATAACCGAGATCAGCTTGATCCTTGTTCCGCTTGCCCTGTGGTTGATCCTGGATTGGCATCTCGCTCCCGCTGACTTTGAATCTCGAAAAGAAGTCACCAAACTCATGGCCCAATTACTTGGCGGTGCGGTCGTCCTCGCAGGTCTTTATATAACCTGGCGCCGCCTGGAGGTCGCCCAGGAGGGCCAGATAACAGAACGCTTTACAAGGGCTGTTGATCAGCTTGGTAGTGAGAAGATAGAAATCCGCCTGGGTGGAATATACGCACTGGAGCGGATAGCAAGGGACTCAAGGAAAGACCACTGGCCGATTATGGAGATTCTTACCGCATTTGTCCGTAAAAACGCCAGGTGGGAGGAAAAACCGGAGGAGAAGAACGAAGAGGAGCAAGGGCAAGAAAAAGATATCCGCCCTCCGGAGGACATTCAAGCAATCCTCACAGTTATCGGACGGCGCAAGTGGATCAAAGAAGAGAAGCAAAGACTTAATTTAATCCAAACAGAACTCCGTGGAGCGAATCTAAATAAAGCCCATCTTGAGGGGGCTGATCTCAGGGAAGCCCATCTTGAGGGGGCGAATCTCAGGGCAGCCCATCTTGAGGGGGCAAATCTCAGGGGAGCGGAAAATCTAACCCAGGAGCAAATCGAGCAGGCAATCACGGATGATAAAACCAGGCTACCGGACTACCTGAAAAAACCGAATTGATAGCCCGGAGGGGATGAGGTGCGCACGGGCGATAATCAAAACGATCGTGATAATACTTATTGAAGGTTTCCATGTTTTCAATTTCGCATGAAGGATATTCCTGCACGGTGGAATACCATAATAAGCGTCCACTGAAGAAAATGCTTGACTCTTAATTTAATATTTGCAAACATTACCATAAAACAAAAGATCTTTTCCCCTTCCATCTATTAGAAATTAAAACTTTCAATATAATATGTATGGGTTTTTAGAAATAAATGACCTCACTTCTTGAGAAATCGAAAGTGAGGTTTATTTTTTTGATAAAATATTCAAAAAGTCCCAATCCGTTGGTTTTCTAGGATGATTACCAACAAAAATGGTTGTTGCATCTGGTCTTTGACCATGGTCAAAAGGAGGTGCTGAAATGAGAGGAATGGGAAAAGGATTGTTGGTCTTTTTTTTGATGATCGGCTTATTGATCAGTTCGGGTTCGATGGATCAAGCTTTAGCAAAATATCCGGAGCGGCCGATTACGCTTGTCTGCCCATGGGCTGCCGGCGGCGGTACTGACGCGTTGTCGCGTGTGTGCGCTGCCCTGCTTGAAAAGGAGCTCGGGGTACCCGTAAACGTTGTGAACCGCACGGGGGGCAGCGGCGCCACGGGCCACACCGCGGGTGCTACGGCTAAACCCGACGGCTACACAATTACCATGATCACCGTTGAGATCACCATGATGCACTGGCGCGGCCTGGCCAAGGTGACTTACGAGGATTACGCGCCCGTGGCCCAGCTCAACTTTGATGCAGCAGGTGTCAACGTCAACGTTAAATCGCCCTGGAAGTCCATGAAAGAGCTGAACGCATACGTCAAGGCGAATCCCGGCAAGCTGACCGCCTCGGGCACGGGCGTGGGCGGCATCTGGGATCTTGCCCGCGCGGGCTGGCTCCAGGCAGCAGGATTGGGTGTCAACGACGTACGATGGGTGCCCAGCAGAGGTGCAGCACCGGGCCTTCAGGAATGTGTGGCAGGCGGCATTGACGTCGTTACCTGCAGCATACCGGAAGCTGCCTCCCTAATCGAAGCGGGTAAAATCAGGGCGCTGGCCATCATGTCTGACGAACGTCACCCCGCATTCCCCGACATTCCAACCCTCAAGGAACAGGGCATGGACTGGTCGGTGGGAGCGTGGCGCGGCATTGCCATGCCCAAAGGGACACCGGCGGACATCGTGGCCGTCATGGAGAAGGCACTGGAAAAAATCGTCGCTACCAAGGAGTACAAGGAATTCATGAAGAACAAAGGCTACGGCATTCTGTATCGATCTTCGAGTGAGTTTGGTAAGTTTTTGGCTGAGGCAGATAAAGCCAACGGCGCGCTGTTGAAAGCAACGGGGATCGTCAAATAAGCGACTCATGCGTGTGAGCGACGTATATACGGGTCTGGGGAGTATTCTCCTGGGTGTAATTATCTACGTTCTGACAATAAACTTTCCAGCCCTGGAGAAGGGAGGGTGGATCGGGCCCGCCCTTTTTCCCCGTATCCTCGCCATCCTTTTTGTGTTTTTCGGGACCATTCTGATGGTGCAGGAGGTTGTGCGCCGATCCCACACGCCTTCTGCGCCGACCCATCAACGATGGCTGACAAATCCTACGATCAACGCCCTATGCGTAATCGCCGCCATAATCTTTTACATCCTGGTGTCTGAGTTACTGGGATTTATAATTACCGCTTTCATCATTCTGACCTTGCTTATGCTTAAACTTGAGGTAAAGATTATGGTCTGCATTCCTGCATCGTTGGTGCTGGTGGCTGGGATTTACTACCTCTTCGCCAAGATGCTGCGTGTTCCACTCCCCTGGGGTATTCTGGGTTGGTAAAAAATGTCGGTTTTTCATCATTACGGGGATGCCATAATACTGCTGGCCGATCCTCAAGTTGTTTTTACTATCTTCCTGTCAGCGGTATACGGCCTTTTTGTCGGAGCCATTCCAGGGTTGACGGCCACCATGGCTACGGCCCTGCTAATTCCGCTTACCTTTTTCATGCCACCGTTGCCAGCCCTGGCGGCCATTGTCACCATGGAAGCCATGGCGATCTTTGCGGGAGACATCCCGGCGGCCCTGGTTCGCATCCCGGGCACCCCCAGCTCGGCGGCTTACACCTATGAGTCTTACGCCTGCACGCTTAAAGGTCAGGCCGAGATGGTCTTAGGAGTGGGAGTAACCCACTCCGCCATAGGTGGAATTATAGGCTCTCTCATACTGCTGACATGCGCGCCCATGTTGGCAGAGGTAGCCATTCGCTTCACCTCATTCGAATACTTCTGGCTGGCCGCGCTGGGACTTTCCACTGCTGCCATCGTCTCCCGGGGCTCGCCGGTTAAAGGGGCTATCTCTCTGGTAATCGGTTTGTTCTGCTCCACCATTGGGGTGGACATCTCCCTTGGCTATCCCCGCTTTACATTCGATAATGTTGAATTGCTTAATGGCGTCTCCTTCATCCCGGCGATGATCGGGCTGTTCGGTGTGTCCGAGGTGCTGCGCAATGTGCTGGGCGGACAACTGAGACTTTCCATATCTACCAGCGTGAAAGCCGGCAAGATCTTCCACGGCGTTACAGGAGTCATGCGGCGTTATAAGGTCAACATTATCCGCTCCGGTCTCCTGGGAACGCTGATAGGCTCGCTGCCCGGTGCCGGGGCGGACATTGCGGCATGGGTTACTTATGCCTTATCGAAGAAATGCTCCAAGGAGCCCCAAAAATTCGGCACCGGCCACATCGAAGGGATTGTCGATGCCAGCACCTCCAACAACGCGGCCCTGGGTGGAGCTTGGGTGCCAGCGCTGGTTTTCGGCATCCCTGGCGACTCCATCACCGCCATCGTCATCGGCGTGCTTTTCATGAAAGGAATGCGGCCAGGCCCGCAGATCTTCGAACGCTCCCCCGAGATCCTCTACGCAGTTTACCTTACATTTATATTGGCCAATATCGTGCTGCTTCCACTGGGATGGATGGCCATCAAGCTGAGTTCCAGAGTCCTGCGGGTGCCGCGGAATATACTAATGCCTGCAATCATGGTCTTTTGCATCGTCGGTTCATTTGCCATCAACAACAGCGTCTTCGACGTTAAGATCATGCTGCTCATGGGCCTGCTGGGCTATTTCATGGAGTCGAACGGCTTTCCCGTGGCGCCGGTGGTGCTGGGTATAGTCCTCGGTCCATTGCTGGAGGACAAGTTTATGGCCAGCATGATCAAGGTCCAATGGGACCTGACACAGTTCTTTACACGCCCCATAAGCATGATCCTGGGCATCATCACCTTGATTGTCTGGTTTATGCCCTTGCTGACATTGCTGTTCCGGCGGTTGATCATTAACCACCCCCGCCAAGGGAGCTCATCCTGAAGGACGCTATTGTCCCCTCAACCCGGCGAGAAAAAATTCTCAAAATAAGATTTTTGTGCGATTTATAAGTTGTGTTAAATACCGAAGATACAGGAAATAAAGGAACGAGTTTACCCTGATGATGAAAGTAGAAATAGGAACTTATACTAAGTTGCATTCAAAAAGATATTATTTACTTCCCCTCACCCAACCCTGTCCCCTCGAGAGGAGAGGGTTGGGTGAGGGGTGAATGATAATGATTCGGAACCACAGAAACAATCGGTGCTGCGCCTTAAATTACTGAATCGAACGCAACTTTGTATTAGAGGTATAGGAAGAGCCACAATCATGGAATTGATCTAAAACAAAAGGCAACCTGGCCATCTTGATGTGCATATTGTTGAGAGGAAATCAGCGAGCTGTAAAATTCGCCTCGTTCTGGAGCATATGCATGGCGAGGAGCTTGGGTTTATCAAGGAGTGAGGATTGAGAGGGGATGATTAACCCTCTTGAGATTCGGGAATTGGTAGGCTATATAATATATCCTGCGGATGAATACCCATGTCTCGTGTCATGATAAATCTCTTTAAAATACTAATTAATTCCATAAACTTTTGTTGTAACATTAATAAATTTGGTAACAGGGCGAGCCACGTATGTATCTTGTTCTGGATTGGCATCAGAAAGTAAGAACATGTTGCTAGTATCCACAATGAGACGAAATTTTACTAATATCTTGGCTGTCTTGTTGTGCGTATTTATTGTTGTGAGCCCGTCTCCATCAATGTGCTACTCGTTCAGCTCTCCGGTGGCTCTGATAAAGCTATTGCTTTCCGGAGGCACTACCGTTGGAGAAGCGTATCTCCGGGCCACCATCAGGTCGAAAGTCAAGGCATTATTTATGAGAAGAAAATGTTCCTACCCACCTGAAAAGGTGACATTTATCGCGCTCAAGGCTGAAAGAAGACTTGAATTATGGGCTTCAAACGGCGAGGGAGAATGGCTCCATATAATAGATTATCCAATACGTGGAACAAGCGGCACTATCGGCCCAAAGCTGAGAGAAGGCGACAAACAAATTCCGGAGGGAGTCTATTCGATTATTGGCATAAATCCCAATAGCTCTTTCCATCTATCAATGAAACTGGACTACCCCAATGTATTTGATCGCAAGATGGCAATACGTGATGGTAGAACAAAGCTCGGAGGTAATATTTTTATACATGGCAGCTTTATATCTTCTGGATGTCTTGCCATGGGCGATGAAGCAATAGAAGAGCTATTTCTAATTGTTCAGGATGTAGATTTACCAAATATTTGTGTTATCATTGCTCCTTACGATTTCAGAAAAACAAGCTATTCTTTTGCAATTTCCCGAGGAATGCCCAAATGGGTACCTGATCTTTATAAAAACCTAAAAGAGGAAATAGCTCAGTTCATTAAAAACAAGGAATGAGTTCAATTAAACTGTAATAGCTGAGATTTAATCATACAACATCTGTACTAAAGAATTAGGTCTAGAGATATGTTGTGGCTTTGGGTAGCTTTATTGGTGTATGGCCTTTCATTCGTTGCGTTGTACATACCCTATCGCTTCTACCCTCTCGTCGTAACCTCCTGATTCTTCCAGCAATCGGCGATCGCTAATAGGATAATCCTTCCTAATAGTTGGGGGTATCACGCGGCCCCTGGCGGGAGCCGCGCGTTGTTTCCCCCTGTGGGTTAGACCGCCGGGTCCATGCCCACCTCAAACCACTCGCTGGGGCCATCCACCACGGCGCCACTTTGCAGCAGGGCCCCGTATCCCACCGGCCCGATGACCTCGATGTCATACGTGCCGTAGGGCACGTTCTGAAAGACCACGGTGCCTCCGATGCCGGTGGTGTCGGAGAACTGCCCGGGCCCGAAGAGCGAGACAAAGGCCCCGGCGAGATCCTCGCTGGTGAAGGAGTCCGTGACATGCACGGTGACCGTGGAGGTGGAGGTGATCGGGTTCAGATACACCTCGATTTGCTCAATGGCCTCGTTCACCGCCACGTTGAGCGTGGCATCCTCGTATCCTAAAGCCCCTGTTACTTCAAGAGTGTATGTGCCGTAGGGCACATTCTGGAAGACTATGGTGCCCAGCTCACTGGCGATACCGCCGGAGTGCCCCGGCCCACTTAGATCGACACGTGGATAGATGATATCATCGTTGGTGACGGCGTCTATGACGTGCACCGAGACCGTGGAGTACGAGGAGGAGATCGGGTCCAAGCCCAACTCGATATACTCCATGGGATCGTCCACCGTGACGTTGAGCGTTGTACCCACGTATCCCGCAGGCCCCGTTACCTCAAGCACGTAAGAGCCGTAGGACACGATCTGCCAGACCATGATGCCTCCAGGCCCGGTGGTGCCGATCCAATCCTCAGGCCCCGTCAGGTTAAGCAAGGCTCCGGCCAGATCATTGTTCGTGGCGACGTTCGTGACATGGACGGTGACCGTGGAGTATTGATCCTCGGTCTGGCCGTTGGTATCTCCGCCGCCGCACTGGTCGCCCATATCGATGAACTCCCACCTGCCGTCGTTCATGTTCAGGCGCCAGCAGGCGGTGAACGACTCGCCCAGAAACCGGAAACCGCGGATAATCATGTTCAGACATTCCGAGAACTCCACACTTGCCGGGCTGAAGCCGAGAAGCCCGCCCGCGCCCGAGGCTGTGCCGCCGGTGCCGTGCAGGTTCCAGTTGCCGTTTGTCATGTCGAACAGCCAATTGATGGTGAAGGACTGACCAAAAAACCGGACATTGTAAATGTACAGGGTGTTGGTGGCGCCGTCGAAGCCGAAGGCGGCGCTGGTCCCGCTGGTGTCGAGGATGCAGGCCCCCACGGGGTGCGTCGTACCGTCGCCCAGGGAAACGCTGTTGGACGTGTAGACAATGTCGCACTCCCTGTCGGTCATGGTGATATAGACCGACGTGGGCGGCGTATCTCCTTCAGGGACCCCGAACCAGAGGTTGTTCAGGTTCGCCGACGTGCCCAGGGCGCAGAACCCGTAAAGGCGGTTGCCGTCCTGGTCGAAAATGTCCACCCAAGTGCGCGAGGCGTTGGTGTTGGAGCCGCAGGGCGGCAGACTGGGCGCCGGGGCGAACAGTTCGTCCGGGTAATCCGCATAGTTGGTCACGCTCAGGAGGTAGCGCGTCCCCTGCTGCCCGTTGACCGTGTACTGCTCGGTGCCGTCGAAGGCCAGCACCGGGTCGGGCAGATCCGGGTAGCAGTCCGCGGTATCTTCGGGGGCGCCAGAGCCCATGGCGTCGATTCCCAGATGATTCGGCACCGCAGCCACGAAGGCGGTACCGGCGGTGGCCACCACGCGCAGGGTGTGCGTCGTCATGCTAAGGCCGCTGAACACCACCGCGAACCAACTCCCGTTGTTGGTGTTCAGGCTGTGGACCAGCGTGCCGTCTATGTAAAAATCCGCCGGCCCGTCGTTGGAATCGGACTCGAACTGCACGAACAGGCTCTCGGAGGGCTGGGTGAACGCCACCTCCACGTATCCTGGGGCCCCGAAGACCCAGATTCCTTTGTCCCAGAGCTCGGGGCCCACATCGAACACCGTGAAATTACCCGATACGGTGGTGCGCGCATCCGTCGCATAATCCTCCACCTCGGCCACTTCGGCCCACTGCGAGCGCTCCCCGAGGATGCCGGGGGAGTCGCCCGGCCACCAGTCCGAATCGCCGAACCCGATGGTGTTCACCGTGACGGCAAAGCCCGCCGTTGTGCCCATAAATATAATCACCGCCGTCAGAAGCACTATTCTTATATGCTGTATCATAATGTGTCCTCCCTAGAAAATTTCTGTTTCACTTTATTTTCATCATTCGTTGTAGCCCAAAGGGCTATGAGTAACTCCTTGCGTTTCGAGAGTCATGTCGTTCGATCTCGAAGATTTCAGAATCAAACTTTTTATCGCCCTGCTACCCAGCCGGTACATCTCCGGGCTACCCATACAAGGGGTGAGAGATGAATGATATTACCTGGAGGGAAGCTCTATAAACTCCAGGTTGTTATCATTAGGATCGACCAAGAACACCAAGCCGCCCTTGTTGGGGCCGGCGTTCACGGTCTCTGGCTCACATTCCCCCGCACCAGTAGCCCAAAACTGTTGCCTGTTGACTCAGGC
>CAZTAS010000007.1:0-51274 GCA_964611635.1 uncultured Thermodesulfobacteriota bacterium
ACCTCAAAGCCCGCACCCACCTCTACACCTTTAACGGCGCCAATGCTCATCAAGGCCTTTGCCAGATCGGCATCCAGCTTATCAAAAACAGGCTCCCCCAGACCGGCAGGACAGCCCTTCACCCGGATCTCCACGAGGCCTCCCGCAGAGTCTCCAGATGACCGGAGTGATTCCACGCGACGGATCATCTCCTCGGCCGCACGAGGGTCGGGGCACAACAGGGGGTTATCCTCAGCCGACCATGGATCCATATCTTTGGCCAAAATGCCGCCCAGGGCTTTCGTGAAGCCCAGAACCAACACACCTTCCTCCCTTAAAAAGCGCCGCGCAACGGCCCCTCCGGCCACCCGACCCACCGTTTCACGTGCCGAGGCACGTCCACCACCACGGTGGTCACGAATGCCGTACTTCTGCTGATATGTAAAATCGGCATGCCCTGGCCGATAGACATCTCGAAGGTGGTCGTAGGCAGATGAATCAACATCTGCATTGCGCACCAGCATAGCGATGGGAGTCCCTGTAGTCCGCCCCTCGAAAACTCCTGACAGGATGGCCAGCACATCAGACTCTCGGCGGGCAGTGGAGCCCGGAGCCGCTCCCGGCCGACGCCGATCAAGGTCTGCCTGCACATCCGCCTCGCTCAGCGTTAAACCCGGGGGGCAACCGTCCACAACCACTCCTACGCCCGTGCCGTGGGATTCCCCCCAAGTTGTTATGCGAAAAAACTGGCCAAAACTGTTCCCAGGCATATTTTACCTCGCTTACTCACTGACATATCCGGGAGTGAATGGAAAATCTCCCGGAAACTTCCAACTAATTGTCATGCCGGGGTCGGCACCCTCGGACCATGAAAATATCGTGGCACGGGCATCTTGCCCGTGATTATTCACGGCCTGGAAGGCCGTGCCACAAGTTATTTGCTTAGAAAATAAGATTTGCCCCTGCCCAGGTCAGGGGCGTGGTTAGGAAAGCCTGCTCAAATTACAAGAATTTGCTTAGCGTACTTCCCAGAACGGGAGTAACATTCCATTCGTTGGCGCCTGGGACCGACCGGGTCACTTTTCTAGCGGGGTTATATCCGCCAATATAACATCGACCACAATTCCTAACCATAGTGGATTATACCAATTTTCATAGTTGTTGGCGACCCGTAAGGGTCATTACTGTTTCTAACTAATAGAGCTGACATCATCTCATGAGCGTCAGTTGGCCTTTCTGGCTGGGTTAATTATCTGTCGGCCGAAAAGAAATTGAATGATTTTATATACGCAGTCCTCCACGCTGTGTAAAGAGGTATTAACCACAAGATCGGCCGCATTACGGTACAGAGGCGTTCTCCTTTCCAGCAGGAGCTTCACTTCCTCCTCCCTGGGCAGTCCGGTAAGGCTGGGGCGCATGGCGGGTGAGCGTTCATCCGCGGCCATCCGGCTGAGGATGTCTTCCATCCTTGCCTCCAGGAACACAACCATGCTCGAGCGGCGCAGATGCTCTACATTCTCAGGCCGCTCAATAACTCCTCCGCCAGTAATGACCACCCGCTGCTCCTGGGGGTTCACTTCCCTCACTACCCTTGATTCCAGATTGCGAAAACTCTCCCATCCGCTGCTCTCCACAATGCAGGCAATGCTCTGGCCGCAAATCTCCTGGATTCGTTGGTCCGTATCAATTAACGGCCATCCCAGCTTATGGGCCAGCGACTCACCCACTGTGTTCTTCCCAGAGCAGCGAAATCCGACAAGGGCCACGTTATTGCCCCGGGGCTCGTATCTGGTTTGCTTTGAGAACATTCGTATCGGTCACCTTTCCAAGGGTAAATTTGCAGGAGTTGTGTGATGCACGCCCTGTAGGGTCTCCCGGCATGTACGGTCCATTAAGTCCTCGGGTGGTCGTATTCCCAACCATATGATAAAGGACTCGGCGCCCTGCCTGACCAGCCAGCGAAGACCATCCACAATTTGACAGCCGCGGGATTTGGCCTCTCTAAGCAGTCTCGTACGGGGTGGCGCGTAAACCGCGTCCATAACTACCATTCCCGGCCGGAGCCATGAGGGAGGCACAGGGCATTCTTCCGTGGCGGGCTCCATCCCAATGGGCGTGGCGTTGACCAGTATCTGAGCCCGGAGTTCCGAAAGACTATCCAGCGGTGCGAATTGACACCCGAGTTTTTTGGCCATCTGGCGAGCTTTGGCCTCTGTCCGGTTGACCACTACCACCTCAGCCCCAGCGCGAATAAGACCATATGCCACGGCACGTGCCGCACCCCCGGCTCCAATTAATACGCAAAATTTTCCGGAGACTTCGGTGACTTCCTGTAAAGCGATGAGCGAACCGATCCAGTCGGTGTTATACCCTACCAACCTCCCATCACGGTTGAGAATTGTATTAACTGCCTCGAGGGTCCGGGAGATTGGGTCGATCTCATCAAGTAGCTCCTGGATGGCCCATTTGTATGGGATGGTAACATTTGCCCCCCGGATACCCAGTGCACGGATGCCAGCAACCGCCGACGGCAGATCCTCAACGAGGAAGGCAAGGTAGACAGCGTTCAGTCCCAAAGCATGGAATGCCGCGTTGTGCATAGCCGGGCTCAAGCTATGTCTCACAGGGTTCCCTATAACTCCGTATAATTCAGTGCGTGCATCGATCAATGGCTTTCCTCTATTTGCAAGGCCAAAGGAATGAAAAATTTTTAGAAATGATCATCCCTTGGGGTAAGAGCCCAGGATCTTCACGAATGAGCAGTTCGGGCGCAGATCCTCGATAGCCCGTGCCACGGGATCATCCTCCCGGTGCCCATCCATGTCCAGAAAGAAGAAATACTCCCAGGGCTGTTCCCGAATGGGACGAGATTCGATCTTAGTCAGATTCACTCCCGTGTCAGCAAATGATTTCAAAGCGTTAAAGAGGGTTCCGGGCGCATGCCGCACTGAAAATATCAGTGATGTCTTGGCGCGCTCGACCCTCGTGGCCTCCTCCCGGCCTATGACAAGAAAACGGGTCATATTGATGTGGCTATCCTGGATATACTCCTCCACCACCTTCAGACCGTAATGGACACCTGCGGCGCGGCTGGCGATAGCAGCGATGGAAGGATCATTGGCTGCCGCCTGGGCCGCTGCTGCGGTGCTTGGGGCTTCGGATCGCGGTGTGCTGGGGAAGGAGCGGTTTAAAAATCCCCTGCATTGAGCCAGAGCCTGGGGGTGAGAAATGATTTTACGGATATCCTCCCGGCAGCCCGAGCGGGAAAGGAGGTCATAAGTAATGTCCATGAGAATCTCTGCACGGATCACCAGGGGGGTATCCAAAAACAGGTCAAGCGTGTGGCTGACTACACCTTCCGTAGAGTTTTCTACAGGGACCACTCCCTGATCATATGTGCAGCGCTCAACCTCACGAAAGATATCATCCAGGCTGGAAAGGGGCTCCATGTCCACCGAGCTTCCAAAATGGCTCATGGCTGCCATATGCGTGAATGTCATCTGGGGTCCCAGGTAGGTGATCCGCAGCCGCTTCTGCAGAGCCCGGGCAGCCGAAATGATTTCTCCGAAAATCAACCTGAGGGCTTCCTCCTGTAAAGGTCCCCGGTTGAGCCTGGATAGCCGAGCGATTATCTCTTGCTCCCTGCCCGGATCGTGGATCGGAATGCCGGCCTCATGCTTGATCTCGCCAATGGCGGCCATCAGCTTCAGCCGTCTATTTATACGATCCAGAATCTCCTCGTCCAGGGCATCGAGCTTCCAGCGTATCGCCTCGAGATCTTCCGAACTCATGGTTTTATCCTCCAGCTTTATAGTACTCGGTCTGTGGATTTTATTATTGAATCAGCTTTTGCAATCAGGAAGCCCGCTATAACCGGAATATAAAATAATAACAATGCCGGAGTTTGGACGCCCGTGCCTTATTAAATGATTAAGCATTAAATGGACTCTTCTTAGAATCCTGGCTATAACCACGGCGCGAGACAGTCTATTATATTATTATTTTGCTTTATTTTGGACTATCAAGCGCGGTTTTTCAATCTATTCCAGTAGTTCAGATACAGGCACAATTTTCAATCCTCGTGATCGAAGGCGAGGAATCCCCTTTTGCAGAGCTGCTATCGTGGTTCGGTGAGGGTGACCGATGCCGATGGCCTTACCCTCATTCATCGCGATATTACCCAATTCATCAATCTTGGCCAGGATTGCTTCAACATTCTGCTCATTATCGAGAAAAACTCTACGCTTCCCACTGGGTATGCCCATCTGTACCGCCAAACGATGGGCCACTGTCAAAGGCGTGGTACGACTATCAACAAAAAAGAGCTCTTTGCCTTTGATCCATTTGAGAAGCATAACCATGGCGTCCTTGTCCTCCGTGAATCGAGAGCCCATATGGTTATTGATTCCTTTGACGTGAGGGACTGAGTTAATGTCAGTGGTCAGTTGGGCCACCATGGCACTGGAATCCATGGATGTGTACAGGGCTCCCGAACCGGGATTCCGACGGGGGTACTCATAAGGCTCCAGGGGAAGATGCAGCATCACAGTGAAACCTCCGGCATGGGCAATCTCTGCGATTTCTCGGGAAAAAGGAGCCAGTGGAAATATGGAGAGGGCAATGGGTACCTTGAGTTCCATAACCTCAATTGCAGGCTCAATGGAGAGGCCTATATCATCAATGATTATTGCCACTCGTCCGGTCACAGGGGCGGGAGGAGGCTTCAGCTTCTTCGGCGGTGGGAGGCTTGCATACTGTCTCGGCTTTGAAAATATGATGCGATGGGTGATAAATCCATTCAGCATCACATCCATGGAGAGAAGATCGCCTTTACCATGAGTGAACTTTCGGGACACATCAGGAGGAAAGGATGAATGGTCCTGGGTGAAGTAATTCTTGAGACTCTGGAGGCTTATAGTGTTTGGAAGAGTGATCCGAACGGTTTTCAGTTCCCATCGGTTGCCGCCGGCCAAGCGCTGTGCCCTGCGGGTAGAGACGATGTTATTCTTACTCAAACCCGCCTTAAAGAGATCACCATACAGGCATTGATCCAGCAGTGCTATTTCCCGGTACAGATCATCCTCAGGGCTCAATCTAGCCTCGAGGGGTGGAGAGTCGGTAAACCTTCTCTCCCGGTTTTTCTCTCGAAAATGGAGAATGAGCAGGATGCTGACCAGAACAATAAGTGCAGCCGTGGACCCCAACGCAATCAGCATAAATGGCCCTGGCCAGAAGCGGGGCTTTCTTTTTCTGGCTTTCGCTTTAGTCGCAGCGGGCTTTCTCGCCGAAGGCCTGCGTGAAGAAGGTTTTTTCTTGGTTTGTTTCACCGATGCCATCAGCACTTCACATGGCTGTTGCAAATATACGCCACGACTTTAAAAGCTCCAGCGCTCTTTCCAGCTGAACATCTTTTATCTCAGGCTCCTTTTTTTTCTCCGTGTCTTTGGGTTTTTCCGGTTTTCCTTCCGGCGGCCCCAGGTGTCTCTCCAGGTCTTTTTCGCGAACGAGGGGAGGCTTATGGGGAGGGGCTGCTTTTTCTTCCTGCTTTTCGCTCTGCTCCACCACGATATCAGGGGTAATGCCCACCGCCTGGATCGATTTGCCTTTGGGGGTGAAATAACGCGAAGTTGTAAGGCGCAGGCCCGAGCCATCTTCCAGTGGAATAATGGTCTGGACCGATCCTTTGCCAAAAGTCTTGGTACCAAGGATTACAGCCCGATGGTGATCCTGCAGGGCACCAGCCACTATTTCCGATGCGGATGCGGAACCATTGTTTACAATCACTACCATGGGAAAACCTGTATATGTGTTTTTCTTATCCGCTTTGAATTTCATTTTCTGATTGGGAATCCGGCCATCGGTGTAAACAACTAGTCCCGATTCGAGGAAAGTATCAGCCACTTCCACGGCCTGGTCCAGAAGTCCGCCGGGATTGTTCCTCAAATCCAGAACCAAACCGCTCAGCTTGCCTCCTGCCTGCTGGATCAGATCATCCATGGCCTTTCTGAGGTCTTTGACGGTTTTTTCCTGGAAACTGGTCAAGCGAATATATCCCACATCTTTATCAAGCATCCGGAAGCGCACGCTTTTAATCCGAATGATATCTCGTGTGATAGTGAACTCCAGAAGCTCAGGATCCCCCTCGCGCCTGACGGAGATGGTGATTTTGGTCCCCTTTGGACCGCGCATCTTTTTTACCGAATCCATCAACGACATATTCTTGCTGGGCTCTCCATCGATCTTTATTATCTGGTCCCCCGCTTTAATCCCAGCCTTGGCAGCCGGTGTATCCTCTATGGGGGAAATGACAGTCAAGACGCCGTCCCGTATGGTGATCTCGATGCCCAGTCCCCCGAAGCTGCCGCGCGTCTCCACCTGGAGTTCTTTGAACATTTCCGGCGGCATGAATGAGGAGTGGGGGTCCAGAGTCTCCAGCATCCCCCTGATGGCCCCATATAAGAGCGTCTTGGGATCGACCTCCTCCACGTAGTTCTCCTGGATGACATCCAGTACATGGGTAAAGATCTTCAGATTTTGATAAGTGTTCTCCGTAACAGCGAAAACCTTATGGATCGGTTCGCTGAGGAAGACCATGACCATCGCCAGGACCAGCGCGGCAAGAAGTATAACTTTGTACACCTTATGAAGGCGAGACATTTCAAATTACCTCCCTGTATGCTTTTTCATAATCATAAGTCATAATTGCACGCCAGGCCCCAAGTATTCTCCAATGGCAATTGCTGTAAGATTTTTTCATAATTCGGACATGTCCGGCGGACCCTGATGGTCGCTAAGGACAACTCTAATTCCAATGAAGGATGCCAGGCGCATAAGAGACGGAATTCTGGAAGCCTGCGGAGCTTCATTAAAAGGGGCGCAACCTCGTTCCTGAAAGTTCTCTCCGCTTG
This sequence comes from uncultured Thermodesulfobacteriota bacterium, assembly GCA_964611635.1. Taxonomy (GTDB): domain Bacteria; phylum Desulfobacterota; class JAFDED01; order JAFDED01; family JAFDED01; genus JAFDED01. Next base: position 6,888 of record CAZTAS010000007.1, read on the forward strand.
TTCTATATCCATCTCTCTTCCGGAAGTATAGCAGAATCATATCCTTATCCATTCCAGGGGATCCAGAGGAACACCATGATGACGAATCTCGAAATACAGACACGGCCCTTTCAGAGAACCCGTTTCCCCCACCAGGCCGATCAATTCCCCTTCGGCCACGACGTCTCCAACTTTTTTTACCAGCTTGGAGAAGTGGGCGTAAACCGAATAGTAGCTTTTTCCATGGTCAATGATGATCATCTTTCCATAACCGGGGAACCATCCGGAATAAATGACCTGGCCTTTGAATATCGATTTAATCTCAGATCCTGTGGATGTCGCAACATCGATCCCTTTTTGAAACGTAACGGTCTTGAACCTGGGATGCCGCTTCCTGCCGAATCGCTCAATGATTTTTCCCTTTACGGGAGGCCTAAGTTTCCCCTTGCTCTGCTCAATGGATACTGCGCTTGAGCGATCCTTCCCTGGTTCCTCGAGCTTATGTGGCACATTGAGAGAGCCTAGCTTTGGATGGCGCCCTTCCTCCAGAGGTTGAAGTGAAGCCATCATCCGATTCAATTCCTCATGAGCTTTTTCCAACTCCATTAAAGCTTGCATATGGGCTGTCTTTTCCATCCGCACCCTGTGCAGTAAGTTTTTCTTTTGTTCTTTTGCTTTATTGAAAGATTGCAAACGTTTGTTGTTCTCTTGACGCAGATGCTGTTGAAGCAAAATCTCCCGAGACAAAATACGTTTTTGTTCCTCAAGCCGATTAAGATCCTCCTGATAACCGCCTATCAAATTAGAATCGACCTGAGCCGCCAAACTCAAGTACTTATATCTCATCAATAAGTCGGGAAACGAGGCCGCTGAAAAAAGAGTAGCCATGATTCCGACACGGCCGAGTTTGTAAATGGCCGACAGGCGCTTAACCAAAAGCTTTTTACGATGTGTCATCCGTCGGGAGATTTTTTCAATTTCAATGTTAAGTTTGCTGCTTTTTCCCCGACTTACTATTAATTGCCGGGCGATCTTTTGAGCAAGATCCTGCTCTTTTTCCAACTGGCGATCCACTTGCTCCAGCTCATCCAGAAGTTTCATCTCTTTCTTCAAGACTTTTTGCGCTTCTTGCCGCTTTTTTTGGATTGTTCGCTTGATTTGCGTTCTTTCCCCCGGACCGGCTTGTACACTGGTCTTTAAACCATGGTCCGGCACCGGGAACATCATAAAGAATAAGGTCAGAAAAATGATTAAGCCGTATCGCAGCATCATGCCCTCAAAAATCGCACCATGGAAATGAAACTTCCAAATGTTCCCAGGCACATTCCTCCCACCAGGATTCCCATTATGGCCTTGGGTGAAAGAAAGTCGACTTTAAAGCCCCAGCTGGAAGAAATCAAAGCAGCGTCAATCCGGGTTGTCACAAATTGATAAATGGCGAATAAAATGACAACCGAAAAGATAGCTCCAAGAAACCCCTGAAGCATCCCCTCCAGAACCAAAGGAGCTTTGATGAAAGAATTCGTGGCCCCGACCAGCCTCATGACCTCGATCTCATCACTTCGGGCATAAACTGTCAGTTTGATGGTGTTAGCCACGATGATGATGACCACCAGAATCAGAAAGGCCATAATAGCGGAACCCATCAATTCAACAATACCCATAAATGCATTAAACTGCTCCACCCATTTTTGACTGAAGCTCACATCTTCGACGCCGGGGATTTTGTCGAGTCTTCTGGCCAAAAGCCTCACGGCAGGTGGAGTGCGATAAATCTTTTTAAGCTGGATCTCAAAGGAAGACGGGAGCGGATTATGCTCCAGTCCTTCAAGTATCCCTTCTTGACCCTCCAGGCTTTTACGGAGTATGCGCAAAGCTTCTGCCGAAGAAACGAACTGCATTTTCTCGATCTCTCCAAACGTTTTCAACCGGTTCCGAATATTATCAAGTGTTTCTTGAGAAATATCATTTTGCAAGTAAGCAATGATCTGGATCTTTTGTCCGAGATGATCGAGTGCTCCGCGGAGGTTCCCCTGGATGATCAAGAAGGCGCCCAGTATGAAAAGAGTGATAGTTATAGTGGCAATGCTCACCAAGCTTGGCAGTGGTCTTTCCTGTAAGTTCCGGACCGCTTGACGAAAAAAGTAAGCAAATCGACGTATAATCAATAAAGCGAGCGGCACGCTTAACTTCCGATCTCCTTGCAAAACTAAAAGCCTTGCAATGGAGCTTCAAGCCTTTTTTCTTCAGGCACGGGGATGTCTGCCACTATAAGTCCTCCCCGCAACTCGACCACTCTTCGGTTAAACCGATTCACAAGGTTATAATCGTGGGTTGCCACGATGACCGTTGTTCCCCGGGAATTGATAGTTTCAAAGTAAGCCAAAATGTCTAATGTCAGGTCAGGATCCAGATTTCCCGTGGGCTCGTCAGCCAGCAGGATGATCGGCTCGTGAACAATGGAGCGTGCAATAGCCACTCGCTGCTGCTCGCCGCCGGATAGGCGATGGGGTGTCACACCGGCCTTCTGTTGCAGTCCGACCATCTTCAATGCGTACTGAACACGCTTTCGAATCTCTTCCCGACTAGCCCCGATGACTTCCAGCGCAAAGGCCACATTATCAAATACTGTTCGGTTATACAAAAGCTTGAAGTCTTGAAAGACAACCCCTATTCGTCGCCTCAGCAAAGGAATCTGCCAGGGCTTAATGCGATCAATATTGCGTCCATCAATTATGATATGGCCCACTGTGGGCGTCTCAGCACACAGGAGCAATTTCAGTAAACTGGTTTTGCCCGCTCCACTGGGGCCTGTCAGAAATATAAATTCACCTCTTTTGATGTGTAAATTAATATTAGTAAGTGCACAAATATCTCCTTCGTAAGTCTTGCAAACCCTATATATCTGAATCATGATAGCCTTTCAGATTATCCCTGGGTGTTGCTTTTGCCTGACGTCCAGAACCCGCAATTATTCAAAAAATATCATAATACCCTATAATTTGCAAGGAGAAATGTCGCTAGAAGATGGACAAGCACTGAATATATCGGAATGCAGATTGTCACATCATAGAACAGAATGTAAAACCTAGTGGTTAGAGCAAACTGCGGTCACGGCACTTAATTGTAACAAGTTTGACCGCAGTTGCCGGCAAGAGGTGAAAGTTTCAAAAGCCTGGAATTTTATGTTGCTGAACTGCCTCCTGTAGGTTACGTAAAATTTCGGCAAGCGCCGCAATTCCCAATTTTAAAAAAGCCTCCCCTTTTTCAGGCGTGGAACTGGTGGGGTCTCCGACCACGCCTTTCTCGGTATATTGCTTCAAACTGGCAGGAAATGATATGCCGCCAGAGAAAAACATATCCCTTTTCATGTGAGGCAACCCCGAATCTCGGAGTTTAACCACGTATCGATCGGTCTTGACCAGGTGGGGGCGAAGCGCCAGTTGGCATGAAGCCTCAAACTCACCAGCGTGGCTCATACCACCAATTTGCGAGTCCCGTAATTTTGCTATTTCATTTTTATCTATCACATCCCAGTAAGTTAATGCCATAATCCGAAGATCAATTTCATGCAGGAATGCCCCGCTGATGGCATTTATGGCAGCGGAATTACCGCCATGGCCATTGAGAAGAATCAGGATTTTAAATCCGTGATGAGCAACGCACTTCGCTATGTCTCGCAACATCGAGCAATAGGTGTCTAAGGAAAGACTGATGGTACCGGGGAAGTCAATATGGTGCCACGAAATTCCATATGGTAAACAAGGCAAAACCAGCGTCTTCCCTACCTCTTCCGCGGCTCTTCGTGCAATTTCTGAAACAATGCTGGCGTCGGTGTCCTCGGGCAAAAAAGTGCTATGCTGTTCCAGCGATGCGCATGGCTGAATTACAAGAAAACCATTTTTAGCTGCATCTCCGATTTCTGGCCAACTGAGTTCTTGATAAAGCATAAGATACCTCCTTCGCATCTTTTCTCGTAATCAGTAAAGTTCCTAGCCTACAAGGCGGTGCATCAAAAAGGAAATTTTTAATTGTATTTGGGAGAATTCATGCCCTAAATCCCCTAAAAAGGGACCATTCATCACCGTATACATCACGAGGGATTCTGGCAAGATGTCAAAAAAAAAAGAAAATGCATATTATGTTGTTTAGCTTGTAGGCTAGAGAATTTATGAATATTAACGGGTTAGCACATTTACGCATATCTAAAATAGCCAAGTTATCTTGAACCTGAGGTAACTGGATCTAATTCCATACTTTTTTGATTCTGCGACGAGTAAGTCCGAAATAATTTTAATTAACTTTGTTTTATATTTAATCCCCTATTAATTATCATTTCTCCTTCCTTGAAAACAGCTAGAATCTTACTCTTTTCCTGAAGAATAGAAATATCGTTAAAAGGATTTCCATCGACAATTACTATATCAGCTAATTTACCTTCGGAAAGGGTACCGACCTTGTCTGCTATTCCTAAAAGCTCCGCCCCTGCGCTAGTCGCAGATGTAATAGCTTGTAAAGGCGTCATACCTGCCTCAGCCATTTCACTCAATTCGAAAGCGTTATCACCATGATATACAAACGGCATTCCCGAATCAGATCCCATGGCTATTTTTACTCCTTTTGATAACGCCTTCGCAAAGCTTTTCAACCGAAGCTCTCGACTATTTATCGACTTTTGAATAGCATATTCAGGCAGGTTACTTGCAGCTCCCATCATTTTAATATGTTTGCTGTAAGAAAAGGTGGGAACAAGGAAAACCCCTTTTTTAAGCATAAACTCAATGTCGTCATCATCAAGAACAGACCCATGCTCTATAGAATCACAACCAGCCTCAAGGGCCATCTTCACTCCTTTTGATCCGAGAGCATGTGCTGTAACTTTCTTGCCCTGATTATGAGCCTCCCATACCGCTACTTTTGTTTCTTCTATTGTAAGTGCAAGAGCATCGGGAGAAGAAGATTGTCTAAAGGTTCTCCCCGAGGCCATTACTTTTATCAAATCAACCCCTCTTCCTAATAATGTTCTTACAGCCTTTCGAACATCATCGGGAGAATCCATCGTTTCCCTTCCATCAACTCGTACTTCAGGTGGATATAAAGGAAAATCACATCCTGTAGATGATATTTTATACCCACTTACAATCATTCTTGGTCCAGGTACTAATCCTTCATTTATTGCATCTCTTAGTCCCAGATCTATCAATAGTTCTGCGCCCAGGTCTCTTATACTTGTAAAACCTGCCTCAAGAGTGCTTTTTGCGTGAAATGCAGCTCGAAGAACTTTTTGTGGCAAAATCTCTTCTAACAACATTTTTGCCTCTGAATGTTTCCCAGAGTACTGAATATGAGTATGAGAATCAATTAAACCAGGTAAAATGCTTTTACCCAAAGCATCATATATGTATGTAGCTTCTTTTGATATTGAAAAAGAATCAACTTTTGCTATTTTAATTATTTTCTTATCTTTAAAAACGATTACTGAATTTTTAATGGGTCCTGCTCCAGTTCCATCAATCAATGTTCCACCAAATATAACGGTTAATCCGTTTTCAGAAATTCCATTCATAACATTTCTCCTCTTATTAAAAAATATTAGCAATATCAGTATAAAAAGCTTTTATATTTTCTCTCTGTAAACCCTTCCTCTGAGAATTAGATGAAAAAATAATATAGCGGCGAAAAGCCCAATACCGCCAAGTCGAGTCTTCGGCGAAATTAATAAAATTGTAACAATTGCAAAAATAATTCTTTCTGCAATTGACAAAGATTCTTTTAGTACCCCACTTATACTTACTGCAGAACAAAATAAAGCTATTGCGATACCTAATAAAGCATAAACGTAATTTATCCAATTAAAATTAATTAAAAGAATTTCAGGATTATAGACAAAGCAATAGGGAAGTATAATACCCGCCGATGCAAGCCCAAAACCAGTAAAAGCTAATTTGGTCGGGGAGGCTTTTGCTATCGCTGCCGCGGTATACGAAGTCAAACATACTGGAGGAATTACGCCGGATAACATGCCAAAATAGAATACAAAAAAATGACTTATCAAATTATTAACTCCCATCATTATGAGAGAAGGAGCCACGATTGTCACAGTAATAATATAACATGCGGGACCTGGAAGTCCCATACCCAAGACAAAAGCAGTTAGCATACAAAGTATTAACGTTATCCAAAGGTATCCTCCGGCCAAATCTACTATATTTTGACCAATCACATTTCCTATCCCTGTCATAGCTACTGATCCAACTATAAAACCAACTATACCGCAGATCGTTGCTATTTCTATTGCATTAGTTGCACCTTCGCTTAAAGCGGAAATTAATTCTTTTATAGATAATCTGGTATTTTTTCTAAAAGATGAAACTATCAGCACAGAAATAATTCCGATAAATGCTGCACTAAGAGGGCTATATCCAATTAACAGAAAGACTATTATTAACAATAAAGGAATTGTCAGATGACCACGTTCTATCAATGTTTTTTTAATACCGGGTAATTGCTCTCTGGGTAAACCTTTAAGCCCCAGTTGCTTTGCTCTTAAATCAACCATAACAAAAAGATAATAATAATATAAAATTGCCGGTGTAAAGCCGGCTAACATGATTTTTACGTAGGGAACACCCAAAAACGAACACATTAGAAAAGCTGCAGCTCCCATAATTGGGGGCATATAAGTTCCACCTGTAGAGGCAACTGCCTCCACCGCACCTGCAAAGTGAGGCTGATATCCGACACTTTTCATTAAAGGAATAGTAAAAGAACCCGTAGTTACGACATTTGCTTGAGAGCTTCCACTGATGGTACCAGTCAATCCGCTGGCGAATATTGCTATTTTAGCTGGACCTCCACGTCGTGTTCCAGCTATAGAGAATGCTATATCATTAAAAAATTCTGCAGTTCGAGTTGATTTAAGAAAACTGGAAAAAAGAATGAACATAAAAATATAACTAGATGAAACCATCAGGGCTATTCCGAGAATACCTTCGTCAGTCATTGTCATACGAGTAATGATCCTTGTTAAGTAAAATCCTTGATGACCTAAGATTTCCGGCATATAGGGACCAACATAAGTATACACTAAAAAAATTATTGAAAGAATAGTAATCGGCAAGCCCACGAATCGCCTTGCGGCTTCTATTACTAAAAGCATAAAAACTACACCATACAGATAGTCAGGTAAAATGGGACGAAATACGGAAGCAACTAATCGGTCATAAATCAATAAAAAATAAATCCCCACGCTGATGCTTAGAAAAAATAAAATCCCATCCAACCAAGAAGGTCTATCTTTAGGAGATCTAGAAGTGGCAGGGTAATATAAAAAACCAATCCCCATCAAGAGCGTCAAATGAAATGCATTTTTCTTAACAACATCGATTAACCCAAAACTGTTATACCAAATATGAATTAATGAAGTAACTACTGCAATTCCTGTTGCAAATACCAAAATTTTACCATGGAGTGCTCGCTTCATATTATTACCACCGATCAAAAAGTGAGCCATTTTCAACGATGTGATAGTACGCCAGTATCACCGGTTTTAAGTAGGCCACCTTGAATTACTTCCTCCATTTTTTCAACAAAAAAATTTCCCCCTTTCTCATTTACTTTGCTTATGGTTCTTATTCTTTTTTCTTACTTCGCTCCAAATCGAATCGTAGAATCACTATTCAGCAATGCGAGCTAAACCGTTACAAAATTATAAACCTCCGGGCCTCTTTGCCAGTGATGATCTAAGGTTATCTTTCCCTTGGCCAACAGGGTTTACACGTTTTCTGCCAGGTCATCAGCGAAAGGCACCGAAAAAAGTCCATCTTGCTGGCTAAAATTTGCTTTCCGCGGACTGGAGAAACGTGTTTTATTTTTACCACTGTGGCCACAGTGACCGCCGACCGGGTTAATAGTGGTTTTGAGGCCTTAACCCAGGTATGACTTTTATACGAGTAGCAAAATTTGTTTTCCCACCCAAAAACACTAAGCAAGAGGCCACCGCAAACTATTTGCCCCCTTCAATTTTATAACCTGGGCATCGATGGTGAAGTGCGTCAACAAGAGCATCTGGCCTACTTCTAAACTATTGGTTTTGGCCTATTTTCTGACCGATAGTAACATATATAATCCTTAAAATATTTTAGTAAAATGTTTTATCTGGCTGAGATTGCTCAAATAATAATCCATTGTAATTTTATAACTGTTTTTTTGTATTAAATTAATGAAAAAAGGAAGAGAAAGAGAACCATCGCCATGGGTTCTATATTGAGACTGTCTCTTCTTCTGGTAAAAAGTGAAGCTCTACATCTGCAAGGCTAGGCATCATAAGGAAATTTTCAGTTATATTTGGAGGATGAAATCACCCGCCTCGCCTAAAAAAAACCTTTCATACACGTGCACAGCACGGGTTATACTGAAGAAATTTCATAAAAAACGTATTTTAAGAGATTTGTACCAATGTTTTATTGATTACTGAATTCATATTTCAACGACACTTCGCAATTAATGAAGTGCTCGTTTAAGAGGGCGGGATTTCAAGCCCCGCCCTTTGCCAAAGAAATAAGTAAAAACCTTATTTATAGGGAGTCCGTCCTCTTGAACCCCATTCGCCTTTCATCCATATCCTGATGGCACATTATACTTACAGATTTTCATGAATTGTTAAATTTTATTTTTGCGTATTACTCTTTAACTTTTTACTTCATCTCAGGAGGGATAAAATTGTCCGTAACAGTTACGCCTCGATCTCGATAAAATTTTACTGCCCCAGCATGTAAAGGAGGTCCAGCCAGACCAACCAGAGCTGTTTCAAGCGATAAGAAACTCAGGGAATGATGTTGTTGTTGTATTTCTTTCAACTTCTTATCATAAATAACCTCCAGCATTTTGTAAACGATTTCCGCCGGTAATTCAGGACGGGCAAGAAGAGAAAATTTCATACAAGCTGATTTTATATCGCGATCTTGACCGTGGTAAGTCCCTTTGGGAATAATACATGAGTAAAAAAATGGGCCAAATTTTTGTAATTTTGTTGTCTGGTCTTCAGAAATTTCTAATATATCAACTTTAACTCTGCTGGCATAAATTTGAGACACTGCGGCGACCGGGAGACCACCTGAAGCATAAAAAGCATCAATTAATCCATTCTGCATAGCTTGAGCAGCGTCTCCATAGCTTAAATATTCTGGTTTAATATCATCAAATGTGTATCCTTCTAAGCCTTTTAAAATGATCGGCATATAGAAAGTGCCTCCGCCTGCGGGCGGCCCTACTGCAACTTTCCTACCTTTAAGATCCTTCCATGTCTTTATGCCTGAAGCTTTTGAAACAATGATCTGAGTAGCTTCAGGCCACAAAGCTGTCAGATACCGAGTATTACGTATCTTTTTTCCTTTAAAAACCTGAATGCCCTCATATGACCAATATGTAGGGGCAGCTCCGGCACCACCCATTAAAGTTTCTTCTTTTCTAAGCATGTCCAGATTTTCCAGGCTACCTCCAGAAGCTTGCGCGGACCATTTATACCCAGTGTCCGCCAATTCTTTATTTAAAACATTTGCAACAATTGTTAAACATGAAAAAGCGGTTCCTGCAGTACCCCCTGTTCCTATAGTAATATATTTGATTTTTGCAGTTGCAGCACCTGTAACCAAACCAATTATCAATATAAAAAATACACCCCCCACTAATAGTCTCTTTGCAATCATTTTTAAAATTCTCCTTTCTTTTGATCATTATAAAAATGATCCAGATTCTTCAATCGATAAAAAACCAAACCTTTTATCATATCACCTCCCTACGACATTAATTTCCTCCTCATATAGCGGGTTCTTCTTGACTGCTCGGTTCATTGTGCCATTGAAATGAAAAATGCTTTTACACTCGTAACATAAACCATTTCATAATTCTATTTAGTGATTTAATTTTAAGTAAATTAAAAAGTAAACTCCCCTCGCCTAAAGGCGATAGCTTTACGCTTATGCTGCAAGCCGACTAAAGCTCGTCGTCAACCTTGAAATCTCCATCAGGAGGTTCTTTTCCTTGTTGTTCGATATACTTTATGATCACATGATCACTTCATCGCTGACATTGCCGGAGCTGGCCACAAAGTATCCACGCACCTACATATGACGGCCCCAAAACGCTCGACTCAATCTCTTGTACTCCATCAGCATCTTACGAGAAGTCTTCCCCTTAAGAGACTGCACCAATTGGCTTACGGAAATATGTAGAGGAACGGAGATAAAAAAATGTACATCGTCCCGGGAAATATGTCTCTTGATGATCTCCACATCCTTATCTTTACAAATCTCCCGGATCAAATCCCGGACTCGCTCGGCAATCTCACCCCGCAAAATCGGCTAGCGGTATTTTGTGAACCACACGATGTGATATTTCAGATCATAAACGGTATTGCAAGTCTGAATAGCAATAAAAAAAATTATTGTCAAGTAAAATTTATGGACTTTGGAGATTCAAATATCTCCGATGATTTTATTTCAAAAACTATTTTTATGTTTGTTGATTCATTTATCTAAAAGTAGCGTGTTTTGGAATATCCATCTCACGACGAACCAATGTTTTTTGCCATAGGTAAAGGGAAATCACTGATAGTGCGCCTATGAGATCGAGCCATATTCCGGGGACTATTAAGATAAATCCCACAATAATCAATAGCCCGCAGAGGAAATAATTCAGAGGCCTCAGGAAATATCCTATCGTGCCAGCTGCAAAAAGCAAGGCACTGAGAGAGGTGATAATAAAGGTCTCGATGATCTTTTCCGCTGATCCTATAAAAAGAATAGAGGGTCGAAAGATAAAGAAAAAAGGGATCACATATTTCATTATGGCCAGCCGGATGGCAATCATGGCCGTCCCCATCCAATTAGCCTCCGCAATGCCAGCCGCTGCATACGCAACAGTGCATACAGGTGGGGTTAAACCAGAAAGGATGGCATAGTAAAAAATGAACATATGAGCAGGAAGGGGATCTAGTCCAAGCATCATAAGTGCTGGCCCCACCACAGAAGCGGAAAGCAAGTAAGCTGCGGTAGTTGGAATGCCCATACCCAGTATCAGGGCTACCGCAGCAGACAAAAACAAAGCCATGAGGAATGATTCAGCGCTGGCACTAATTATGGCCTCCGAAAGCTTGATACCTAAGCCAGTCATAGCGACCATGGAGATGACAATCTGCGCACAGGCAATAATCGAGGCCACCATTAGCAAGGATTTTCCTGCCATCTCCAGACTAAGCAGCATAATTTTTAGTCTATTTTTAAGTGCGTTCCACCGAAGATCATTAACAAACAAGAATAAAAAAGAATTGACGATCACGCTGTAAAATGCCGCCTTTGCAGGTGTGTATCCCATGAAAAGGAAGTAAAAGAGGACTCCAACGGTCAAAGCTAAGGGTCCCGTGTTTTTCCACGAAAAAACCTCTCGCCAGTGAGGAATAATTTCCTTGGGGATCAGTTGTGATTTTGTCTTCCGTGCTTCAAAATCAAGAGCAAACCAAATGCATAGATAAAACAGGAAAGCCGGTAGCGCTCCCGCCAGGGCAATGCGCAGATAGGGCAAGTTGATCAGTTCTGCCATGATGAAAGCGCCCGCTCCCATAATGGGTGGGGTGATTTGACCGCCAGAGGAGGCAGTTGCTTCCACGGCTCCGGCAAATTCAGGTTGGTATCCTAACCTCTTCATCATTGGTATGGTGAAATTTCCCGTGGTTGCTACATTGGCCATGGCGCTGCCTGAGATCATGCCGAAAAGGGCGCTGGAAAAGACGGCCATCTTGGCTGCGCCTCCATAGGATCTTCCTCCTAAAAAAATCGCCCATTTCAAGAAGCTGTCACCCGCTCCCGTCGATTGAATGACTGCTCCGAAAATGACGAAAGCTGCCACCAGAGAAGCGGAAAGACCCGTCACAAAACCCCAGATCCCTTCTACGTCTAGGTAAAGATACTCTATTATATAAGCGTAAGTGATGCGTGGATGAGACCATTTGCCTGGAAGGTAATGACCCCACAGCCCATAGGCAATGATAATAATGGCCAGCATTGGCATGATGAAACCAGTGTTTCGTCGACTGGTTTCCAGTATCAATATTGTGAGAAGTGTGCCTAGGAAAAGCTCAAAGTTAGTCCCTTGCACGCCCAAACTCTGGATGAGTCGAGGGAACTCGATAATAATATAACCGCATCCCAGCACACTCATCGCGACGAAAGAGATGTCGATAACAAAAATTCTTCTACTGTGTTTACGGCCTTTAAATGCTGGAATAAGTAGAAAAGTCAAAGCAAGGGCAAAGCATACATGTATACTTCGCTGAATCATGTCAGGCAACAACCCGAAGCCGGCTGTTGAGAGCTGGAAAAGAGTAAAACCCCATAATATGGCCCGAATGATCCATGAAAAAACGCCTTGCTGTCTCTCCTTCATCTGTAACACCATCTTTATGTTTATTGTTTCACTCAGTGTTCTCTTTTAGGAATCCATTTAGATTCTCAGTTATACCTTTACCTTAGCATCCGTCATTTAAACAGAGTTTTGAATGCATGGGAGAGGGATTTTTCACTATCAGCCATTCGGGAGTTTACAAAAAGAATTAGAGAGACAAAAGGAGGGGATCCCTCAAGGTCTCCCCCCGTTTGCTATAAGTTAATTTAATGTCTTGTTATTTCTTCATTTCAGGTGGAATCTGCTCATCTTTCAATTTTAAACCCAATTCCTTTAAATACTGAACCGCACCAGCATGAATGGGAAAGTTGGCATATTTTACAAAATTTTCTGCCATGTTGAAGTCCTTCTCACTGGGAAACGCAGCGCCAACATACTTTTTCCATCCTTCCTGAAGGGCTTTCACGAATTGATAGGTCTGCTCATCGGTCATGGAATCGGCGTAACAAAAGCCCCCGAGAACCTGCACAGGAGTAGTGTATGCGGGAAATCCGGGGATCTGGTTATCCTTGAAGCTAACAAATTGGACAAAAGGAAACTTTTCATTGATTTTATGAACATATTCATCAGGCCAGTTAAGGAGACGGATTTTGCTAAATGCCATAATCTCTTTAGTAGTGGCGTCCAGATCCTTGAGACTAGCGCTAGCCTTTGTATATCCCATTATCCGTCTATCCTTGACAGCAACATAAGCCTCGGATACGCTTGCAGGAAAAAAGTTAGGCTTTATACCAATAGTTTCAAAAAACTGTTGAACAAGTTGTTCGGTTGCACTACCTCGACCTCCGGGATTAAATCGTTTTCCTGTAAGCTCTCTCAAAGTTTTGATACCGCTATCCTCCCGGACGATGAAGTTCATGGCAGTAACAGAATGAATATATAGTAGTCGTAGCTTAGGGCGGGGACTTGTTTTATATCTTCCCATGCCATGGTATGCCTGGTAGAAGGTGGAAAAGGTCCCAATTCCTAAATGCAGCTGACCCCGATGTACCCGTTCGAGGTTGGACACAGCACCGCCGCCAGCAATAACGGTTATATCTAAATATTTTCTGGCTAATTCATTCACGGCTTTGGCAACGGAGACTGTGTAAACGTAATGGCTAGATGCAGTTCCGGTTGAACCCATCGAGAGTTTGGCAGGTTCCTGTGCGCTAGTTGGAATCACCCAACAAACAAAAAGAAAAAGAGAAATCATGATAATCAATAAACTTCTTTTCATTTTAATATCCTCCTTTTGTTATTTGGCTCCAAGATTTTCTATTCCTTTTAAATGCGATCTATCACCCCCTTCTTACAGGCTTATAGGTAAAATGTTTCTTAGCGAGCGGATACGATTAGTTCCTCGACAACTTTTTGAATGTGATGACGCATTGTTTCTTCGGCCTTAAATGGCTCTCTTTTTTCTAGTGCTTCAAAGATTTCATGATGTTCCTTATATGCTTTTTTTCGCCTTCCCGGCAGGTTGGCGGCCTTAAGTTTGAATAACCTGATAATGTCATATAGATGATTCAGAAATTGTTGAAGTCTATGATGTCTTGAAGCATTTATTATGACCTCATGAAACCTCTCATCCAATTCCAAATATGCCTCAAGAGACATTTTTTCTAAATTTGGAATAAACTGAGACAGGATATTTCTGAGCTTCTCAATATTTTTTCCAGAAATATTCTTTGCCGCAAGCCTGGCAGCCAGCCCCTCTAAGACCTCGCGGAGAGTATAAACCTCTATAACCATCTCATGGGTTAATTCGATAACATACATTCCTTTCCTGGGAATGTTATTTACGAGGCCTTCTTGCTCTAATTTCGCCAGAGCCAATTTTATCGGCGTCTTGCTGACTCCCAGCAGTTTAATGAGAAACTCCTCCTGTAATCTAAAACCTGCAGGGAATTCTGAAGAAAGAATCTTAGATTTAATAACATCATATGCTTTTTCATATAGACTTTGGTCTTTTATAAGCCCTTGAGTCATTATGTATCACTCTATAATTAATATATTTTTAATATAAGATATAAAATCTAATTTTTCAAGAAAAAATTCATAAGCTTGCTTAATTTTCCCAAGAAATGCCATTTTTCAATGTCATAGAACGATCTAGATATTCCCAGCGTAGGCTCGGGACAAAAGTTTAAGCCTGTCAGGAGCAGGGGTTCGTATTTCGAAGAAGGAACCAAACAATCCTCAAGACGTTTCTTAAATATGGAGCGCTCCTCGGGTGCGGCTTGTAACTATCGCGGCTGACGATCCCTTCCTCGAGGAAGATACCAAGGGGTGATCCTACTCGGACCCGTGAGGGGCTGTCGGTGCACCGAGCTTAAAGTGATTAGCACCTACGGCAACGACGCATCTCAAACGCTCGACATCCTCTGGGCGGCAGTCTTGCTCAGGGATGCCGACGAATTATATTCGACACTCCCCTTGATCGATGAGAGTCTAGCGCGCTGGGCTACGAGTTTGTCGCCTTCCGAAATCGAATAAGGGAAAGGTTACCGAGACATTCTTCTGAAAACACCTCTTTCCCTTGGGCATGACAATGCATTTTCCCGGGTAAAGGGCGCGGATTCTGCCACAAGACAGGGCGAGCCGGCTGGCTTCGTTATAGCCCCCCTGTTTCACCTGATCCTTCCCATGGCCCTTTCAAGCCTTGCTTTAGCCAGGTTGTAATCACTTAACGCGTTGTAATAATTCGTGCGGGCCTGAGTAAGCAGCGTCTGGGCATCCAGCACCTCAATGGAGGTGGCCACCTGTTCTTTATAGCGCTCCTCGCTCATCCGAAAACCTTCCTCTGCCTGCTCGATGGACTTTTGGGCCACCGAGATGTTCTTCTCCGCCTCCTTAAGTTTAAGAAACGCCTCCTTGATTTGCAGCTTGATGTCGTCAATGAGCTTCTGTTTGTTATTATCGGCCTTGTTCAGAATGCTTCTAGCTTCATCCACATTCTTCCATACCCTGCCCCATTCAAAGAAGGTCCATGTGGCCATGGCGGTGACATTCCAGGACTCATCTTCATCCGCTTCGAATGTCTCCCCATTTTTGATATAATTATAGGCGAGGCTGACCTGGGGGAAGTATCCGCTTTTGGCCAGCTTAATGCCTTTGTCTGAAATGCCAATAGCCAAGTCCGCAACCTCCAGCTCTGCGCGCTCTTTTAACCCCATGTCCGTTGCTCCATCCAAATCGTATGGAATGGGTTTATACTCCAGCTTGTCTTTCAGGTTCACGGGGGTTTTCAAAGGGCGCCGCAGGATGGTGTTGAGCGTGGATTCGGCCAGCGCCAGGTTGTTTTGGGCTCTCGTGAGCTCCTGAAGCGCGTTAGCCAATTCCACTTCCGACTTCAGCAGGTCGTTCTTGGGGATCATGCCCACATTGTAAAACTCACGGGCCACGTTCCGATGACCTTCAAGGGCCTTTACGGCTTGTTCGGTAACCTCCTTGAGCTTGAGGGCTTTCAGAATGTTTAAGTACGCGTCGTAAACCATGAGGATTAAGTCCTGGCGAGTGATCTCCTTACGCCCATATGCCGAGTTGACTTGCATTCCAGCGATCTGGTATGAGTAAAGGAGACTCCCTCCAGTGAAGATTGGCTGCGCTACTATTCCTCTGAGCTCGTAGTTTTCATCTGAAGAAGTTATTTCCTGGCCCAACAGCATGAAGTGATCCTCATTAAAACGTGTATATGAGTATTGAGTGCTTAACTTGGGCAACATCTCCGCTCCAGCCTGCCACTGGCGGTTAATTGCCGCCCGGACATCTTCCTCTGCATTTCTGATGGCTAGGTTGACCTCCAGGGCCATACTGATGCAGTCCTGGATAGACAATTGCCCTTCAGTCTTTTCCGCTTCCACAGGTAAGGCCCATAGTCCAATAACAATCAGAACAATCCAGAAACAAATATCGATACCCTTTCTCACCGTTTTTTCTCCTTTTTCCATGTTAAATATTTCCAATGATCGATACCCAATATAGAAAGCGGGATTCATAATCGGGTTTTGAGGCCCGGATAATGTGGTTTAAAGCTTCATTCCCGCCATTCTCAGACTAGGACGATTCAGCGTTCCGGTCAGTGTAAAGGGTATCTCCCCTCTGGAGTTGCGGTATTTCCTCAGAATGCCCATGATCAACCCCAGCTTTGATTCCAGAACGGGCTTTATCAGAAGACGACCTCGCATATTCAGAACACTTTCGCGAAGTTTTTCGCGCAGGCTCAGCGTCCCCTCCATCTTTCCTTCAAGCTCTCCGCCTTGGGCTCGCAGTGGAGCCAGGTGAAGGATTCCATCGGAAAAAGCCACAACGCACTCGATTTTGGAGAATGTCAATCGCCCCGGGTTTGGGGTTAGATTTCTTATCCCATTAATGACAACATTATTTGCCACAAGTCGGCCACCCATCTGAAATTTCCAAAGACTACCGGACCTTGGCTGTATCTTGAGCTCTCCCTCTAGAAGTCCCGTCAACTCTTGTGCGATGCTATTGCGAAGCGTGGTATTCCTCCCCGGGTCAATGCCCAGTATTTCGATCTCTATGGCTCCATCCATTGGGTTTAGGAATTGATGGATTCCCATCATTGCATAGATTGAACCGCCATATGCCTTGATCTCGGCCCTCATGGATGCCCGGCCTTGTATCCACGACAGGGGTGAGAATCGGAGTCTGATCTGATCGGCCTGAAAAAGCTCGACATTGTCCCCATTGAAGGGTGCTCTGATAACTATATTCCGGCCGACAATCCCCATCGGAGGATCCGCCTTTAATGTGGCGATGCTAAGCTGTACCGGTATGCGCGACTGGAAGTCGGCCACGATCATCGCTTTGACGCGTTGATAGGGAAAGTTTAGATAGGTAAAAACTAGAAACATCATCACCCCGAAGAGGACGTAAGCGATCCAAAGCATCCAGCGCATTTTACTGATTTTCTCTTACTTGATTTCCTGGGTGTACACCAGCAATGTGACATCCAGAAGGCTGGGGTTGGTGTATTGAGGCCGAACATGCACACGCTTGATTTGTAAAAGCCGCCCCGCATACTCCACGCGGTAAACATAACGGATCAGTTGGTCCAGATTTATTTTCTCCAGCTTTATTTCAACGGAGGATTCGTTGTACTGTTCATTGAGCGAGGTGGTGGAGGGCTTCATATACTTAATGTTTTTTTTCACCTCGGTTTGTTGGGCCAAGGATTCGAGGAAAGAGAAAATGGTGAACCCCTGTCCCCTTTGCTCCAGCGCCTTCTGGACTTTTGCCCTTTGTCCGACCATTTGCCGATATTCGGCCTGAAGGGCTCTCATTTCGGCCAAATCTTTTGCTTTGCGCTCGATGAGGCCATCCATGCTTTTTAAACGCTTCAGCGTGGGCAAAAGGAACCATTCGGTCATCCCGAAGCCAACGAGAAACACCACTAGGATCAGTATGGCAAACTTTTCGCGTCGCGCCAGTTGCATGGCCCAGTTATTTCCTTTGTGCTTTGAATTTAAACTCCACTACCCCGGCGATATTGCTCATTTTGGCAGACTCGATTTTGACTTCCCGGAACAATGGGGAGGCTGAGAGAGAGGTCTTGATCTTGTCCACAACATCAAATGAATCGGTCTCTCCGGCCAAGAACACCCATTTTTTATCCACGTTCAGGTCCGTAATACGGACCTTCAACTGCTTTGAAATAGCGAAGTGAATGGCCTCCAGGATGTCAAGCATGGAACCTTGTCCGCGGGGCCCACCCAAGAGGCTTACCCTATTTTTTTCCTCCTTGATCCGCATTCTCGCCTGAGGGAGTTCCGCCACTATGGTTTTAATCTCTGGAAATGTCTGTTTAAAGGTTTGACGGATATCTTTTTTTAGGGCCATATACTGAGATTCCTTGATATGGAGGCTCATCAGGATATCCGCCACTCCTAGTGCAAGAAGAAAGGCAAGCGCTATTCCGAGAAAAGCCAATTTCCCACGAATTTCCTGGAGGCGATGCAGAAGGGAAAATTCTTCTTTGCGCATGTTTGCCTGAACAATTCCACGGTTAATTCCCCTCAATGCCAGGCCAATTCCTGTTGCCATGTGGTGCTGTTCCCCCGGATCAATTTTTTCCAGCCCCGGGAGGCTGCCCGCCAGAGGCTCGAAATGGCGCGCCGGCATCCCCAGCACCCGACTTAAGAATTCTTCTATGTTTTGCAATCTGGAACCGCCGCCGGTCAGTATAATTTGAAAAGGCTCATGATCTTCCAATTGGAATTGCATCGAACGGAGGGTGATCTGTATCTCTTGTACCAACGGATCCAAAGCCTCAGCCAGAGCTATGGAAGCCCTTTCGGAATGTTCTTTAAGAGGAAGCGGCGTAACTCGCTTTAGTTCCTCTGCTTCTCCCCGCTCCATTCCAAGAGCAGTGGCCAAGGCAGCGGTTATGGCATCACCGCCATAAGGGATTGCACGGCATGATTTAGGCAGCCCATTGACTAATATAGTTAAGCCAGCATGATCACTTCCTATATCAAGAAAAAGAATGACGCCGTCTAAATCATCCTGGCTGAAATGAACCAGGCAGTTATACGAAGCAAAAGGTTCTATATCGACGATTCGCGGATCGAGCCCGGCACCCTTCAGGTCAAGAAGATGTGACTCGACTGTTGTCTTTTTTGCCGCTGCGGTGAGAACTTGTGCGCTCTCTCCCTCCAGGTTTTCCATAACCTGACTGTCCACCACCACCTCATCGATGGGCATTGGAAGATATGGCTCCAGCTCAAACTTGACCACTTGTCTGACCTTTTTTGGGTCGGAAAAAGGAAGCTCCAGATAATGTATCATGGCCAGATTGCCGGGAAGAGAAGAGATTATGGCATCCCCTGAAAAGCCATTTTCCTTCAACAGGTTCTCCACTATTCGGGATCGCTCTTTCAGGCCCTCGCCTTCTTCCGAAGATGGCAATTCACTTCTGGCGAAGTGGGTGAGCTCATAACCTCGCAGCGTGCTAGTCAATTGCACAGCCTTGATCGATCTGAGGCTCATATCCAGGCCGATCACTTTTTGGGGCATGAGTTATTTCTCCAGACCGCTAACGGGATCATCCTTCCCGGTGTAGCCCACGCTTGTTCATCAAGCACTCATTCTTCTTGGAGAGCGTCATCTCTTGCTATCCATACATAACGATCATAAAAATATACCAATAAATAATATAATCCATTTGACAAATGAAAGTTACATCACTCCTGATGAAATCTGATCATTCCACCTGCCAAAATATCTTTGCGATTCGGGTACCGGAACGTGCCACGGTGGCACGGATGCGCTTGCGAATGTCGTTGACATTTCCTTCCATATCTAACAAAAAGTACTGACTTTGGACTCTTGCCAAAGGACTGATCTCAGAGTGCACGCCCTGGGGGAGACCCGGGACTTCTGACAACTCCTGTAGAATTTGAAAGGGTTTCGCCTCACGCCAATCGATAATAGACTGAACAGCATTGCCGGACATAAGCTCATCGGATAATGTACTGAGTATGATAGGCGGGGCTGTGTTGATGTTAATATAACCCGAGGTCTGAACAGCCAGCAGATCGCGCAGTCCGGGCTTTTCCCGGTTGCCAAAGAACATCTCATCGGTGATTCCTTTGATGAGCCGCAACTCGGATATATCATCGATGGGACCATTCTTGCACACCCTTGGTGGACTCAACAGCTCATAGTAATCCCTTTCCGCGCCGTATCCCAGTCCATATTGGGCAAACGTTTCGTCATTCGCATCCAGCCAGTCTATGATAGCAGCGAGAATTCCTTTTTCTATCCCGATTATATCAAACAATCGTTCCATCTGTGCAAGTCTTTCCGGCACAGGATTTCCGTTTTGCACCAGCCTATTAATGTCGATCCGACGCTCCAGGTCCTCGATGCGACCATGAAGGGTCCCACGTTCAAACAGGAAACCTGATTGGGCCGCATAGCTATCGAATTGAGCCCAATCCTCGTCCAGAGAGTCGAATGGACGCTCGGTGTCCTGGCTGTCCAAGATCAACAGCAGCAGACCGGCTTCGACACCGGAGCGCGCGATATAATATGCCTGCATTTCATCCCGAAGATTGCCGGCTATTTCCAGTTCCACCCTGTTTTCGAAATGAAACGTGAAAATCAATGCCGTCAGGATGGAAACCACAAGAAGCGTCAAAATCAGGGCTATTCCATCCTGAGCTTTCAGTTTTCTGGCTCTAGGCTTCATTGTCGTGGCTGAGCCATTTCCAGGAGGACTTTGGTGACGATCTCTACAGGCGGCTGCTCTGGTAAATCGTCCTCTCTGGCCAAGAACAGGTGGATTTCCACCATCCTGGGAAGCGAGTTTACGTGTTCGCCGGCTGTGGAATCCCAGAAATCCCATGTTTGATTGTTGAAATCTATGTATTTCAAGTCTAATCCCTGGACCCTCAATCCCATTTCCAGAACTGATCCGCCAGTATTTATATCCTGGTCTAAAACAAAAGACTCCCTGCGCATGAGCTTTTTCAGACCCGTTTCCTCGTCTTTCTCCACAAAATACCCTATCTCAGAGAAGATTGATTGCGGGCCGTTGTGCTCGTATAGACGATGCGTGGTAGAAGTAAAATTCAAAGTGTCTGAAGGATCCTCAACGTCCCAGTGATCCTCTCCTATGAATCCGAACTTCATCGTCTCACTCGGATTGTGCAGTAAAGGGATATACGCGCCCCTGATATCTTCGGACATCCTGTCCAGGATCAGTCTTCCCGTGCGATAAAGATCAGAGGAGACCTGG
Source organism: uncultured Thermodesulfobacteriota bacterium (assembly GCA_964611635.1). Lineage (GTDB taxonomy): Bacteria > Desulfobacterota > JAFDED01 > JAFDED01 > JAFDED01 > JAFDED01. The sequence continues at coordinate 28,069 of CAZTAS010000007.1, forward strand.
ACAGCCCTGATGGTTCGGACGCTACTGTGGTATGACCCGTATATCACGGAGAGGATCACGGAGAGTATGGCGATGGAGATTAAAATCTCCAGTAATGTGAAGCCGTATCCATCTCTGAAAAATCGGCTTCTCATTCTCAATTCTCTTACCACCCCGATTGAGGACTTGATGAACACAAAATTAAATATCATATAATAAGCGCAGCAATACGCCTACCCCAGACCCATATGCTCTGCTACAGTCTCAAGGTCCGCCGGCAATGTATCCGGCGGCCGGGAGATCCGTATAGCATTGTCAGGATCTTTGAGTCCGTGGCCAGTCAGCGTACAGACCAAGCGCTCACCGCCCTTGAAGAAGCCTTGCCTGCAAAGCCGGATCAACCCAGCGATAGAAGCTGCTGATGCAGGCTCACAAAAAACTCCCTCCATGCTAGCCACTAAACTGTAAGCATCGAGGATCTCCTGGTCGCTGATGCTCTGAATAACCCCGCCCGACATATCACGCGCCTCAACAGCTTTCTGCCACGAGGCAGGGTTCCCGATGCGGATGGCGGTGGCCACCGTCTCGGGCTTCTCCACCACTCGACCCAGCACGATGGGGGCTGCACCCTCGGCCTGGAACCCCATCATGCGAGGCAGTGAGTTCACCAGTCCTTTATCATAATATTCTCGGTATCCTTTCCAGTAGGCGGTGATGTTACCCGCATTGCCTACCGGAAGAATGTGGTAGTCCGGTGCCTGGCCTCCGAGAGCATCGCATATCTCGAAAGCCGCCGTCTTTTGACCCTCGATCCGGTAAGGGTTAAGCGAGTTGACCAGTTTAATGGGGTATTGTTGAGCTATACTCCGGACTATGGAGAGGGCTTGGTCAAAGTTTCCCTGGAGCTGGATGACTTCAGCCCCGTGCATCATGGCCTGGGAGAGCTTGCCAAGGGCGATTTTCCCTTCAGGGATAAGGACATATGCCTTGATGCCACCCCGCGCTGCATAGGCTGCTGCCGAGGCGGATGTATTGCCTGTTGAGGCACAGATCACCGCCCGCGAGCCCTCTTCCAGCGCACGCGAGACAGCCACCGTCATTCCTCGATCTTTGAAGGATCCTGTAGGATTGAAACCCTCGCATTTGAAATAAAGTTCCAGTTTAATGGGAAATTCAGCTAGGATCCGCTTGGCAGGCAGCAATGGGGTGTTCCCCTCCAGCAGGGTTACAATACAATGCTCATCCCTGATGGGGAGGTGTGCTCTGTAATGCCGAATCACTCCCGGCCACATTATGACAGCCCTCCCCGCAAGGTCTCGTCCTCCACGCGTATATGTATAGTGCTGTCCTGCACGATCTCCAGTTGATCGATCTTGCGTAGTGCCTGCTGTACGTCAGCTTCGCGAGCCTCGTGGGTCATCATGACGATGGGTACGGCTCCTCCCCGCAATTCCCTCCCCATCTGGATCACAGATGCGATACTTATCTGATGGCTGCCCAGTATACCAGATATCCGGGAGAGAACGCCTGGACGATCCACTGCTGTGAATCGGAAGTAATGTTTAGTGACAACTTCATCCATTTTCTGAACTATTTTTTCACCTCTTCGGGCCTCAAAACCCAAGGGGGCAACTCTTCGTGCCGCTCCTGTCCGCAAGTTTCTGGCAAGCTCCATTATGTCGGCGACCACGGCGGATCCCGTGGGCATCATTCCTGCCCCCTGTCCGTAATACATGGTAGGCCCTACGGCGTCTCCCACCACATAAAAGGCATTAAATACCCCATCGACCTTTGACAGGATGGCATCCACAGGTATCATTGTGGGGTGGACACGAGCTTCGACCACGTTATCGTGGGTGGAAGAAATGCCCAGCAACTTGATCTTATAACCCAAGTCTCCGGCGTAGCGAATGTCCAGGGGAGAAATCCTGGTGATCCCCTCCGTGAATACCTCACCGATATTTATTGGTATCTCGTAAGACATGGCAAGTAAAATGCTCAACTTATGTGCCGTATCAATGCCCTCCACATCTAGAGAGGGATCAACTTCTGCGTATCCACTGCGCTGGGCCCTCTCCAGAACATTCTGAAAACTTTCCCCCTTCTCGGTCATTTCGGTGAGGATGTAATTGGCCGTACCATTCATAATGCCGAAGACCTTTACCACCCGGTTGGCTGCCAGACCTTCTTTCAGAGCCCGGATAATGGGAATGCCCCCTCCCACGCTACCTTCGAAGTTGATGTCCACGTTGGCCCGCCGGGCTGCATCAAGGATCTCCTCGCCGTGGGTCGCCAGCAATGCTTTATTGGCCGTAATCACATGCTTCCCTTTTGCCATAGCGCGAAGCATAAACGTTCGCGATGGCTCATAGCCGCCCACTAGCTCAACCACTATGCGGATCTCGGGATCTTCGAAGATCTCCTCGGCATCTGTAGTCAGATGAATTCCTGCTGTGGATACGCCGCGATCTCGTGAAATATCGATATCCACAATAGTCTTTAAAACAAGTGAAAAACCCAGGCGCCGTTTTATGCTGTCTGAATTCTGGGTCAAAATTTTCACCACACCGCTTCCCACGGTGCCGAACCCTATGATCCCCAATTTCACTTCTTCATCCATCTCTTCCTCTTTGCCGAACTTGAAATGACAGATCGGATTTGCATCCGGACAATAAGTGATCCAACACAGCCAGCGAGCTTAATGCATATTACTTGAATTGCATAATAGCATAACTCAGATATCCATCATCGTCAACTTTTTTCAAAACTTGGGGAAAAATCGAAAATCGGAAAAGGCCAATGGCAGATGTTTAACTCATATAATCTTACAAGATAACTTATAAAATAGCGGTTCCTCAGGGCCACCATCTGCTTTGTGCATCAAGGCTTACATCCCATTTTGCATCATTTTCTTTATTAATCATAATAATATAACCTTTTTGGGATGTTATTTCAAATAGTTAGCAAAATTACATTCTTATCTGTAAACATGGCCTTATTCTCCCTTGATTTAATAAGAAATTGATGAATTATAAATAAAATATATATGACTTTGTTACCCATTTGACTGATGCAATTTGTGGTGTGCTGCGGGATGTACAATATGATGCAATCATTACATTCTCTTCTTGGATAGTCTTTAAATAATGACAACCTAAGTGCAGGTATCGTTCCTATTATGTTTTGGCCTAGCTAAATAAATCCAAAAAATATTTGACATCCTTTTTGCGTGTATGTATGATTTTTTACGTTTGAGATCTCATGATCTTCAAACTGTCCATCGGAGGATATGGACCTCCCTTTAAGAAGGCAGGTGCAATGTTTATTAATGAGGGAAAATGATGTTACCTACTTCCTGCTGATTAACGAGTGATTTATTTTCGGACAGAGTGAGTAATGAGGTTAACGCATTTTTATTTCGCAACAAGGAGGGGAAAAATGAAAGTTTTTAGAAACTGTGTCTTAATGGTCTTTATTACAGGGATTATGACAATCTCTATGGGCGGAGCTTCAGAAGCTGTGCAACCGATTACTCTTGAATGGACCTGTGGAAGTGTGGGCGGTGGCTGGTATACCATGGGCGCAGGAATTGCGGAAATTATCAAAGAACACGTTCCCAAAATAACCATAAAAGTAATTCCTGGAGGCGGCACCCTGAATCCACCGAGAGTCGGTGAAGGAAAAGCCTTGATGGGCTGGGGTCTCCCTCCCTTTGTGGCCACAGCCATGAAAGGGATAGAGCCCTATAATAAAACATATCCTGACATTCGCTGCGTCGGTGGGAGCTTTAGTGATAACAATCTTCATTGGGCTGCAGCCAAGGACAAGGGCATAAAGACCATACAAGAATTAATAGACAAGAAATATCCCATCAAGATCACTGTTGGATCGGTTGGAACATCCGATGAATTTTCCCTTAGAAAAATCTTCGAGGGTTATGGATTAACCTATGATGATATCAAGAAATGGGGAGGGAAAGTCTTTTTTGCAGGATATTCTGAGGGGTCCTCTCTGCTCAGAGACAGACACGTTGATTTTGCTTTTGCCAATATAGCTCCACCTGCTGCTTATCTGTTGGACGCTAAAATAGGCCGCCCACTTCGGTTGCTGCCTTTTCCCAAAAAAATCATAGACTATTTGCATGATAAATATGCTTACACTCAAGGAGTCATTTCCAAAAGCCTCTATCCTGATATGCTTGAGGAAGACCTGATTTCTCCCGTTATGGGAACGGTTCTGATATGCCACAAGAGCGTTCCTGATGATGCGATTTATGCCATCACCAAGAGCATTTGCGAGAATAGTGATAGATTGCCCAAAATCCACAAGAGCATGCGCATATTCAACCCAAAGACTGCATGGAAAAACATGCCCGCCCCCCTGCATCCCGGAGCAGAAAAGTATTATAAAGAAATGGGATACATGAAGTGATCGGTGTGCTGATTGTATTGGCGTTGGAATATTCGGTTATCCAACGCCAATACCATTTTTGAGCAAATATCTGAGCCTCATGAGAAATCTTCGCGGTCTTTATGGAAAAATAGCAGGTCTTTGGGTCGCATGCGCCTCCTTGTTTCACTTGTACACTGCGGCTTTCGGAATCCTGGAGCCAAGAATTCAAAGGTCATATCATCTCCTTTTCTTGCTGCCGGGTGCATTTTTATATTTTCCTGCGACAAAAAAATCACCAAAAGATAGATTCACCTGGCTTGATGCGTGCCTTGCATTTCTTGCCATTGCCCCTTCACTTTTCTTGATCCTTGAAAACGATCGTTTAAACCTTCGCTTTGAACATGTAACGGATGTGCTCCCCGGAGAGTTCATAATGGGAGTTCTGGTGGTGATTCTCCTGCTCGAAGGAATCCGGAGGGCGGTAGTTCCCGCAATGGCGGCTCTGGGGGTCATGGTCGTCATTTATTTAATGACATGTCAGTATTTCCCTGAAATTTTACATCACCGCAAAATCGAAATAGCGCGAGTGATTGAGCAAATGTATCTGTTGAAGGATGAAGGGATATACGGCTCCATAACAGGCGTCTCTGCGACCTTTGTGGCTCTTTTCGTGATATTTGGCGCGTTTATATACGGTACAGGCACCGGTAGATTTTTTACCAATCTGGCTTGCAAGCTTGCAGGGGGAGCTCGAGGGGGGCCGGCAAAGATCGCAGTGATTTCAAGCGGACTTTTCGCTACAATCAGCGGGGTGGCGGCAGCGAATGTTTACGCCACGGGCACTTTTTCCATTCCTCTCATGAAGAAGTTAGGATACAGACCTCAATTTGCAGGGGCCGTGGAAGCAGCCGCATCCACTGGCGGTATGATCATGCCCCCCATCATGGGGGCAGGCGCTTTTGTAATGGCCGAAATAACAGGAATATCCTATATAAAAATCTGCATTGCCGCCACAATTGGGGCTGTGATGTATTATTTCGCTGTGGGGATGATGGTCCATCTTGAGGCATTGAAACACGATTTAAAGTCTTTGCCCAAAGAGGAGATCCCAGCCTTCAAGGAGATCATAAAAGATGCATATTTGATTCTCCCACTGGTGGGCTTGATTTATTTGTTAGTTATCGGGTATTCCCCCTTCATGGCGGCATTTGTTGCGATCATACTTTCTCTGGGGATCATGGTTACTGAAATGATGATAAAAGGCAAAAAAAATATTCACGGCGTCCTGGCATATAAAAAACACAGTAAAACAGGATTGGAATTAATCCTGAGTCGTTTCGCAGCGCTGATTTTTGATATGATCAGAGGGATTAAAAGTTGTTTAACACTGGGCGGCAAAAACATGATAATGGTTGCCCTTGCATGCGCCGGGGCCGGGATGATCATAAGTGTGATAACCAATACTGGATTGGGCCTTACTTTCAGCAGCGTTGTCGTGGCTTATTCCGGAGGTATCTATCTTTTCGCATTGTTTTTTATAATGATCGCTTCCATTATTCTCGGAATGGGCCTCCCCTGCACACCCGCTTATATTATCGCTGTATCAGTTGGAGCACCGGCTCTATTAAAAATGGGAGGGGATTTACTGGCCACTCACCTGTTTGTCTTCTATTTCGCCATTCTTGCAGCGGTTACACCCCCTGTTTGCATAGCGGCTTATGCTGGTGCATCCCTGGCAAACACAAATCCTTTGAAAACAGGATTCGAAGCCTTCAAGCTGGCTTTGGCAGGATTTTTTGTTCCTTATGCTTTCTATTTCGATGAAGCTCTCCTTATGCGCGGGACTTTTCTGGATATTTTCCTGAGCATTGTAAAAATGTTTGTCGTCATCACATTGCTGGCCATAGGATTGGAGGGTTGGTTTTTGCGCAAAATTCCCCTAATCGTGAGGAGTATTATCGTAGCATCCGCCACAATGCTTGTTTTTATGTTCTCCAACAACTATGCGACCATATTTATAGGACTCGCGGTCTTCATCATATTGTTTGCTTTTCAATCGTGGCTTATCCCAAAAAAAGGCATGTCTCCATTACTAAAAGCGGCAAGGGAGAAATAAATAGAGAAAAAACTCAGTCTGTCGCTTGAAAAGATCTTCTTCATAAAGAGCGGCCAAGTTCTTGAATGTATGAACTCATATGAGCATTTTTCCTTTATCTCTGAGATAACTGATCACCAAAAGGAATAAGTAACCACCTAGGCCATCGGCTATCAGATCCCAGCCGGAACAGTTCCTTCCAGGAACGTAAAGCTGGTGGAGTTCATCCGAAAGGCCGTAAAATAAGGTAATGGAGAAGGCCATAATAAAAATTAACCTTTCAGAATACGTAAACGTATATCGCAGGGCGAAATAAATCAGCCCCGAGAGAATCCCGTACTCGATTGCATGAACGACCTTGTCGAAAAAGGGGAAAGATATTGGGGACTTGATCCCGGATAAAGAGGACAAATAATATATCAGGCCCATGTACAGGATAAATGATGTCCACAAGAGGGTTCTTCGCATGGTTGCCATTATTCATCTTCGAAGGCTGAAAAATCAATCAGTTTCAAATGTAATTTACGGCATTACATCTTATCTGTCCTATCGCGACAGGGTAATTGATGCCCCCGGTGCCTGTCCAGCGTCAGGGTGGTCATCCCGTGCGAGCGGAAGCGCCGGATTTTCTCTGCCGGCTCGTCCCCATCGGTCACCACCATCCCGCCCTCCCCGGTGGTGAGGTTCTTGTTGGAAAAGAAGCTGAAGCACCCTATGTCCCCGATGGTACCCGGATGTCTTCCCGATGCATCGCGCGCCCCCGGCGCATGTGCCGCATCCTCCACCACCGCCAGGTTGTAGCGGCGGGCCACGTCCATGATGGCCTCCATGTCTGCCGCAAAGGTCAGCGCCGGGCAGATCACCTCGCCCCCCGGGCCCACTTCCAGTGCTGCCCAAGGTGCAGTGCCGTCGTTCCATTTGCCACTGCAAAGGCGTGGCACGCCCCCGTCAGGCCGCGGAGCTCCTCCTCAAAGGCGGCGACCCCCTCCCCCATTGTCAGCCATCTGGATCAGATAACCCGCGCCACCGCCGCCTGCTCGGCCTCGTCAAGGTCTATGTCGCACAGAGGGACCTTCCAGCTCATGGCTTTTGCTCTCATGGCAGGAAACACCGGCTTCCTGATATATTGAAAACTTCAAGATGAAATTCAATAAAAAACAAACCCATAGAGCCATTTAGGAATTTCGGCCAGGGCCCTTTTATTAAACCAGCGCCTCCTTAAAGGCTGGTTTCGGGAGGGATCAAAACGCGATGCGCGAAAGTCAAGCTGTACGCCCGCCTTGCGGAACACCCGCCGAAAAGCAAGCTTTGCACGGGGAATGTGGTAGCCCTCAGTGGTAATCACCAGCCTCCGCAATCCGAATTGCTTGCTGATCTCCAGCGTTTTCAGAGCCTCCAGGTACGTACCGCCGTATTTTTTATCGATTTGGGCATCCCGCTCACCGGGCTTTCCATAGATTACGCGCTCCGCTGGTATAATGTCGCCGATCCGATATCTATTTTTCATTTGTGCCCACGAAAGCTTCCTGCAGCAAGGGAACACGAGATAGCTGGCAGAGAATTCACCCACCAGCTTGGCACCCTCCAGGAGCCGTGCCCTGGAGTCGCCGCCCGCCAGGACAACCACCCCATCGGCGGTTTTGAGATGAGGTTCTGGCAAAAGAAAACCCACGACATATAAGAAAAGGGGAACGCACAAAATAATAATAATTAACAGCTTTCGTCGAGTCATATTATATAATTATATAAGGGCAATGACAGGCTTAATCGCGGTAACCCTCTGGCTATAATTTTACTCCTCGGGTAAAAACATTGGCATTTTGTCACAAATTTCTCTAGAACCTTGAAAGTAACAGTCGTCTTTTGACACCTTACTTGTCAATGTGATGACTGCTTGAACGAGATAATTTGAAGCATGTAAATTGATGTATTTTACTGAAGTTTCGCATTTAAATTTACACTTCACTCCGCTTTCAAATTATTGAAATTGTTATTTTTTTTATGGAAAGGCATCTCCAAATTTAGTATACTTGACATATCTAACTCATCAAAATCACTAAAAAAGAAGCTGCCATGAACCAATATAGATCATTTTCCCTTTCATTGCAAAAGGAAATGGAAAGGCTCAACCTCTGCAGAGATTCTCTCCTACTATGCCCGCCGCTGGGCCATGGAAATCTTCTTTAAAGATGCCAAGCAGATGCTGTATCCGGGCAGAGAGCAAAGTGAGACCTTCGATGCCGCTATAGCCTACTACACCTGGTAATGCTCAGACACCTCTTGCTTGTCTATATCGCGAAAAAGCATCAGCTGACAGACCTCATCGGTCCCTTATTTCGAGATCTGGTGGAAGCCCATCTTCAACCGCATCTGGCTGAGAAAGTATGGGCCTATATCAAAGAACTGATGATTATGTCAAGTCAACTATTTTGGCCCGAAATTGAACCCTATAAATCCTTACATCTTATTGAAACCGTTAAAGATGCTATTTCAAATCAACTCCAAGAATTAACTGCGAAACTTTAGTAAATAAAAAGGGTGTTTAAGAAAAATCGAGGGCAAAATTCTTAAAATTGAGGTTTTGCGCCTTGCTATGAGTGAAACCTTTTTTATGAGTTTTTCCCAGCCTCAAAGAATTTGTGCTGAGAATTTGCGGAATATTTATAAAAGAGCATATTTTCTTTGTCATTGAGATGATGCAACTTTGGCAAGGCCATATAAATGTCCTCATTGCTGATCAACAAAAACAGTATGGAAAGGGTATAGAGAACGAGTTGATGGGAATGTCATGCTGAAAATATGTCGGCAGTGTGGAAGGAAATTTACGACAAGGATTTTGGTTTGGATGTAATTTTACGGAGTTGTACAGGTAGCTGGTAATTAGACTTACACCTTCCTGTCAAGGCCATATAAAAAGGAATTTTGGTACAATTCGCTTAAAGATATCTTTAGGGAATCATGAGATTTTTAGGTTGATGTTTTTGCAAGGTTAATAACAGCTATACGTAACTTTGATTCGATTTGCTCAGATCACTAGATCTATTGATACACCATCCTCTATCATTCCATGTTTAATTCTGTGATCTTAATGACATGTCCATTGCGATGACACGGGCATGGGGCGATGGATATGAAAGGCTACCTTTGCCTCCATGACAGAGGCGGTTCTTATAGTGGCCGAATCGAAATGATTTACCTCATTATAGTTTTTTTATTTTGTCTGAATAGATCGACGGACACCCGATCAGGCAATGATTCTATATTGCCTGGAAATTGTATGGAAAGACTTGCTACAGCATTTCCTAAATCGACAGCCTCTTCTAAAGGCATGTTCCTTAGCAGCCCAGAAATAAATCCCGCAGCAAAGGCATCCCCCGCTCCAAAGGTATCGACGGGATTGTTCACGGGGTAACCAGGAATTAATTTCTCCCCATCGGGAAGCGCAAGGATTGCTCCCTCTTCTCCCAACTTTAAAACAACCTTCTTACATCCTATTTTGCGAAGATATGCCAATATTTCTTTCTTTGAACTTGTTCCATAAAGCTTTTCCATGTCCTCTATCCCGGGTAGCACATAATCAGAGAGCGTCATGAATCTTTCCAATATTGGCTTGGCTCGATCGGATGGCCAGATTTTCAATCGCAAATTTGGATCAAAAGTGGTTACTACATTACACCGCTTAGCGATTCTGAAAGCCCCTTCAATTGTTTTCAGACATTCGGGCGACAAGCCGGGCGTGATTCCAGTCAGGTGTAATATTTTCGCGGAGGCTATGTAGCTCTCTTCCAAGTCCTCCGGAACCATTCCCGCAGCCGCGGAACCGGCCCGGTAGTAAAAAACCCTGGCCCCCCCGGCGGACTTTCGCTCTCTAAAAAAAACCCCTGTGGATTTTCCTTCAATAACCTTTACCTGAGAGACATCCACGTTTTCCGCTCGCATCAGCATCAACAAGTAAAGCCCGAATTCATCGTCTCCTACCCGGCTAATCCACCCTGAGCTGTGACCAAGCCTGGTAACCCCAGCTGCAACCGTGCTTTCGGCTCCTCCCGGCTTTCTCTCGAATTCACTAATATATCGGAGGAAGCCTTCTGTTTTGGCCACGAAGGCCACACATGTTTCCCCCAATGTCACAACATCCGGCATGTTCTGCAATCTCCAGTATTTTGAGAGCTTTTAATCCCTGATAGCTTTTCAGCCAAATTTTGTCAAGAAAATATATATGGAAAATGCTTGACAAAGAGATTCTCGAGAGATATAAAAGGATAACTATATAATTATATAATTATATATCGATTTTAAATTTTTCACAAACTAAATTCATTGAGTAAAGAACCCCGTGCGGAAGCACGGGGTATCCAGGGTTTTCTTGTCATAAATAATGGACAAATCCATTATATAAAAAATTTTACTAAAAAATTTGTAATAGGGAGAAAAAATGGAAAACACGCGGAACTTTTTGAAGAAAATGGGGCTTCCGTTGCAGGATGCATTCGATCTTCCTATATCGGATAAGCGATTTCCCGATGGTGCTCAATATCGTATTGAAATACCTTCCGTAGAGGGCCCAAAGGCATTTAAAGCGGTCATCGATGCTTCGAAAAAATACGGAGTCGATTGCCAGAGAATCTCTCAGGGAAGCGGAATCATGCTTCTTACAGATGATGAGATAAAAGAATACGTTAAGATGGGTAAAAATGAAGGGATTGAGGTGAGTCTATTCGTAGGGCCAAGAGCTCCATATGACATCGGGTCGCAAATTCGTACATCAGGAGGAGCCGGGATAGGGTATAGACTGAGGGGCGTCGAACAACTGGTTTATGCTATTGAAGATATTAAGCATGCATGTGATTTAGGAATCAGGGGAGTCCTCATTGCAGATGAGGGGCTGTTGTGGATCATCAATGAGATGAAGCTTGCCGGTGAGCTTCCATCGAATCTAGTCTTAAAAGTTTCTATAAGAATGGGAAAGAGTAATCCGGCAGCCGTTAAGCTAGAGGAGAAATTAGGAGCCGATACGTATAATCTTTCACCAGACCTTACCCTTCCTCAGATATCGGCCATTCGGCAGGCGGTGGACATGATATTTGATGTTTATATAGAGACTTCAGATGGATTTGGTGGTTTCGTTCGAAATTTTGAAGTGCCAGAATTGGTCAAAATCGCTTCACCCATCTACCTTAAAGCAGGTCTCCGCAATGCTCCTGGAATCTATCCCAGTGGAGTTCATACTTTTGATAACGCGGCAAAACAAGCCGAAGAACGGGTAAGAAGAGCGAGAATATTTTTAGATATCCTGCACAGATACTATCCAGAGGCAAAAACATCTGAATTAGGTGCAAAGGACCTGGGTATACCGGAATAGGTCAATATGGGATTTAAGCAGGAGGTTGACATTTATGCCTCAAACAATAGTGGATTATTGCTTCTTGAAGGACTGGTGCCTGAAGGTCTTGGCCAAGGTGGGACTCCCGGACAATGAGGCGGAAATACTCGTCGATTCATTGGTGAAAGCAAATTTAAGAGGGATCGATACACATGGAGTTAATCATCTGCCCATTTATATAAAAAGAATGAAAATGGGCCTTATTGCCGTTGACGGAAAGATTAAGATCGTGAGCGAAGGCCCCTCTTTTGCCCTGATAGATGCCGGGAATAAATTGGGACAGATTGCCTCTCATAAAGCTATGCATCTAGCCATCAAAAAGGCGAATAATACCGGGATTGGTCTGGTGGGGGTAAAAAACAGCAATAATTGCGGAACTCTGGCCTATTTTACCATGATGGCCCTTGAATCGGATTTCATCGGCATCGGGTGTACCAATTCTCCACCTGTCGTGGCTCCGTGGGGGAGCACTAACCCCTTTTTGGGGACCAATCCGCTCTCCATTGTTGTGCCAGCCGGAGAGGAGTACCCTCTGGTTTTGGATATGGCCACAAGCGCCGCAGCGAGGGCCAAGATTGTCATGGCCGCCAGCAAAGGAGAAAAGATTCCCTTTGAGTGGGCCATAGATGTGGATGGCGCGCCAACGGATGATCCCCATAAGGCTCTTAAAGGGGCAGTTTTGCCTTTGGGTGGTTACAAAGGTTTTGGGCTCTCAATGATGGTGAATATCCTTTCAGGTATTCTTACAGGATCGGCTTCTGGAAATGAAGTGGGAGGATTTTTGTTTAGCGATGGTGTAAAAAAGCAAAACGAGGGTCATCTTTTTCAGGCCGTTCGAATCGAAAGGTTTGTACCACTGGAGGAGTTTAAAGAGAGAATTGATAGAATGATCCGGCAGATCAGATCCTCACCTCGATCACCGGGAGTTGAAAGGATTTTCATGCCCGGAGAGATTGAACTCGAAGAAGAGCGGAAAAGATCTCAAGAAGGGATCCCTTTAAATGATTATGTTATCAAAGAACTAAAAAAACTTGGCAAGGAGTATAGTATTGAATGGGACTTTTAGGATGCAGATAAATTTGGGGTAAATATATGGATCACCTTTTAAGAAGGAGGAAAGCTTATGAAAAAAAGAATATTCATATTCGTTTCAATTATTCTTCTGATGGTTTGTTTTATGGGCATCCTTCCCTTTGCTTATGCAGGCGAACCCATAAAAATGGTCTTAGGGACATCGGATCCTCCGGATCTTTATATTTCTGATGATTATACGATGGGGATTGTTTTTAAATCTATGGTAGAAAGATGGAGCCGAGGTGGAATCGTTGTTGAACATCATGCTGCAACTTTAGGATCGTCCCGTGAAATGATCGAGGCTTGCCAGCTAAATTCCATTCAAGCAACTATTTCAGGGGGTGGGCCAATCACTCATTTTTTCAAGCCCGCGTATGTATTCTCAATACCTTATTTGATGCCATCTATCCATGTGGCATGGAAGGTATTTGATGGTCCTTTCGGAAAGGAACTCCGCGAAGCTATACGGAAAAAGACTGGAATGAGGGTCATTTCTATTGCTGAGAATGGGGGCTACAGGCATTTCACCAACAACGTCAGGCCAATTCGTACTCCTGATGATTTAAAAGGGATCAAAATGCGGACCATGCAGGTTAAGCCGGATATGATTGCGGTCAGGGCAATGGGAGGGTCACCGACCCCTGTAAATTGGAAGGAACTCTATACTGCCCTTAAAACCGGAGTGGTCGATGGACAGGAAAACGGAATAGGCCTGATCAGAAGCGCCCATGTCTATGAAGTACAAAAATATCTCACACTCGATGGTCACAAATACGATCCAGAATTTTTCTACATTAACGACAAGTGGTTCAGTGGCCTTAAGAAAGAGTATAAAAAAATTATACTGGATGCGGGGCACATGGCTTCAGTAATAGGTCGTGGGGTGACGCAGACGCAGGCAGCCATAGGTCTCGATTATCTGAGGAAAAAAGGCATGGAAGTTTATGTCCCAAAACCTGAGGAGATCAAGCTCTTCCGGGATAAGAGCCAGGGACCTACAATCAAAGAGTTGAGGAAAGAAATTGGAGACTATTGGATCGATAAAATATTAGATGCAACGAAAAAAGCGATACAAGAATGGGAAGTTGAAGTAGGAAAAATTCATAAATAAAATTAGTACTTAGATACAGAGGAATCGAGTTATGATCAACAAAATGGTGATCCATATATTTCCCCAATGTTTACAAGCTTTAAGCGATTATTTAGAAAAGATTACAGGAGCTATGTGCGTATTTTCGCTTTTTATAATGGCTATTTCAGTATTTCTTGGAATTTTCTTCCGATATATTCTGCTTTCTCCTCTATCATGGAGTGAAGAGCTGGCAAGATATCTCATGATCTGGCTCGCTTTTTTATCGTCGGGTATTGCATTGAAGAAGGGAGAACATATAGGAGTCGAATATTTAATTAACAAACTGCCTTATAAAATTCTTATCTGTCTCTCATTGGGCATAAAAATATTGATTTTTTTCTTTCTTTGCATTGTTACGAGAGAAGGATTTTCCCTATTACTCTTTATTTTTGGTACCGGTCAAACCACAGCAGCGCTTGGAATACTTACTGCTTGGGTTTATATGGCTGTGCCTGTTGGAACTCTGTTTATGATCATATATCTATTGCCGTTAACGATGGATAATCTTTTTGTAATTTTCAATATTAAGAGATGATTCACTCAATAACACTCTTTGCATGAAAAAAGTAATACTGTCTACGAATAGAGTACTAAAATCACCTAATTCCTGACCGAATAATAGGTTGAATAGCTAGGTGATGGGTATGTATGAATTGAATTCCATTTAAGTAAAGAATCAATTGTGATGTTACAATTCCTGGGATCAACTTTTTTCGGCCTCATGCTATTAGGCGTTCCTATAGCCTTTGTCCTGGGAATATGCGCTGTAGGTGGATTTCTTCTCCTTCATAATCCCGCCATGATGAAGCTCATCCCTCAAAGGCTTCTTGCGGGGGTGGATTCCTTCCCTTTAATGGCTGTGCCTTTTTTTATCCTTGCCGGCGAAGTTATGAACAAATGTGGTTTTACCGAAAGGATCGTCAAGCTCGCCAATGTTCTGGTGGGATGGATCGTAGGTGGATTAGCTCATGTTAACATTGTAGCAAGTATATTATTTGCGGGTGTCAGCGGCGCCGCGGCGGCCGATGTGGCAGGCCTGGGCTCTATTTTGATTCCGGCCATGGAAAAAGAGGGATATGGAAAGCCTTTTTCGGCTGCCATCACAGCTGCTTCATCTATCATCGGTCCCATCATACCCCCCAGTATCATCATGATCATCTATGGCGCTTATCTGAATATTTCGGTGGCTGCCCTGTTTGCCGCTGGTTTTATCCCAGGGCTCATGATTGGATTTTCCTTGATGGTGGCAACCTATTTCATTGCACGGCGCAGAAATTACCCCAAAAGAACAGATCCCCTTCGCTTCCGAGAAGTGCTATTGGCATTAAAGGAATCCATTCTTGCCCTCATTTTTCCCATTATCCTCATGGGGGGCATTTTATCCGGGATTTTCACTCCCACGGAGGCTTCCGCAGTGGCCGTCATGTATGCCCTGATTGTGGCACTTCTTATTTTTCGAAGCATAAATATTAGTGACCTCTATTCCATTTTTTTAAAGGCAACATTAGTTTCTTCTATCGTGCTCTTTATCATTGCCTGTGCAACTGCGCTGGGATGGCTTCTTGCCAAGGAATCTGTACCACAACTTGCCGCAAATGCCATTTTGTCAATTACACAAAACCGATACCTTATCCTGATTCTCATCAATATTCTTCTCTTGATCACGGGGATGTTTATCAATGGGGCAGAGGCAGTCATCGTTCTTGGGCCCATACTGGCCCCCATGGCTGTGAGCTTGGGCATTGATCCTCTTCATTTCGCCATGATATTTCTAATTAACTTGATCATTGGACTGATCACTCCTCCTGTTGGGATCGCCCTTTTTGTTGCCGTAACAGTCTCAAAGATATCCATGGAGGAAATTGTCAAAGAGATTATTCCTTTTTTAGCTGTGGAACTCGTTATTCTTATTTTAGTGACTTACATTCCGATTATCACCCTCTTTGTGCCGAAATTATTTCACCTTATATGAATGATGAAAGGATAGAATAAAAAGGCACCAATTGCATTTAAGAACTGATGTATGATTCGTAAACGTCCTGCTGTCAGAGCAATTCATCCTGGAGTAAAAAAGCTGTCTCCTTAATGCATATTGACTTAGCTCATAAAATGAGTGTATCATTAAATAAATTGGAGGCGCACCGATGCCGACAAGATATAGGGAGTGCAGCTTGATTGAATTACACAGGAAATGTTTCACTAAAGAGGCATGTGCCCGGCATCTGTTGGAAATGATGTGGACTGATGGATTCAGATGTTCAGATGTGGCCATGGCGAAGAGCTGTTCATCCGGACGAGAAATATTCTGGAATGTAAAGAATATCGATTAAAGATTAGTATGACAGGGAGGGATGATCTTCTATAAAAGCCATACTACTTTGGTCAATCCGAAATTTGACATCGGTTTTTTTACACTTCTGGAGGAGAGAACTTTTCGATAAAAGCAGGCAAGCTTGTATCTTTATAAAAACTATTGCGTGCTACCAGTTCATGAATCAATCGAGAGGATATGATCATGAGCTGAGTCAATAGGCCTTTTGTAAGTTTAAGCTCAAACATCAAACCAGGATAGATTATGATTGAAGAACTGTTAGACAAATCGAGTGCGATCCCAATATATTTTCAGCTGTTTTCCATAATTGAAAAGCAAATAACCACCGGAAAACTGCAGCCTGGTGACCGATTACCTTCCGAACAAGATCTGGCGAAGACCTTTAAGATAAGCCCCATGACGGTTAATAAGGCTTTAAATTTATTGGCGAATAAGAAGCTTGTCGCCAGGGAAAGGGGCCGTGGGACATTTGTTAAATCCAGGGAAATTAAGATTCCTCCCATCCTACTCCGTAGTTTAAGAGAGAAAATTATGGAGCAAGGACTGAGGCTCGAGACCAAAGTTTTAAAGACAAGAGTGAGATCGAAAAATATATCGGACATACAGGAGAAATTGAAAATCAATCCGGAAGAAAATGTTCTTGAAATTCAAAGAGTTCATTCAATAGAACATGATCCGGTCGCAATTACAATAGCCTATTTATCGTACAAATATGGCTATCCATTGCTTAAAGAGGACCTGACATTATCCTTGTTTGAATTAATACAAAAGAAATGTAATGTTATTTTTGCAAGGGCTGATGAAAATATCGGAGTATATACGGCGACAAAGTATGAAGAAAAAATTCTTAAGGTCAATAAAGGCGCTCCTTTACTTCTCGTTGAGGGCGTCACTTTTTCTCCGGATAATATTCCTCTTCGATATTCAAAAGGCTTCTACAGGGGAGACAGGTTTGTATTCTCAATACAGAACAGCTCCCTGGAAGAAATTAAACCTTAAGGCCGATAAAAGAAAATTCCTTTTAAAACTCTCCTCAGGATTTTGAAAGAAAAAATTACATACTGTGGATTAAAGGAGAAGAATAATCTCATGAAAAAACGAGACATTAAAGGTATTCTTCCAGCTCTTATAACCCCTTTTACTTCTGAGGGAGAAATAGATCGTCAAAAGCTTCGGGCTTTTTTAAAATTCCTCGTTCCTCAAGTTGATGGATTATATGTCTGTGGGTCATACGGGTCGGGGCCGCTTATGAGCTCATCTCAGCGCATGCGTATTGCCGAGATCGTTACTGAAGAAGTAGGGGGTAGCATTCCCGTGATTATGCATGTCGGCACCGCGGACACTCGTTCTACCTTAGAGCTTGCGAAGCATGCTGAATCCTTAAAAGTAGACGCTATTGCCTGCTTGACACCTTATTATTATCTGCACAATCCATCTATTATTTTAGCGCATTTCCGTCGCGTTATAGAAGCGGTAGATATCCCTGTTTTTCTTTATAACAATCCAAAATACACTAATTATTGTATAACCGCCGAACAAATCGCACAGCTTGCAGAATGGGGCCTTGGTGGTCTGAAGGATAGCAGTGCTAATATAGGGCTTTTTTATGAATGCATTAATTCAGTTAAAAACCCTGACTTCATATTCCTTATCGGTTCTCAAACCCTTCTGCTCCCAGCGCTTGTGGGAGGAGGGCATGGGTGTGTTTCGGGTCTTTCCAATCTTTTCCCAAAACTTGTGAAGTCCATATTCCAGAAAGTAAAGGAGGGAGACCTTATTTCTGCTCGACATTTCCAAAGAAAAGCCAATGAACTTCGCAAACTGACAGGCAGTGGCATTCCCATTCCTTTTTACCATGTTGCTCTTAAACACCGCGGAATCGACATCGGTGTTCCCAAAGCACCATTAATGCCTTTATCTGGAGAGGAGGTAGAGCGCATCGTAAAAGCCTTGGAAAAATATTCGGACCTCGAATAAATGAAGTGCATTTAAGGGGAAATAAACAACGGTCCCCTTTATATTTCAGTAAATAATGGAGGCATATAATGTCGGAAAAATTGAAAGGCTATTATCCGGTTATTGTTACACCTTTTAAGGAAAACGGGGAGCTTGATGAAAAAAGTCTCCGCAATCTGATCAATTATAATCTCAAAAACGGTATGCATGGTTTTACACCGGGCGGCAGCTGCGGAGAGGCTCAAGCTCTTTCAATGGAAGAAAGAATCAGGATCACGGAAATCGTATTAGATGAAGTCCAGGGGAAAGTGCCGGTTATTGGATGCGGAGGAGCCAGTGGAACGGATTTATCCGTTGAGCTTTGCAAAAAGATGGAAGCTATGGGCGTCAAAGGTATCATGATTCAACCTCCTTATTATTTCCCTCCTACTCAAGAAGGCTTATACAACCACTACAAGATTATCGCCGATTCGGTAAATGTGCCGATAATGCTGTACGATAATCCAAATGCCACCAAAGTCAACATGTCCGTTGATTTTATAGCAAAATTAGCAGAAATCGATAATATTCAAGCCATTAAAATAAGCGCCGGTCCTGACAGCGTAATCGAGAAGGCGGAACAAATTCTTAAGGCTACGGATAAAATCACTGTTTTGTCCGGAGCTGATCATCTCTTTTTCTATGGGGCCTCTTTGGGGTATTACCAAGGAGGGGTTATAGGCTTTCCGATGGTCTTTCCAAAAGACTTTATTGAGATGTGGGACCTGATTCAGGAAGGAAAAATTGAGGATGCCAGAAAAATCCACCACAAATACCTGGAGATTATGGTTCTTGCCCTCGTGGAGCCAGGAACAAGAACACGGTATCCCTACGCCTTTAAGAAGATGCTCAAGCGGTTGGGAATCATCGAAAGCGATCGGGTCAGAAGTCCGATGGTGCCTCATAATCCTTACCGAATGAAGTTACTGGAGGAGGCTCTCACAAAACTCGGCCTATAACAAGAACGATTCGGAAAAGTAGGGAATATTGAAGCAAATTGCACCGGAGAAGGGGGGTGATTTTTTCTTAGAGTATTTCTATCATGGAAGAACTTTTTTGCCCGTATATCCCTTATTATAAAGGAGGAGCACCATGTTCAGAAAAAATTTGATCATAATGTCAATATTAATGCTTTTTGTTGCCTCTGTATTTGTGCAGGTGGACAAAGCATATTCCTCTGAACAATTCCCAACGACCAAGATTGTTTTATACGTTGGATTCTCCGCTGGTGGAGGGACCGATGCTATCGGAAGGAAGATAGCAATGAATATGGAAAAGTATCTCGGCAAGCCGGTAGTCGTGGTCAATAAACCCGGCGCCGGGGGGTTGGTTTCCTGGAAGGCGCTTGCAGCCTCCAAGCCTGATGGCTATACTCTCGCTGTCCTGGTGGTTAACAATGCGTTGATCCAGAAGCATTTTAACAAAGCCGTTAGCTGGGTTGATCCCCTGAAAGATCTCAGTCTTATCGGTATTGTGAACACTGATGACTGGGGAATAGCTGTAAAAGCTGATGCCCCTTACGACACACTGCCGGAGTTCGTCGAGTATCTTAAGAAAAATCCTAATGCCAAGGTTAGTGACGGTGGACCTGCTTCTGCCTACCACTGGGGGTGGGAGGGCTTTATGGATATAGCCGGCGTTCAATTGAAAACCGTGGCGTACAAGGGCACAGCGAGAGGTCTTAAAGCACTTGCTGGCGGGGAAATAACGGCTTCAGCCAGCGGCGCTCCTGAGGCGGATTCATTGGCACGGGCGGGCCTTGTAAAGATGTTGGGAATCTCTGCGGAAAAACGCCATCCCGTATTTCCCAAAATACCGACCTTTAAGGAACAAGGCATCGATATGGTCTATGGTATCAGCCGCGGTATAGTCGCACCTGCCAATATTCCCAAGGAGGTGATGGACACTCTGGGAAAAGCCGTGAAAACCGCCTACGATTCAGAAGATTTTCAAAATTTCCTTAAAACCACGGGATATGGTGGATTCTATCTAGGCCCCAAAGAAGGGAAAGAGTTCTTGATGAAGGAGGACCAGCGATATAGGGGCTTGATGGAAAAGGCCGGAGTACTCCGTAAATAGCGCTTTTAGGAAAATTCGCCATCAATAGAATAAATTGTTGTTAGCTGCCACATAACTAATAGGGAAAAAGCCATTTATGGAAAAGTCTTATGTGATAACCGGCTTGATCACTCTTCTCGTTGCTGTCTTGGCATGGACCCAGGCGAGGAAATTCCCTTTTCAAGATCTTGAGGCAGGCCTGGGTCCTGCATTCTTTCCATCTTTACTATTAGTAACACTGGTGATCTTGAGCTTTGGATCTATCATATATGGTTTTTTTTCTGAGCAAAGAAACGAGAAGAAACAGGGGGGAAATCATCACTACCTTAATGCGATAGTAATTTTATGCTTATTAATTATATATGGAATAGCCTTTAATCGGATTGGATTCTTGTGGTCCACATTCTTATTCCTGCTGGTATCTATGTATTTACTCAGGACAACATGGTGGGTGACACTCGTGCTCTCCTTTTTACTTACAGGCACATTGTGTATAATTTTCATTGTAATCTTTAATATTCCATTGCCCTAATAACTTCACTCTAACTATTGAGAATTTCGGAACAGGTCTAATCATATATTATTGATGAAAGAATTTATTCTTTGATTTTAAACTCATTGCCTTGGGTTAAAAGAGGATGCTCGGGATATCTGATGCCCTGACCATTGGATTGCCGCTGGTGATGACTCCATCGGTGTTAGGATTGGCGGTTCTGGGCTGCTTCTTGGGTATCATTATAGGGGCCCTGCCGGGCCTGACATCCACCATGGCTGTCGCGGTCATGATACCCTTGACCTATACAATGTCACCACAGGAAGCCTTTGGTCTTCTACTTCCCACCTATGCAGCCGCAACCTTCGGAGGTTCTTTAGGTGCTATTCTATTGAACATACCCGGGACCGGCGCGGCGATCATGACGACCTTCGATGGTTATCCGATGCGAAATCGCGGAGAAGCCGGACACGCAATTGGGCTTAGTTGCATATACTCTTTTTTTGGGGGGATAGTCAGTGCCTTTTTTCTGGCATTCTCAGCCCCAGCCATAGCAATGTGGGCTCTCAAATTGGGCGCCCATGAATATTTTGCCGTAGCCTTTTTTGGCTTAGGCGTGATTTCATACATAAGTCAATCAATAATTAAAGGGCTGATTTCTGGCGTACTGGGTTTAATTCTTTCCACAATCGGAACAGACCCCCAGTCGGCATATCCCCGCTTCACATTTGGTCAGCCTGACTTAATGAGCGGCTTGCAGTTCGTTCCCATGATGATAGGTCTGTTTGGTCTGGGAGAAATCCTTTTAGCGATTGAGAGAGGGATCCCCGTCACGGAAGTGGCGAGACAGAAAATAAGCGGGCTCATTCCAAGACTTTCATTATTGTTGAGATTGATTCCAACTTCAATTCGGTCAATTATTGTGGGTGTTTTCATTGGAGTGATGCCCGCTTCCGGCCCTACAATAGCCTCAGTGGTTTCATACGGATTAGAAAAAAGAATAGGAAGACAACGTGAAAAATTGGGAACTGGGGTAGCAGAAGGTATTGTGGCCGCTGAAGCAGCCAATAATGCAGGAACCGGTGCCGCTTTGGTGCCCATGATCACACTCGGAATTCCTGGAGATGCTGTAAGTGCCGTCCTTATCGGCGCCCTTTTACTTCATGGATTGCGTCCTGGGCCCTCACTCTTTATCGAACATCGAGAAATTGTTTCTAGTATGTTCATCCTATTTTTTCTGGGCAATGTCCTTTTTCTTATTTTCGGATTGGTTGGGGTGCGCTTTTTCGTACTCACCCTGAAAACTCCACCAAAAATTCTTTTTCCAACCGTCATGGCTTTTTGTGTCATAGGTAGCTACGCCGTTCAAAATAGCCCCTTTGACATTCTTATTCTGATCATTTTTGGATTTCTCGGATATAGCATGAGAAAACTTGGAATACCTCCCGCTCCTATGGTCCTGGGATTTATTTTGGGCCCTATAGTTGAGGATAACCTCAGAAGGGCGCTGGTCATATCGGAAGGGAATGTGATGAGCTTCTTTACTCGTCCTGGTTGCGCTACACTATTAGGGCTAACTATACTACTTCTTCTGAGCCCATATATAATCAAAATTATTGTTGGGAGGAAACTTAAGGTGGAAGAATAGACAAATCGATAATTCATAAAATATCCTACCGTTATCCACCAGCAAGGATGATCATCAGCAAAGCCGGCCGCCTCGACGGCATCCAACTCAGGCCCCACGATCTGCGAAGCCATGCTGCAACCTATGCATCGAGAGCAGGAACACCGATTGAAATTGTCGGCAAGGTGATTCTCAGGCATGCAAATCTCTCAACCACCCAGCGGTATCTCGGAAAAGTCAGTGACACAGAAGCCTTGAGGTGGATTGAAAATCTCTACGGATAATGGAAAAGAAAACCCCAGGGTGAATGACAAGATCATCCTGGGATTCGCCATTTTTGTTGCTATATGAAACTATATCTTCCGCTAATCAAAAATTTTTAAGCCTTTGATTTGTTTCTAGATAGCAGATAGCATAACTTCTGCAGCAAACAACCCAAACACAATAAATATATGGACATAAAACGGGGAGAGCCATTAATGACCCTGTCCTTGCTCAGTATTTTAAAATTGACTCTCGGACCTGCTTGCCTGACCTTACGGAAAATCGGCCTGCCCAAAATCAGCGTTAAAGACGGATACCGTGGACCTCTATTATCCCAAATTTTGCAGTTGAAAGTCCTTTGCCTCTACGACCTTGATTTTTC
>CAZTAS010000008.1:0-49738 GCA_964611635.1 uncultured Thermodesulfobacteriota bacterium
GATCACGACGATGCAAACCGAAAAAAATACTTTCATTATGTCAATATAATTAAGAAGTTTACTATAATTGCAGCACTGGATGGATAAGGTGTTTGATATCAATATGATAAAGCGATTTAGAAGTGAAAAAGGCTTTCATATTACTCGGCACAGGCATCCCACCTGTGTTATAGAGAAGGGTAGCCCACATTGACCGCATAAGCGGCATGGTGTTGGTTCCTGATTAAATCAGGGAAGGCACAAGGGAAATTGCACGGGATGCAGGTTACTGGATAAACATTCACTCGCAACTCGTAACACGCTCCCGCTACTTATATCCTCTATCCTCCTTTGCTTTGCACACCCCTTGCCTTCGCTTCATGTAGGCAAGGTGTGCCAACCCAAAATGTTTTTTTGATGGTTAGCTCGGAGACAAGTCGCATAGGCTGCCAACCCTTTTCCCTCGGAATTTTTGGGGTAACTCCTGTTGAAAAAAGCTTTGAGGCGGGAAGGCGGATGTGTTACACTTATAATCGGAGTTAAAGCAAAAATAGTGATGGCATTGTAAGATTAAGATTGAGCAACTGCATCTGAACAGGCCCGGTAGCCATTAAAAGCAGGAAATTGTCATGCCATTGTACGAGCTCGAGGGGAAGCGTCCGAAAATCGGCAGAGGTTCTTTCATTCACCCCGATGCTGTTCTGATCGGGGGCGTGACCATCGGCGAGGGGTGCTGGGTCTCCGCCGGAGCTGTTCTGCGGGGCGACTGGGGGAACATTGTGGTTGGAGACGGCTCCAACATCCAGGACAATGTGGTGATTCACGTGAAGCCCGACCATGTGGCCATACTGGCCAGAGACAGCCATATCGGGCATGGGGCCATTCTCCACGGCCCGACGCTGGAGGAGAATGTCCTTGTGGGCATGGGTGCCATCATCCTGGACAACGTCAGAGTGGGCCGCAACACCATTATCGCGGCGGGCGCCGTGGTGATGGAGAACCAGATCATCCCGGAGGGAAAGCTTGTGATGGGCTCTCCGGCGCGAGTGGTGCGGGATCTCAGCCAGGAGTTGATGGAACGGAAGCGTTGGGGGACCCGCATGTACCAGACTCTACCCCGACGTTATGGGGAGACCTTGAGGCGCATTGCGGATGCTCAGATACAAAATTGACGAAGTGCTTTAACTAAAAATATATTTCTGATGGAGTGAAAATTCATATTTGCTCACTGCGGATATACTCTCCGCAGCGAGTGCGGCTAGAGGGTAAAAGAATATTAAATACCGGCTTAGAGGGAAAACGAACAATGGCAGAAAAAGATACAAACGAGATATTGGAGGATATCGATCAGGGGGGATCGTCAGTTAAAAGATGGGTGACCGGTCTGCTCATTTTGATCATCTTGGGGGGCCTGTTAATGATCATCCTTTCCCCTGCTTTACTCACATACATCAAGCCCGATGAATTCGGGATCAAGGAGGTGCGCATAGGCTTACATCGCGGAATTCAAAGGGATGTGTACAGGCCCGGATTTCATTTACTCATCCCCCGCTTTGAAAAAATGCACCGGTTTCCTCGGGACATTCAGGTGCTGGAGCTTACCAACAGGGAACAAACGGCCTCGCGTTTTGTACGGCGGGACAATGCGGCCCATATTCAGACATCCGATGGGTTTTTTGTGGATGTGGACGTCTCAATCCTGTACCGGATCATTGACCCTTATCTGGTCATCACCACCATTGGGCCTGGGAAGCTTTACGAGGACAACGGCATCATTCCCAGGGCAGAGCCGATCCTGAAAGGGGCTCTGGGGGAATTGACCACCGAGGAGTTTTACAACAGCCCCCTTCGGGTTGAGAAAACCATGAAGGCCCAAAACCAACTCAATGCAGAGATCAATCCCAAGGGAATTCAGGTTGACCAGGTGCTCGTCCGCTATTTCGAGTACAGCAAGGAGATCCAGCGTAACATAGAAGAAAAGAAACTTAAGGATCAACTGGCTGAAAAAAACAAGGCAGAAGCCAAAGCTGCGCATGAGGCTGCAATACTTAAAAAGATTATCGAAGAGGGGAAAGCCAGTGTTCGGGTTAAGCTGGAGGGGGGGAAAGCATATGAGACTCGAAAGAGGGCAGAGCGAGACCTGTATGCACGCACTCGGCGAGCTCAGGCGGACCTCCTCGTCAAGCTGGCTGAGGCACAACGCACCAAGTTGAAAAATGAGGCGCTGCAGGGATCCGGCTCCGATCGTCTTGTGGGCCTGCGGATGGCAGACGTGATCCAGGGGATTGAAACGCTGATCCTTCCCAGTGACGGGCCCCAAGGTCTCAATCCGCTTGACCTGGGGCGGACACTTCAATTTCTGGAGGTACGACAGCCTGAAAAGGAGGAGGCCAAGTGATGAAATTTCATAAGCTTTTGAAATTAGTTTTTCTTGCCGCTTTCTCCATTCTCCTTTCCGCATGCGTAACCAAAACCACTGGCCCCACCGAGGTAGGTGTGCGCACGGTGAAGTTCGGAATCTTCAAGAAAAAAGGCGTGGAAGACTATGTATATCCTCCGGGCGGGACCTATTTCTTTCTTCCCTTGATCAACGACTGGCACACGTTCGACATCAAGCTGCACAACATGGAGATGACCATTTCTGCGACGCGAGGGGATAGAAAAGTAAAAGATGACCTCCTGTTCAAGACTATCGACGGCAATGACATCAGCCTTGACGTCATCATCTCATACCGCATTGATCCCAACAAGGCGCCGTTCATCCTCCAGCACGTGGCACCCAATGATGAAATGCTCAAGGACAATATCGTACGGACAGTGGCCCGGAGTCGTCCCAGGGACATTTTTGGCGAATTGCGCACTGAAGAGTTTTATGTAGCTGAAAAGCGGGGAGAGAAGGCGGAGCGATCCCGCAAGGAGCTCAACAGAATACTGAACCCATATGGAGTAATTGTGGAAAAAGTGGCCACCAAGGATTACCGTTTTAAAGAGGAATATCAGAAAGCTATAGAGGCCCGCAAGGTGGCCGATCAGATGGCCGAGAAAAACAAGGCGGCGGCCAGGGCCGCCAGGGAGGAGTACCTTGCCAAGCTGGAGGAAACGCAGGGCGAGGTGAACAAGATGATAGCCCAGGCAGACGGGGAGTTTCAGAAGGCCAAGCTCCAGGCCGATGCATACTATGACCAACAAAAAAGTATTGCCCAGGCCATTGAGGCTGAGGGGAGGGCCGAGGCCGAGGGAATTAGAAAGCTTAACGAAGCACTGTCCGGCCCCGGCGGGGAGATCATGGTCAAACTCCAACTGGCCGAAGCCCTGAAAGGAAAGCGCATCCTGCTGCTGCCAATTGCTGGCGGGGGCCTTGACATCCGGACTACTGACGTGAATCGCCTGCTGGAGATTTACGGCCTGAAGGCGCTGCAGGGTCAAAAGGCACCCACAACCGCCAAATAGAGAGAATTCGCGGAATTCCAATAATGGTTCGTAGGGGCGGGTTTTATTCCCGCCCGAAGTGGAGGGATATATCCGATGACCAAAATCATTCGGTTTCCTCCGGATCGAAAAAAAACGCGAGAGATAATCGCTCTGCTGAAAAACCGAAAGCTCGTTATCCAGGCCATCGAGGAGGGCGTCTGTCTAATTTGCAACCGGAAAACATCTTTGTTTCGGGAAATGGGTTTTATCACCGCATACACCAGTGGCCTTTGCCCAACGTGTTACCGGGAGCTTTCGGTTGAAGAGAAGCTCGTGGCCAATTATGAGGCCTCTCACAAGCAAATCATCATCAAAGTTGTTGATGACCGGGATAAGGAAGAGACGCCGGGATAAGGAATAATCCCCATCACCCCCAGCTTATCTCCTGTTCCATTTCTGCGGGATGCGGAGAAATTCCCCAGGGGTATTCATCAGAGTTGTATATGGTCAATAAGCCGACGACTATTATAGCGCAACCGGAGGCTCATTGTCCAAGCGAGTCCCATTAGGAGTCGCACACCTAGTTTCGGGTGCCTCTGTAGAATATCCTTGAAGCTATCGCGGGAGAGCATAAAGAATTCAGACTCGTCCACCACGTTGGCCGTGGCGGAACGGGGCAAATCGTCGATGAGAGCCATCTCGCCTACGGATGTGCCCCACCCCAGCTGAGCCAGCGAAAAATCCTCTCTCTCAGGATTTTTTATGCTGACTTCGACCGACCCTTTAAAAACAAAAATTACATAATCGCCGGGGTCCCCCTCGCGGAAAAGCACCTCGCCCCGCTTCATCTGCCGGAACTCCAGATACTGTGATAATATTCGGGTGTCGGTATCATCCAGATAATAAAACATCGGACTTTCTTTTACAAATTTTGCGAAAAACTCTGAAAATTTCTTCTCCATTAAAGGGCTCCCTGCAATCCTTTATCCCATTGCTATACAGAATTACATTGGCGGTGGGTAGGAGTGAGTTTTTAAAGCAAAGTGCAGTCTTAATTCTTCTTTCCCATCTCCTACCCGATTTCCTCAGAAAGGACTTCAATTTCTTCTCCGTTTTCCAATCGTATCAACAATTTCCCTTGTAAAAGGTTAATTCGGAGCACTTCTGCCGCTCCATAGATAGTCTTGACTCGCTTGCCGCATTTAGGCATGTCTTTCTTTGCTTGCACATAGGTATTGTGCTCATATGCCAGACAGCACATCAACCGCCCGCATACACCAGAGATCATTTCCGGATTCAAAGATAGGTTTTGATCCTTGGCCATACGAACGGAAACAGGCTTGAAATTCTTCAGGAATAGGGAGCAGCAGAGCTCCCTTCCACAGGCCCCTATGCCGCCCAACATTTTGGCTTCGTTCCGGACACCGATTTGCCGCATCTCAATGCGCGTGTGAAATTGTCGGACCATATCGCGTACCAGTTCACGGAAATCCACCCGTGCGTCTGCGGTAAAGTAGAAGATTATCTTGCTTCCATCATATAGGTGTTCCACATTCACAAGCTTCATCTTAAGTCCCCGGGCCGCAATCCGTTCCTGGCAAAACTTTTTTTCCTCTTGCTCCAGTTGCCTGTTTCGTCTCTCTTGTTCAAGATCCATTTCCCCAGCTTTTCGAATGACTTTTTTCAAGCTGGAGTTGGTTTCCATATATTCCTTTTTCAAAAACTCTCGGACAACGACCCCTATTCCAATACCTTTTTCTGTCTTGACAATAAGCTTTTCCCCGATCTTGAATTCGAGGCTACCTGAATCAAAGTCGTAAATTATACCCCCTGGTCTAAATTGAATTCCCACAACTCGCATCTAATCACCCATATTGAAGGCTAAATTTTTTCTTATCTCTCAATTGGTTAATCCCGATAACTCAATCTCCTGGATCTTGTTTGTTATGTAATATGCAATGCATTTTGCCCAGAAATTCTATTCAATGCAAGAAGGTAAATATTTTTACCCATATTTTCTGAGCTGCCCAGAAATTAATACTTCTGCTACTGATTAAAATAAGGAGCCTCCATCGTTGCGGATAATTCCAGCAGCAGCGTGTCCAGGGCAAGGCGTACATTGGCGTTTCGGTCCAGGTTGCGCAAGGTCTCTCCTATGATCTCGAAGCTGGAGATGGCGAATTCCAGGGTTTTTTGTCCGGCGGCTTTTCGAATCTTTGGCAGTAGATCAGCATTGATTAATTGTTCCGGGTTTCGGGTCACCCGATAAACCGCCAGGTCTCGATACCAGCCCTGGAGGATTTCCAGAATAATAAAAATCTCGGCTCTCCTTTTATCCATCTGTTCTGCCAGTTGAAAGATGTGCATTACGTCATCCTGAGAGCATTGCTCCACCGCTTCAATCAATCGCGGCCTCTCCTCCAAAAATAGTTCCCGCTCGAAAGCCAAGGCCCTCCCTGGACTTCCTCCTGATAAGGAGGCAAGTAACTTGACGATGCCTGGGTCATCCCCTATCTGCCGTTCAATGACCTGACGGGCCATCTCCCTTGTCAGAGGACCAAACGCAAGGCGCTGGCAGCGGGAAACAATTGTGGGAAGAAGCAGCTGAGGCTTGGAAGTGATCAATACCATGTTGGTGGCCGCCGGAGGTTCCTCCAGTGTCTTCAACATAGCATTGGCCGCATTGTGAAGCATCTTATCCGCTTCGTCCACAATGATGATGCGCTTTCTTCCCTCCAGCGCGTCGAAGCTCATGTCTCTCTGCAGTTGGCGGATTACATCGATTCGTATCGCATTCCTTTCCGGTGCAATCCACCACACATCGGAATGGTTGTGCTCTTCAACTTTTCGACAGAATATACAGAGTCCACAGGCATCGTCATCCTGCCTTGAGCACTGGATGGCCTGTGCGAGGGCCATTGCCACTCCTCGCTTCCCAACGCCATCCGGGCCCTCGAAAAGGTAAGCATGGGAAAGCCTTCCCGTTTTCAGGGCCGACTTGAGTATCCGAATCTGTCGGGTATGTCCGATAATCTCTCCAAAAGACATGGAATTGGGCACCTTTTTAATATCACGCGCAGGATCTCTTGGTGGAGATCCTCGGGACTGCTCCTTCCGTTTACTTTTACTACGCGATGGGGCTCCTGATTCGCGATTTTCAGATACCCTGCCCTGACCCGCAGATGAAAGCTTACTGCCTCTTGCTCGAAGCGATCCTCGCGAAAGCACGTGCCTTTGTTGGCCATGCGAAGCTTTGTACGCTCCAGCCCCTCTTTTACAGGACAGTCGACAAGAATGGTCAGATCTGGTCTTTTATCGCCAAGAATTCGATGGTGCAAAAACCTGATCCATTCAAGATCGATTCCCCGGCCATATCCTTGATAAGCCACGGTGGAGTCAGCGAATCTGTCGCAAATCACTACTTGCCCCCGCTCAAGAGCAGGGAGGATTACTTGATGAAACAGTTGAGACCTGCTGGACAGATAAAGAAACAGCTCCGTCTCCGGTCTCATATTTGTGTTTTTCCGGTCCAGCAGAATCTTCCGGACGGTTTCACCGATGGGTGTTCCCCCGGGATCCCTGGTTCGGATGTGGGAAATGCCACGCCATTCTAGATACCGGCAGAACAGCTCAACCTGGGTAGTCTTTCCCGATCCCTCCGTGCCCTCAAACGTTATGAACCAACCTTTCCATCCACTCACAACAAATCCTTTTTAAAGCTGGAATTCGTGGTTGAAAAATCCATAGACTTGTTTATTCGAGCAAGTCGTTGCGAACTCCCGTTAGGAGTGTTTAATCATAGGATCTTTTGGATATGAATGGGCCTCACCCGGTTCTAAATGAGCTTTTTTCCTCGATCCCAAGGCTACGGATCTTCTTGTACAGGTGGCTCCTTTCCACCCCGATGGCCTCAGCGGTTTGGGATATATTATTTCCATGTTCGGCTAATTTCCGCAAAATGAATCTTTTCTCGAATTCGTAACGCGCTTCCCGAAATATAGAATAACTGAACAGGTCGTTATGATCTTCCTCCCTTCGAGGCCCCAGCGGGGCTGGTATATCGTTGACATCGATGACACGGCCCCGGGTCATGATCACAAGGCGTTCTATGAAGTTTTTTAGCTCGCGAACGTTTCCCGGCCACTGATGCTGCATCAGTAAATTCAAGGCTGCGGAGGTGATTTTTTTTGTCTCGCCATCCAGAATGCCGGCAAAATCTTTAAGAAACTCCTCAACAAGTAATGGAATATCCTCCACACGCTCCCTCAAAGGCGGAACCACCAGTGGGATGACGTTAAGGCGGAAGAAGAGATCCTGGCGGAAGTTCCCCTTGAGCATTTCCTGTTCCAGATCCTTGTTTGTGGCCGCCAGCACCCTCACATCCACGTTGATGACCTTATTGCCCCCCACCCTGACAAACCGCTGATATTCAAGGATACGAAGAATCTTGGCCTGGGTTTTTAGGCTCATATCAGCGATTTCGTCCAGTAAGAGGGTCCCTCGATGCGCCTCGTCAAACTTTCCCCGTTTGCTTTCCACAGCACCAGTGAAAGAGCCCTTCTCGTGTCCGAAAAGCTCACTTTCGATAAGCTCTTCCGGAATCGCAGCGCAATTTAGCTCCACGAAAGGCCGATCGGTCCGGGGACTCTTGCGATGTATCATGCGGGCCACTATCTCTTTTCCAGTGCCGTTTTCCCCCATAATCAAGATCCAACTGTGTGTCGGCGCCACCACTTCGATCTGCGATTTGAGTTCAATGATGGCGGGGCTATTACCAGTTAGCTCCACCTGACGCATGCGCTGGCGTAAGAGTCGATTCTCTTCCTGGAGTTTGTGGAAGTTGAAGGCATTTTCAAGCGCTATGATCAGTTTGTCCAGGGACAGAGGTTTTTCAAGAAAGTCGAAGGCTCCGAGCTTGGTGGCTTTTACTGCAGTCTCGATGTTCCCATGGCCGGACATAATCACCACAGGGATGGAAGGGCGCAATTTTTTTATCTGGGATAGAACCTCAATCCCATCTATTCCCGGCAGCCACACGTCCAGGAGAATCAGGTCAGGGATCTGCTCCTCCAGCATGGATATGGCCTCCTCTCCTGTGGCCGCACTCATCACAATATAGCCTTCATCTCTTAATATACCATCAAGAGATGAACGAATACTCTTCTCGTCATCGACAATAAGGACACTTTTTGACATGGCATCATAATTCCTTTTTATTCCGGAACAGGCTTCTATATACCTCCTTTGTTAATACCTAACGCTTCACAGGCAACTCTATTGTGAAGGTGGTTCCTTTTGGCTCACGTGCCTTTACCCTGATGTAGCCATTGTGATCCGAGATAATAGTATTGACGATGGCCAGCCCTAAACCCATACCGGACTTCTTGGTAGAGAAGTACGGCTCGAAAATCCGCTCCATATCTTCTTTTGGAATACCGCAACCGTTGTCGCTGACCTCCATCGTTACAATTCTCAATCCAGGGTCATAGCGGGTACAGACCACCACCTCTCCTCCCTCCTGGATTGCTGTGGTAGCATTGTTCAAGAGGTTCATCAGAGCGCGCTTCATTTGCTCCGGATCAAGGTCCAGGATCGGGAGATCTTCCTGGAATTCATAGCGATAAACGATGCGTCCATCACTCTGCTGGTATGGCAGCAGTACCTCCTGTACAATGGCGTTCAGATCGTTGGGACTGAAGTGCGCAGAGGGCAGCTTTGCGAAATTGGAAAACTCGTTGACCAGTCTCTTTAATGTGTCCACCTGGTTGAGAATGGTATCAATGCATTCATCGAATACGCGACCATTTCCCTTGAACCGATCCTTGTGGCGCTTCCGCAGCCGCTGGGCTGAAAGGCGAATGGGCGTTAAAGGATTCTTAATCTCGTGCGCTATGCGGCGGGCTACTTCCCTCCACGCCGCTGCTCTCTGGGCCTTTTGCAGTTGTGTGATATCGTCGAACACCACAACCAAACCCAAGTAATTACCGCCCTCATCATTTAGTGTGCTGGCACTTATCCGAAGAGTAAGAGGCTCTTTATTGGCTATCAGGCTGATCTCTCGCCGCAGCGTGCTGCCCGGCGAAGCGCTCACCTCCTCCATGAATGCCTCTATCATGGGCCTATATGAGGTCGCCAATTCCGTTACCCGTTTATTAAGCACATCCCTTGCCCGGATGCCCAGCATGCTCTCTGCGGACTTGTTAATGGTAGTAATTTTCCCATCAGCGTCCAGGGACATCACCCCCGCAGCCACTTCGCGCAGGATGATCTCCATGTATCGACTGCGCTGGTCAAGCTCAAGGTTCATGCGCCGAAGGTCGGTGTTGACCTTGCTGAGCCGTTGCTGGCTGTCGCGCAAATCCCGGGTCATAGTGTTAAAGGAATCCACCAGGGTGCCCAACTCATCATCTGCGGCAGGTTCGATCTCGAAGTCCAACTCCCCCTGGGCAACCCGCTGAGTTGCTTCTGCTAGATGCTGCATGGGAACAGTGATCTGCTTGGCCAGGTAAAATCCAAACCACGTGGCAGAAAAGAGAATCAGCAGCGTAACTATGGTTAGAACCAGTATGTAGCTGATTTTAATAGGGTATTCGAGCATCTTAGT
The DNA here is from genome assembly GCA_964611635.1 of uncultured Thermodesulfobacteriota bacterium. GTDB lineage: Bacteria > Desulfobacterota > JAFDED01 > JAFDED01 > JAFDED01 > JAFDED01. Next base: position 9,995 of record CAZTAS010000008.1, read on the forward strand.
TTGCTCGTACCGCTTCAGAGTCAGGGAGATATTGTTCAATCGTGCCACCCTGCTGGCGGGAACAAGTTGCCCCACCGATAGCATGGCGACAACTTTTCGTGGTAAAGTGCTGGCATAAAGGGGAACTACTGCACGCACCAGATCTCCAAAATCATTGGAAGAAATCTTGACCAGCTTTTCGCCGGAAATCCCTTTTGCATGGATCTGCCTGTCAATCTGCGGGATATTCTGGTCAGTCAAGTCTTTATCGCGAAGCAGCAACATTCGTCGCCCATCCAGAAAATACCACTCCACCAGCGACAGGGAATATTCCCCTTGTTTTCTCATCAGGTATTCCCGGTAAACCTCAGGCTTGTCTTCCGCTTTCAAGCCTTTTTCCATCAGCTCCATTGCCATATTTTGGGCGTAAAGCTGCATTTGATCCGACAGTTGCTGATAATGATTTTGGGCCACGGACAGTGCATCCTGCAGTGATCTTTCCATTTTTGTGTTGAACCAGTTTTTGATGCTGGTGCTCAAAAAGCTCACAGAAGAGAAAAATAACAGCATTGTTGGAATAATGGAAAGAGTGACAAACGCCGTCACAAGCCGTACACGAAGTTTTGAGCCGAGGATCTTTTGTCTCCTCTCGAAAAACAGCTTGACCAGATTCCGGATGACCAGGAAAATGACCAGCAAAAGCAATATGATATTGATATTGATGAGGCTAAAAATGATTATATTGCCGGAAAATGGTACATCTTCAGGCCCACTCAGATGTATCTCCAGTGCGGTCAGTAGGATAATCACAGCGATGGTGATTAGGATGATGTAACGTTCCCGTTTGCGGCGTCGCTTTTCGTAAGCATCAGTTCCCACTTGCCCGATAATTTCCATAGTGGATCTTCCTTGATGCCTTCATGGCAAGCATGGCATTTTCTTGATGCCGCCCCTCCGAGCTCAACGCTCTCTATTAATCTTCCCTATCAGGGATGGCTTGGGGAGAGTCTGGCTTCTGTCTGAGCCTGTCATTTTTGCCCTTACATAAGTAACAATCAATAAATGAATTCTTTCACACACCACTCCGTTTCAAACTCCCATTTGGGAATAAAGAACAAGAAGAAGTCCAGATAGAAAGGTAGACGTATAGGGACTAGCTTGGCCCTGATCCGCAGATAATATCCTTGATTCTTCTCGAGCCGATCCATAGAAATGACAGAGAACCTGTCTAAATCTGCCATCAATTGTTTGGCCTCCTGGAAATCTCGGGCGGTGTGATTGATTCGTTTTCTCTCATCCAGGGTTACATGAAATTCTTTTTTCAGAAGATCGTATTCCATTGAATGAGAGATCTGGGCAGATTCCAATAACTTATCATACCAAAAAGAACGTTTTTTGTATAGGTCCACGGATAAATGAAAGGTGACGGGCATACCGTTTAAAATAGCTTTTTCAAGCTTTGGGCTGAAACAGTTGGCAATGCTGAAGTATAGGATCAGATTCGTCTCATCGTTAGTCAGGATGATATCCTCGATGGACGCTTCTTTACAATGGGCCGCAGGTGAAAAAAGCGGGATTGTCAGCAGCAGGAGGATGATTCCAAAATACCATCTGCAAGATGGCATTGTGAAGTTAACTCCGAGTTGGGGCAAATGGCCCGATCAGACCGTCAATTTCCCAATGAGGCCCGAACCATGAAAGGAAACATTTGAAAAAAATCGGGATGACGGATATCATAGAAAAACTCTTAGGATTTCGGTCAAAGTGTGTGGCCTTTTCCCCTGATTTCCCTCTGGCCCATTATTGAGCAGACTTTACCTTTCTCATAAATAAAAATTACCGTTTCAATGTAAGCTTTGTTATAGTAAAAATTGACTTGAAAAGCAAGAATTTTCAACCATTCAAAAGGTTGAAAAAAAAGAATGTGGTGATTTATAATGTGCGACATTTTATGATAATATTATGATAATATTAAAAATAGAGGATGAGCAAAGGTTTTTATGTGCTTCGGGTGGTGAGGAGCGGATGTAAACACCTGCAGGGGAATCAATGGGCTTGAGGACTGGGATAAACAAAAAATATCAGCATACAATGTAGCTGCCTAAAAACTATTTTGGCGTTGTGACCCGGGATTATTCAAATGCAATATATCAAGGAACGCACATGAACTGGAGGGGGTTATCGAACAGAGGCGCGCCCTAGAAGCCATAAAACTCGGCCTGGAGATCGACAGCCCGGGATATAACACTTTCGTGACCAGCCTGATCGGATAAGACATGGACGACTATATGATCGGCAAACCGAACCGCATAATAGCTAAGACATTCTTAGGCAGTTCGGGGATCATTACTATTGAGCAGGAAGCGAAGTTAAGCGGAAAAAACCCGACAAAGGTGTGCTGATCCTTGAGGGGTACCTGAGGTGGAAATACGCCTAAGATAAGCCCATGACACTGAGCGCCAGCATTTGCTTTGAGCAATCATACAATCGGAAGCTGCAGGATATGACCCATGTCATAAAAGAATTAGAGACGCTGGAAGAAAAAGAGAAGGGTGGATAGAAAAAGAGAAGACCTACCGGCCGGGATTAGGAAGGGGTGGCTAGGAAGTGAGAGAGACTGGAGAACGACGATGGCCATGATTTCGCTCTTCATCGGATCAACCGGGGAGGGCAGCGGCCAGACACTTGCCGCATGGTGCATAGGGCTGGCTTTACGGGATCGCGGACTCAAGCTGGGCTTCATGAAGCCCTTCGGTCCTCCTGCCGACCCCTCTGTGCCCGACCCCGACCAATTTCTTATTAAAAAAGTGCTTGAGTTGAGCGATGAAGATGTGGCGGTGCCTCCCCAGCCCGTGGGCATGCCGATTGGAACCATCCCCGACCCTCAATGGATGGCCAGGGTGGAGTCCCGTTATCAGGAGATGATGGCTGCAAAAGATGCCGTGATCGTCATGGGATCGAGGGATATTTTTTTCGACAGCGGCGGCCCGGTCCTTCCGGACAGCCACTTTATCCAGAGACAAGATGTGCCCGTGTTACTCATGGACCGGTTCAACAAGGAGAGCCTGAGCATATATTCAGTTCTCGCCATCAATTCATTCCTCAGCGGCCGCGTTCGCGGAGTGGTCATCAACCGCGTGCCCGCCGAAAGATTAGACGCGGTGGACTCACACTGTGTTCCATTCTTAACCTCTAAGGGCGTGGAAGCTGTGGCGGTCGTTCCCGAGGATCGCGTCCTTTCGGCCATGACGGTGCGAAACGTGATGGAAATCCTGGACGGCCAGATCATTACCGGCTCTCAGCGAATGGAAACCTTGGTGGATAGGTTCGCCCTCGGATCGCCGCTTCTGAGCGGACCCATGGCCATTTTTAAACGTGTCTACAACAAGGTGATCCTTTTGGGTTCCGGGGAGAACGAGCCTCCGGCCTCCAAGGTGAGCGGGATTGTGCTGACCGGGGGACGCTTGTGCGCTGATGCGGTCATGCAGGTAGGGAGAGAACAGGAAATACCCCTGCTCAGCGTACCAATGGACACCTTTGCCGCCATCGAGAGGCTGGAGCAGGCGAGAGTGAGCCTGACGGATCGGGACGAATTCAGGGCTCTCCGCTTCAAAGATTGGCTGGACAAGTCGGTGGGAGTTGATCGGCTAATCGAGAGCTTTTCACGCTGAACGAGAAATGGCCTGGATTTCCAAGATCAATATGCTCTCCCCGGCCGAAAAGGAAGGAATCTACCGCCTCCTCATACCGCCCAGTCTCTTACGTAGATTCCGGATTCATCCTCTTCTGTTCTGTGACGACGAGGGTCGGCGTCTGGTGCGGTTCTCCTGCCCTAAGCACGACAACACCGCCATTGTGGAGATGAAGCGGGCCACCGAAGACCGGGATCCCGTCTTTTCGATCCAGATATCAGACAGTCAGGATCACACCCAACTGAACTGGGATTTCATCATCACCAACAATCCCGACTCCCCCCGATTTTCCATCGACGTGGATGAGCAGGGACGCGACACCCTTTTCGGCCGGGCCAAGCGCAACATCGCCGAAGAGGAGCAGGCCATGAGCGCAGGGCTGGCGCCCGGCCAGATCCGGGAAGGACTGCGGCTCATGTCGGAGATCATCCAGTGCCTGGAGCATTTCGCCCGCATCCTGGATATCAAGAGCATCGCCCTGGAGGCATTGTTCTATCACAATGCCATCGTGTATGAGCGTCACGGGTTCACCTATTTCGAGGGTTTCAAGCGCATGCAGCGTATCAACCAGCTTTTCCAGGACGGTGGAGCCCTTCAGCGGCTCATGAATGGATCTAACCCTTTCAGGCAGCCGGGGATGGAGAAGACTGTTCGCGGCCGAAGCTGGGCCATCCACGATGACATTCTGGATGAGATCGACGATCCCATCCTGGATGAGCCGTGGTTCTCGCCCCGGATGTATCTGATGGTGGGCAAGCCGCGCAATATCACCACGTTCCCTGATGGAAAATATTGATATTCACCATCGCTAAGCCGCTGCGGGAGCTTGATCATTGAACACGAGCCCTTTAAACCCCTCTCCTAGTCAAAATGATACTACTCCCCAGAATCATTGCAGCACCCACCAGGAAAGAAGATGTCATGGGCTCATGAAACAATATTGCCCCCAGGAGAATGGTCAAGATTAACTCCATCATGAGGATAACGGCGGCCTCCGCCGCGCGGACGTACCGCAGGCCATAAGTCATGGCAAGCTGTCCCATCAATCCCAGTACACTGACCACAAGCAGTATAACCAGCAGGCGTGTCTCCAGTACTAACGATTCATGGGCCACAAGCGGAATGGAGACGGAAACTCCTACCAGGCTGTGAAAACCGTAAATGACAAAAGGCCCAAACCTGGCCCTGAGATGACGGATGACCACCATCGCCGCGCCGGAAGAGACCCCGGCCGCCAGTCCAAGGAGATCTCCGGTCGCTATCCCGCTGTGCCAGGGGCTGATGACCAGCACAGCCCCCAAAAAAGCGACCATCACACCCGCCACTCGCTCTCGGGTGAGCGGTTCTCTCAGCAATAAGGCAGATAGAAGCAGCGTCCAGATGGGGTTCGTGAAAAAAAGCACCATGGAGCCCGAAAGTGTACCCAGGCGAAAGGCTTGAAGGAGGGAGAAAATGGCCAGTCCTCCAAAAAGACCTCGCGTAATTAACAAAATCATCGACCGGACATCCAGATGCTTGGTATGGCGTATGAGGGAGGGGGCCGAGATGATCAATCCGAGTAAAAACCTCACCAACACAATCTCTCCGGAAGGAAGTCGGAGGGACAGGTACTTTAGTGTTGTATCGAACAAGGCGAAAAACCCCGCGGCGCTGAAAAGGGCTGCGGGGCCTTTGACTTGCCCGAAACCGATCCGGGATTGGAGTAATGGAGGCATTCCTTAACCTTTCTGCGCAGGTGATGCGTGTGCCTTAAGAGGTTCCTGTAATTCTCTTTGATCCTTACCACAGCCACTGTGCCTTTGCAAAGCGCTTTGTTTCAGGAGCTAATGTTTTAAATCAACGATAAGATACGCCTTCACAAAAAGCGCCGCTTCAGGCGTGTGAATTTGCCATTGTGTTGGCGATATATCTTGATTTGTACTGCATTATCAATTACATCACTAGGAGTAAAAAATGATATCTTTTCTCCCTCTTTTAAGAAGTGATGCTTTATATGATGCCCGAGGTGATGCATGAGGATGATGCGCTCCTTGCTCACGTCATTTTTGCTGAGTTTTTGCGCTTGACTTTCCTTATTTTCAGTGGTCAATGGCTCAACGCCCGGCGGATATTCTCGCCACCCTTGACTTTATAACCTGGAAGGTTGGACAATTTTATGGACAAGAGTTATGATATTAAAAACAAAAGTTTTCTATTGATTTCTGGTGAAATAAAATAATTGGCAATTCAATGGATATTACCATTCGTCCAATGACTTCCTCAGATTTGCCGGGCGTTATAGACATGGCCCGGGGAGAACGGTGGTTTCTGCTACCGGAGGATTTGCGAGCCTCCATGGATTGGACGCCCACCAGTTGCCTGATTGCGGAGAGTGACGGCAGGCTCGTGGGTTTTGTAACTTCATTCCTTTCCGAAGGCGTAGGATGGTGGGGCAACCTTCTTGTCCGGCCGGAGGTCAGAGGAAAGGGGGCGGGACGGCTTTTGATCCAGCGAGTCACGGAAGAGCTGGAATCCTGCAAGGCGCGGTCGCTGATTGTGGTAGCCGCCCGTGGCCGCGAAGGCCTTTACCGCCCATTTGATTTCATGCCCTTTCAGAATCTTGTTCTGTGGGTTGGCCAATCTACGGAAAGATCCAGGCCCCGCCAGGTCATTTGTGGGGAAGAGGAAATTCGCCGGGCGATAGTGCTGGATGAACAAGCATGGAGTTTTTCACGCCGCCCTCTCCTGAGGCACCTTGCTCGTCGACGAGAGTTTTTATTTGTCTCCTCTCCGTATGCCTTTCTCATGCACGAGCCTGTGAGGCGTTTTCAATTCGTCGGGCCCTGGGAGGCAAGCGGAGGCAGTAAAAAGGCCGCATGCGAACTGCTGAAACAGTTGCTCGGCCGATTGGGGACGGGGGCATCCGTTTTCCTGAAGTCACCCGTCGATAACTTATTAGCGGCACAAATCTTGGCGGAAAACGGCTTTACCCCTATAGAGACGGAAACCATGATGTATCGGGGCCAGCCTCCGGACGCGCATTTCAACCAGATTTTTGCCATAGCCACAGGTGGTGCCACGGGCTAAAAGGTGGCCCATGGCTTTTAAAATTCAAGATGATCCGTGCTGATATATCAGGTCAAACCAATCGCCGGGGGAGCGGAAAAATTAGGCGGCCGCAGTGGTGGATGGCCGTGGCTCTTCTAGTGGTGTGCCCTGCAATGGCCGGCTGTGTTACAAACAGCGATCTGGAGACTCTGCGCTTACAAACCAATGAGCTCAAAGACAACGCGGCGCAAATGGAAAGGCAAATAACGCGGACAGATCGCCGGATCGAGATAATAGATGCCCAGGGACGGCGGATGGGAGAGCAACTGGCTGAGATAAGCGCACGCCTGGATGCGGTGGGCCATAAACTTCAAGAGATGACAGGTACGTTGGAGCGGAATGCATTTGATACTAATCGGATCGAGGAGACACTTCGCATACAGTCTCGGGAACTCCAAAAAAAGCTCAGAGAGCTGGAGGGACAAATCCGGGAACTACAGCTGGCCATGGAGTTACAAGAGGAGAACCAAGCGCGAATCAAGAACACGCAGGAGCGCATTACCACCATAGTGGGAAAATCAAAGGTCAGGGCCAGAGGCTCTCCCAACCAGCCTATGTACTATCAGGCCAGAGCCAAACTGCGACGGAAGGAATATGCGGAAGCGATTAAACAATTCCAGGGATATATCACCCGTTATCCGAAAAGCGACCTGGCTGACAATGCCCAATACTGGATCGGAGAGGCGCTTTATGCCCAAGGCAGATATGAAGAGGCCGTGCTAGCCTTAGACAAGGTGATTACTCAATACAAAAAGGGCAATAAAGTTGCCGCCGCTTTGCTGAAACAAGGCATGTCGTTTTGGAAGATAGGCGATCAGAGGTCGGCGCAAATCCTTTTCAAGCGGGTCATCAGCGAGTTTCCCTCCTCCCGGGAAGCCGCCCTGGCAAAACGGGAAATGCAAAAGCAAAACTCTACAAATAAGTAAACACACCAGAGTTCACACTACCACCAGCTTTAGCGCTATACCAAGGGCGCACAAGAGTGTCACCACGGCGAACACAAGGCGGATGAGCGCCCCGCGGACTTTCGAGGTCAGCCAGGCGCCGGGATGAACCCCAGCGGCGCTTCCCAACAGAATCAATCCGGAAAGAACCCAGTCCACATTGTGTTTCATGACATGTGTAACGGTCCCTGCCGTGGCGGTGAACATGGTCTGCAGCAAACCCGTTCCCACTGCGATTGAAGTGGGAATGCCCAGTCCAAAGATCATTGCCGGCACCAGAATAAACCCTCCGCCTATACCAAGTAGTGCCGAGAAATAGCCTCCTATAAAGCCCATCACCAAGACGATCCAAAAAGGAATAGCCCTAATGCCAGAGCGAGGAAGATTCATCATGGGAGGCCATTGTCGCGATTGCACCCAGCGAGAAACCTGAGTAATCACTATGCCGCCCCGCGGCGGCCTCCGCAGGGCGGAGTTGCTCTCCCAGATCATCATCGTTCCGATTCCCGCTAGGAGAAAAATATAAATAATGGACAGCGTCAGGTCCATTACGCTCCATGTATGGCCGAAAGCCGAGAACTCTCCGGTGAACTTGAGAGACTGAATAGTTCGGGCGCCGAATTCCACCCCTATAACCGCTCCCACCAGCAAGGAAACGATCAGCTTGAGTTCCACGTTTCCCATCCTCCAATGGCGGATGACGCCGGACAAGGACGCTCCGACCATCTGGGCCAGTGTGCTGCCCACGGCATAAGGATAGGGGATATTAAAAATGACGAACAGCGCGGGAGTAATAAGAAACCCTCCGCCCACGCCTAGCAGGCCGGATAAAAAGCCAACGACTATGCCAAGCAATACAATGCCCGGCCAGATCACCATCCCACCTTCCCATGGAAGTTGAACAGTTATCCAGTCCATCATATTGATATAAGCCCCTGCAAACAATCAATCATTTGGAAAAGCCCAGGTCTAAGGAAAAAATCCCGGATTAGCGACGGGATATAGGCTGTGGATTGCGGGTGGGCCAAGAGAACAGACAGAATAAGCATGCGTCTGATGGCCGCAGCCTGAAACTTTATGGCGGCTTGCACCGCACAGCCCGGAAAGCATGGCTGAAAAATAATTTGATATATTATTTATTTCCTTTTGATCCATCACCACCCCCTCCATCCAGTTTTTTCAACCATTCTTCAAAGTTGATCACTTTGGTATCCCTGGATGTTTCCCTGGAGCGTTCTCTTCGGTGATGCTCTTCCAATTGTTCCACGAATTGGCGCAATTCGGGCTTTTCCTCCATCGCCTGCTCAAGCTGATTTTCCATCCGCTGGATCGATTCATGGAAAACCTGCAGGTCAAATTCTATATCGATCAAGCGGCCCAGCTTCTGGATCACAGTCTGGATGACCTTGGGATTCTGGGATTGGATATAGCTGGGGGCGTGCCCCCACAGGCTGATGGAAGGAATTCCTCGGCGTTCAGACTCCGTGAGGATAAAAGAGTGGATGCTGGATGGTCCCGTATACTCCGTGCCGGTAATCCCTTGAGAATTCAGCATCTCCATTTGATATTCCCGGGGGACCACAGCAGTGATGAGCGGATCAATAGTATGGGGTACATGGTCGTACACCCCACCGATGGTGAAAATCCGCTCAAGATTGAATGGTTGTAATACCTGGAAAAAGCATTGGATAAAATCCTTCCACAACAACTGCGGTTCGGTTCCATGAAAAATGATCAGGTCATGAGGTTTTTCACCGCTTTTCCAATAGTAAAAATCATTTGATGTGAAATCGAGGCTCCGGATGACACCATTGTCCACCTTTATCAATGGTCGCAAGGACTGGAAGTCGTTGAACCGGTCGGTGTTGATACACGCGAACTTTTTGGCTTTGAGCTGGTTGATAACATATAGAACCGAAGTGGTGGATACTTCTCCCGCATTGGCCCAACCCGCAAATCCTACGATTAGGATGGACCTGCCCAACTCCGGCAAATTATCCATTACCACATCACTCATTGTTCCCCCAGATTAATGTAATAGGTTTTATTTCAGAACTCACCGGAGAGCCTCGTTCAAGCTCCCGGTGCGGTAACCCTCAAGATCAAGCGTTACATAAAGGAAACCTGCTGTCTTGCAAGCACTCAAAACCCGTTCTCGAATTTCCTCCTCCAGCAGGCGCGCCATCTCTTTTCTTTCCACCTCAATGCGGACAACATCTCCATGATACCGGGCACGAAACTGTAAAAAACCTATCCGGCGCAATTCTTCCTCGCATTGGGCCACCATGTTAAGCCTTTCCTCGGTAATCCGCGTGCCGTAAGGGAACCTGGAGGCCAGACATGCGAAGGAGGGTTTCTCCCAAGTGGAGAGCCCCAGGCAACGGCTCAATTCGCGTATTTCATCTTTGCGCAACCCGGCCTCCTGCAATGGACTGCGGGCATTGTGATGTCTTACGGCCTCAAGGCCCGGCCGATAATCACCCAGGTCGGTAATGTTGGAACCCTCGGCCACGTGCTTCAATCCCATTTCATCAGCCACCCGCCTGCAGATTATCATCAGCTCTTCTTTGCAGTAAAAACAACGTCTGGAGGTGTTCTCAGAAAAATGGGGAATCTTCAGCTCGTTGGATTCCACGATTCGGTATGGTACGCTCATCTTTTGGACTTGCTTGAGGGCGGCTTCAACCTCGAATGCAGGGTATGTGGGAGAGGTAGCAATCAGTGCCAGTACCCGATCCCCCAGCACCTGGTGAGCCACACTCAAGAGAAAAGTGGAGTCCACTCCTCCGGAATAAGCCACCACCAAGGAATTCATCTCCTGTAGAATCTCTTTGAGCTTTTTTAACTTCCCTTCAAGCTGGTCTTTTTTGATTTTCAATTCTCCTTCTATTAGGATCGATTATATTCAGGGCGAGTAAAAATCAGGCAGGTCCGCGAATAATCCTCACACGCACTCCCAACATGCAAACCTCTGACAAGCATCGTCAAAAGTCTCTTGAATATGAGAATAATCAAGATCAAAACGTCATTGCGGCGATGCCGGTTAAAGTTCACAATGAATAATCCATTTGCCGCTCAAAATCTGGAAAAGAATGAGGGTAATAAGCACCAGGCCGAACTCCGCGAAAATAAACCTTCTCCCTATTTCTTAAGGCGAAAATCCCATCGGAATTTAAGATTTAAGCACGACCTTTAAATCGTCTCAGTCTAAATTTTCTCCGTGGAATTGCAGTTGGCCAGTGCTGAAAATACCTTTTTCTTCTCTAGATCCAGAACATGCGAGACCGAAAAATTCTCAGAGGGCAGCAAATTATTCCAGGAATATTTCCATCATCTTATTTCCCTGCCATCGGCGAAGAGAATCGCGCGATTGACGTGACGGAAGACGCTTCTGCCCTTGTGGCTTACATTTACAGTAATTTCGATCGGTCCCTGAGTTCCATCCGCCTTTAAGCCCAAACTAACTGAAGGTATATCCACCCGAAAAGTTGAAGGCCTCAAAAAATAGGGCCTGCGCACCTTTGGGCTATGTATCACACACTCTAAATCTTTAAATAAAATATATACCATAATACGCTGTTCTGGTCAATTGCAAAATCCCCACGTTGGGCTCTCCCAAGACTTGCCCTTCAGGCAGTTTTCAGTGTTCAGGGGATTTCCGAGTTCTAATATTCAGGTTTGAGCTGAAGGTTGGAGGAATACGGAGTTTTTCTTTCCTCATGTTCTATTTTCCAATATTCCAAAGCACAAGCCGCGTATATCCTGGCCGCCTCTTCCAGTTGTTCCACGGGAACGAATTCATTGGCTCCATGAGACGAGGAAAGGGAACCGGGACCCAGTATGGCCACCGGAATCCCCAGTTGCCAGTAGAAGTACGTCCCGTCCGTGGTGGCGGGAAATCCCATTACCTCTGGTTCTCTGCCCGAAGCTATTCGGACCGCTCGCTTCATAGTTTCAGCCAGGCGGCCATCAGGTGGCGTCTCCCATGCAGCAGCTTCCCTCAGGATGCTGATGCGCGCAGAAAATTTATCATCAGCCTCAGCCATCTCCTGAAGCACAGCCTCCACATCGTCCCATAACTGCTGAGCGCTCTGGCCGGGAACCAGCCTCCCGTCAATGTGCAACCCACAGGAATCGGGCACAATGGACTCACCCGCACCTCCGTGAATCATGGTGACCGTCCAGTATGACTCTCCAAGAACTGGATGAGACTGGTGGTTTGGCCGGCGACTCAGCAAGCGATCAATGAAGCGGGCTGCGGCGTGGATGGCATTCACACCCTCACCCTGGAGAGAAGTATGTGCGGTTTGACCATCGATGTATACCCATCCATATGTTTGACCCTTGGAGGAAAAGCAAAGCTGATTTTCCGAGGGCTCGGCCACTATAACCGCCCGGGCCTCCCGAAGAATTCCGGAGCCGGTCAGTGTCCTGACGCCCAACATCGCCCCTTCTTCGTCCACGCTCAAAGCCACTACTATGTCCCCGGCGATGGGAATGCGGGCTTTCTGAATGGCCTCCACCGCGCAGAGAATGGCCGCCGCTCCGCCTTTGGCATCCGCCGCCCCCCTGCCGAAGAGCCGTTCCTGTTCAATTACAGGCTGGAATGGAGGTGTCCGCCACACTGGCTTTTCCTCCTGGCTAACCGCCACCACGTCCAGGTGTCCAGAAAAAATCAGGCAGCACTTCCCCCCATGACCACGTAGACTTCCGACTGCATTGGCACGACGACGAGCAACAGGTTGGATCGTCACCTCCATGCCCATTTCTTTCATGAAGTCCGCTGTCCACCGAGCCAATTCCTTTTCATTTCCCGGGGGATTCACGCTGGGAATCTTGATCAAATCGCTTGCCACCGCGGCAATGCGCTCCCCTCTGATATGACTGAAAACGCGCTCTAGAGAATCCACCTTGTGCCTCCAATGCCCTGACAAGCTTCACTTCAAAGGATTTTGAAAAAGTAGTGTAAAAATCATAATAATTTCTCACGAATTTCATTGTCAATGTTAATATATACTCAAAAGCTTGAAAAATTTTAAAGAGTTGCTACAATTGCAATACGATGTTCAACAAATGTTCTAAGAGATCTGATGACTCAATTTAGAGTTTTGACGCAATCAGGCCTGTGTAATGCTGGAAATACGCCATAATAGCCTGCCTGTCTTTCCATCCCCTTGGTGTGAAAATGCACTCTTTTTTGTTCTCGCAGTTGCATTTTCATATAGTATGGACGTGAAACGCGCAGGCACGCACCAACATTGGCGCCATGGGAAGATGGGCCCTTTTCTCTGGAGCAAACTGCCACAATTTTGTACAAAAGCACCTGGACGAGTGCATGACGATTTCGGATGTCAGTGGTAGCAATATGAATTCAAACCAAAGCGACAGCCCGAATAAAACCTTATCACCGGCGGGGACTCCCTCGGGAAGAAGTTTTATCCGTCGCCTAGCAGACATATTTTTTGGCACTATGCTGTCGAGGGTGCTGGGGTTTGCCAGAGAGGTGGTAATCTCCGCTTATTTCGGGACCGGCTGGGGAATGGATGCATTTGTAGCCGCCTTCACCGTCCCCTCTCTGGTCAGGAGGATTCTAGGGGAAGAGATTTGCGAGCGAGCCCTGATTCCCCCTTCAAAATCACGCATGGAACGGGGAGACCTGAGTGGAGGATGGCGGATGGCCTCAGCCATTTTCAACTGGCTTCTGCTTTGCCTGCTGACAGCCATGGTTCTGCTCTACTTGGTGGGCCCGCTGCTGGTCAGGATTATTGTGCCGGGGCTCTCTTCTGAGGCCATGTATTGGGCTATCCGGATGACATACGTCGTCATGCCGTTTTTGATTTTTATTGGCATTGCGGCATATGTGGGGATGCTTCTTAACTTTTTCAAACGAACCATGGTGTTTGCTGCATCACCTGCCATGCTCAGCATTGGGGTAATGCTCGGCGTTTGGCTCCTGAAGACAGACTTGGGGCTTTATTGCCTGCCGGTGGGGTTCGTCCTGGGAGCTGTGCTCCATACCCTGGTCCAGCTCCCCTTTCTTTTTTCTCGTTCCATGCGTCGTGAGCATGAATTTCGCTTCCACCTCACGTTGCGCTATCCGAGAGAGGCGGGAGAGCACTTGCGCCGTGAGGCCTCCTTTGTTGTCATACAGTCCCTTTTTGAAAAAACCATTGAGGTGGTGGATCGGGTTCTCGCCTCCTTGCTGGTTCCGGGATCCATATCTTCTCTCTGGTATGCCTTTCGGCTCAGGGAAGTGCCCAGGGCGGCTCTGGGCTTGGCCATTTCCCGTGCTGTGGTGTCGGATCTGAATCGATGGAATGCATTGGGCCGATTCGATTTGTTCCGCGAGGATATAGTACGCTCGCTCAAGATCAACCTGTATCTCATTGTGCCTGTTACCTTTATGTCTATGGCTCTGGCCCGGCCCCTTGTAGGGATGGCCTTTCAACGAGGCGCTTTTGATGAAAGAAGCACGAATCTTACTACAGTAGCCCTTGTCTGCTATCTCGTGGGGCTGCTGGCCCTCTCTGTATACAACCTGATGAAAAGCGCCTTTAGTGTGCTGCAGATGAATGCTGTCCTGCTGCGGACCAGCCTGTGGGCGTGGGGGCTGAATTTGGTCCTGAATGTAGTGCTTGTGCAGACATCCCTGCGCCACGGCGGGCTGGCATTGGCTTCGTCTCTATCGTATACAGTCCAGGTGGTAATATTATTGGGTTTGCTGCAAAGGGAGCTCAGAATCAGGGGAGCCCCCATTCCCTGGAGATCGCTGAGCTCTGAGGGGTTACGGTCCCTGGTCGCTGGGATTGCCAGCGGATTGGCCTGTTATGGATGCCTGTTGGTGCTTGAGCCGGCCACATTGGTTTGGGCCACAACCCCCTTCCGGGGCTTTTCGATCCAGGTCTTTCTTGGTGGAGTAGCCGGATTGACGGCCTATGGCGCCGTTGTGTTAATTTTTCATCCCCACCTTATTGCGCGATGGAAAGATAGAAAGCGAGCGAGGAAGGCATTGGCCGGGGGATGAGCCGGTCTGTATTTGCTTTTAAGCGTGAATTTACTTATCTCCACGCACAAAGGTAAGAGTTGATCGCGGTTTACAATTTTCACCCACCCTCGCGGATCAGCCGGCAGACCCGCTGGACTCGTTCCAGGTGGGCCTCTGGCATTACGTTATCCCCTATGCTGAGCACGAATGGATCGCCGGGACGCACAAGCTGGAAGAGATGATCCAGGTAGGCATCGAACTCCGCCTCGGTGACGGGATCGCAAAGTAATATGGAGGGGATGCCTCCCCAGATGATATACCGGCCCTCTGCCAGCTTGAGCGCCTCCTCCAGGGTGCAGCCCGTCATGGGATGGGGCGTAAAAGATTCCACTGCGTTAACGCCGCTGTCTCTAAGCAGGGGGAGCAGAGGCTTCATTTCGCCGTCGCCGTGCACTGCTACTTTTTTCCCTTTACTGTGTAAAATGGCACAGGCTTCCTGGTAAAAGGGGAGGTAATGCTCGCGAAAAATGGCCGGGCTCTGGAGCAAGACAGTAAGGTTGTCCCCCACGTTTACGATTTCCGCCGGCGATTCTGCCACTACTTTAACCACCTGAAGGCAGATCTCCCACAGCCTCTGGATGATCCCCCGCACTTTTTGCGGGGTCTCCATCAGCTGGAGAAACCCCCGTTCAAAACCCATATATGTGCGGAGAATGCGCTGGAGGGGGGAGGGGCCCATGTAAGCAATGGCGATGCCATCGCCGCCAATGCTCCGCGCATCCGCTTCAAAAGATGCATAATCTTCCCGGATCTCTAAGTGGTCCAGGAGGTAATGGAGGGCATTGAAGTCACCGGAGCCTTTGACCATGTGCTCCACCTGGAATGCCCGTAAGGCCATACGTGCCTGTGTGGGCGGGTTTGACCAGACGCTGCGCAGCTTCCCGAAAGGGGTTTCATAAAGGAATATCTCCCGATCTCCCTGTTGCTCTTTCTGAATCTCCACCTCTTTGTAATTTTCAGAATGGACCTGGCTATGACCGTTGATGCCCGCACCCAGGTCCCGCAAGATATTCTCGAGGCTCCACTGCCGATAACGCTCGGGGAGGGTTCCCATTTTCTCATGCGCGGCATACCAGAGGTGCATTCGAGGGAACCACGGCATCCGATCCGGTTTCCGTCCAGAAAAGACCGCCAGGATTCTCTCCTTCCAGGTCATTGGCTCTTTCATCCCTTCAATTCCTTCTTTTTTATCTCGATTGCGGGGATATCATGCTGATTGCAGCAAGCTTGCTCAGATATCACACCACGTGCTTTTCCCGCAAGCTCTGGATCTCCTCCTGTGTCATGCCCAGCAGTCCCATGAGGATCTCCTCCGTGTGTTGGCCCAGATCAGGGACGGCCTCCTTTATGTTGCAGGAAGTGCGTGAAAGCTTGATGGGGGTTCCGGCCACTTTCAACCTTCCCAGTTTCGGGTGCTGAACCTCTGCGATCATGTCCCGTGATTGGACCTGAGGGTCCTCCGCCACCTGTTGTATATTATTGACCGGAGAGCTGATAATACCGGCAGCCTCCAGGTCTTGTAGCCATTGGGCGGTGGTGCGGGAACGAATGATCTCCTCAATGATTGGTTCCAGAACGGCATGGTTTCGGGTGCGCTCCGACCTGCTTTTAAATCTCGGTTCTTCCAGCAAGTCTGGACGGCCTACTAGGTGACAGAACCGTTCCCATTCATCTTCCCGGCTGGCTATCAAAACGATCCATCCATCCTGTGTGGGGAAGATCTGGAAGGGAGTTATGAGGGGATGGCGGGATCCGATAGGGAGAGGTATCTCACCCGTTGCAAAGTATCGAGCAAGAGCATTCTCGCACAGAGCCACCTGGCTGTCCATCATGGCCACGTCGATCCACTGCCCCTGGCCGCTACGTTCCCTTTCCAGGAGCGAGGCCAGTATTGCATTGGATGCAAACAGGGCTGCACCCATGTCTCCGATGGAATATCCAACCCTCACCGGCGGCCGTCCCGGCTCTCCAGTTATGCTCACTGTCCCGCCCATCCCCTGAGCCACCATATCGTAAGCTGGACGGTGAGTATACGGGCCGGTCTGCCCGAACCCTGAAATGGAGGCATACACCAGCCGAGGGTTGATCTCGCGAAGCGCTTCATATCCCAGCCCAAGCCGGTCCATTACCCCGGGCCGGAAGTTCTCGATTAGGACATCCACGAGGCGAATCAATCGGCGGGCTATCCCCTTGCCCTCCTGTTGTCGAAGGTTAAGGGTAATGCTCTTTTTTCCCCGGTTTACGCTGAGAAAGTAAGAACCGAGCCCATTGATAAAGGGGCCATTGTTTCGGGCCGGGTCTCCCTTTGCCGGTTCCTCCACCTTGATGACCTCTGCACCCATGTCGCACAGGATCATGGCGGCATATGGTCCGGCCAGCACACGCCCAAAACTTAACACCCTGTAACCACTAAGGGGTCCAGGCATGTGTTATCCTCTACTTGCCGAAAAGCCGGCATCCCTGAATCGCACCATCAGGGCTTCATGTACAGATTATTCTCTTTGAAGGATCCAACAGCTATACAGCCAATGGAAAACGGGACGGTCGATTCCCTCGATATATTAAAATGAACACCTATAAGGAAAATTTTTCTGTGCCTTAAGGTATTATAAAGGCTTATCGGCCGCGGCAGGCTGGAAAGCCGCTCCTTTAAAGTACGTTTTTTGGATTGCGTATTTGATAGCACGTACTTTCCCTGCGTGTCAAGGCCCAGGCCAACGGCAGGGAGTGACCATTCCAGAAGCCGAATCCCTCCCCCTGTGCATCCAGTTTAGAGGGTTCATCCCTTCTTCCGCCAGAAATCGTAGCTCTGGCCTCCATTACCCATAGCCAGGTATGCAAGAATGCCACCCATGATAGAGAGGTTCTTTAAAAAATGGATAACCCGGATCCTCCGGGTGAAATCGGTGTGGGAGATAAGTGTGGTTGGAACCATAAACAGAAACAAAGTCAGCGTGCCCAGACGTTTATAGGCGCCAAGCACCATGGAGATAGCGCCAGAAAGGCTAGGCAAAGATGGCAAGCAATTGCAAAATGGATGCTCAATGAAGTTCATGGATTTCCATATATTTTTGAGTGGCGGCAAATTCCACAAACTTATTGCAGCCGGAGTTTAAAACATACGGAAAAAAAGATGCGACCCACCAGTGCAGCCAATGGCTTGAAGAATTTCATCAAAACAGGCTTGCCTTTAATTTTACCTCCTTCAGGGAAGCTTTGAGGTCCTTTTTTCCAATCGATTGAATTGTGGATGACTTACCTTCCCTGAATTCTGGGCCCGCTATGCATTTTTAAAGGTTGACCTTCAGAGGCTGTCCTGGAAAGCAGGCACTCATTGTCTTAGCCTGGCTGCAATGGTTGCCAGTCGAGCGCCCTGCGTATAGGCGATACCCAGCTCGTCCTCCGTTGGCGAGCGCTCGCCCTTAAGTCCAACCACCGCAGAAGCACCGTAAGGGGACCCTCCGCCTTCTATGGAAAAGAGACGCTTTTCGGTATATGGCACGCCCACAATGATCATTCCCATGTGAATCATTGGTATCCACATAGTAAGGTGTGTGAATTCCTGCCCACCGTGTACCGAGGCGGTGGATATTATTGTGGTCACCGGCTTTCCTATCAGTTCCCCGCCTTGCCACAGGGGTGCCCAAGAATCGATGAAGAGCTTGACAGCGCCCGGAACGTTTCCGAATCGGGTAGGAGCGGCCAGGATCAGACCGTCCGCCCACCTGAGATCGTCAAGGATTGCCTCCGGGTCCTTCCTGATGTCCTGCCAGGCTTTCCAGCGGTGCTCCTGCTGTCGGATGACCTCTTCTGCATCCACTTCCGGCACGCGAGCCAGTTTCAGCTCAGTGCCCATCACTGATTTAGCCCCTTCAAGGGCGGAAAGGGCCAGCTTCTTCACGTTTCCGTAATGGCTGTAATATAGCGTTAAAATCTTGGCCATTTTCTCCTCCAAAGCCTTAGAAATGTTCTCGTACGATGGAATGAAGTTATCCTGAACAACTGCAAACCATTTCTTATTCCTGATCAAGAAAATAAACTTCTCTGTCAAGAATATAAACTTGGAATATAAAAATGTCAATCAGCATCATGACTTATATTAAAAAGATCTTTCGAATATGCAGAGGAGTGGACCCATCTTAACATATGGAACCACAAGCAAGTTCTCGGGGAAATGCCGCTCTGGGAAATGCAGCGGGAACACCGTGATTATAGTCCCTAGGCTGCTTTACTGAGTGAAAAATGAATTGTTTAAGACGGGGGGCAAGGCAACGATGCAGCTCTTTCAATTCATAGAGGTGCAATTCTTTCTTATCAACTTATCATCTGGAGTAGCTGAGTGGCGTTGTGAGGTGCATATCCCCTGGCATCATTGTTGAAATAAACATATACATTGCGGCCCATCTCAATCCATTTCTGCGCGCGGTTGGCATCTTCCTCCAAAGTATCCTCTGAGTAAAGTGCATTATATCGCCCGCCCGGGCCATGGCGTCGAAAATAAACAAAATCACCGCCTCCTCCGGCCTCTTCTACTGGGCAGGTTCTTCCGTCAGCAGCTACACGTGCGAACCCGAAATAAACGAGTATCGCCTCCATCTCCGGCGCCAGCCAACTAGGGTGGCGAAACTCGAATGCATGGCTCGGAAAGCCGGTGGCTTTTAGCAGCAATGCGAATTGCCTCAAGAGTTCTCGGTTGGCCCTGAATGCTGGCGGGAGCTGCCAGAGCACCACACCCAGCTTCTCTCCCAGGGCACTCACTCTGCTCATGAACTCCCTCACCGGTCCCTCGCAATCATGCAGCCGCCTGATATGGGTAATCAGCCGACTCCCCTTTACGGCGAAGCGGAAGCCCCCCGGCGTCCTGTTCCTCCAGCTCACAAAGTTGCTCTCCGGCGGAAGGCGGTAAAAAGTATTGTTCAGCTCCACCGTATTGAAACGGGTGCAGTAATGCTCCAGCCACTTTCGCTGCGAAAGACCCTCGGGATAAAATACCCCGCCGCTCCAGTGGCGGTACGAAAAGCCACTGCAGCCTATGAAGGTTCTGGCCATGGTCGCGCTCTGAGAAATATATTTATACCTCGTGGTGTTTCAAGGTCTTCCCAAATTTGCCTGCGCGGAACTCTCAGAACCGTAAGCGGCATCAGAGGGACGACCTTCCTGTGCCTATGGCTTCATATTCCCTAACCTAGGTCCGACCAATATGCCTTGAAAAATTCGCGCAGTGATTGAATAATGTGCCGGGAGGAGGGTGCGGACTCCTCAGAGAGCGCTTTAATTCTCGATACCGTTGGATGATCACCGAGCATGACGTGAAGCACGGCCCGGATTGAGTCGCTCAGCCCTCCAAGGTGATATCCTCCTTCCAAGGTGAAGACCACCCGTCCACCGCAGGTCTCTTCACCCAACTCCAGCAGCATTTTTGTCATCATGGCATACCCGTCCGGGGTGATTTGCATCCCCCCCAGCGGATCAAGGTAGTATGTATCAAAGCCGGCAGATACCATGATCATCCCAGGTTCAAACTGACGCGCAATGGGCGCCAGGATTTCACGAAAGATGGCCGTGTATTCAGCATCTCCCGGGCCCGATCCGAGGGGAACGTTAACTGTGGCGCCCCGGCCTTCTCCGCTGCCCACTTCCTCTATCCTGCCAGTGCCGGGATAGTGGGGATACTGATGGATGGAAAAATAGAGGACCCGAGGATCCTCATAAAAGGAGTGCATGGTGCCGTTCCCGTGGTGGAGGTCCCAGTCAACGATAAGGATGCGGGAATGCCCCAGATTCTTCATGGCGTGAATGGCGCCAATGGCGACGTTATTGAAAATACAAAATCCCATGGCGCGGTCGGCTTCGGCATGGTGGCCGGGCGGACGAACAAAGGCGAAGGCGCTGTCAATATCGCGGGCTGATACCCGGTCAACCGCTTCCAGGAAACCACCCACTGCAAGCTGTGCGACTTCCCACGTCTGCGGGGAGGTGGAGGTATCAGGATCGAGGCGCACCGCCCTTCCCGCCGTTGACCGGATCCTTGATATGTAACTCGGGGTGTGAATATAGAGGAGTTCCTCCTCGGTGCAGAATCGCGGAGGTATCTCCACCAGAGAATCCTTTATCTCGGGCTCGTCCAGTAGGGAGTAAATTGCTTGTAAGCGTGAAGGGCTCTCGGGATGGTAATCGCCCATAAAATGTTCCATATATCGATTATCTCGTACTATTCCTTTCTTGGTCATGGATTACTCCTTCTACAAGGCCCATTGAGATGCGATTCGTTACCATTGTATTATTTCCCCCGCCCGGCCATGGGACACCCCCTTACCATATGGTTGCCAGCATGGCGCGGATACGCTCGAGATTCTTTCTGGCCAAATCCAGGTTGGTTTCGGGAACTTCTGGAATTACATGAGGCTTTTGCCTGACGGGCTGACCCTGGAGCGCATTATCGGCGTTCGGAGAATCCTGTTTGTCCCGGTGTGGGGTTGCTTTCTGCTGCTCCTCTTTTTTCGAACCCACCGGGCCTTTGGTCCCTTGTGAGGATTCGAGATGGAGGTAGGCCAGAAACAGGCTTCCCGCTGTAACGGAGAAGTCCTGGAAATTCCATCCCTGGCGCCGGATATAATCGGCGGCCCCCTTCTGGAACATTCCCACCACCAGCCAGACATTGGGATTGCGCTCGGTTCCCTCCACCTTGAAGGCCGGTGCTGACTGCTTTATCCACCGGACATACCCGGGAAAGACCTTCAAGACGCGATCCACGTCTTCCTGCGAAAGGATTTTTTGCTTTGCTCCGGCAGCACACAGCGTGGCTGGCAAGCTACAAATCATCATCATTACAAACACCCTGGCGACCTTCCATCGCAACATGGCCAGACCTCCATAACGTTCAACAATACCCCCGAAGAATTATCGAGGATATTCATTTCAGGATGAGAATGCTAGCAACAGTTTCAAACTATAATGATTTTAATGGAACAGTTCGGGGAAAGCAAGTAAGATGTGGTCGCAAATATTCTGATGCCGTTATTTCGTATTTCACCGCATCAATCAGAGCTTGCGCTTTTCAATGTTTTTCTGTTATTTTTGAAGAATCAAAATTGATAATGGAACAAAGCTGATGGAAATCACCCTGAAAGCTTGTCTTTTTGGAGGTAAAGTATGCCTTATGAATTCGTGGCAGTCTTTGAAAAAAAGGAAAATGCCTTTATTGGTTATGTGGAAGAAATTCCGGGCATAAACCTTCAGGGCCAAACCCTAGAAGCGACACGGCAAGATCTGAAAGAGGCCATTGAGCTTGTATCAGCGGCCGCAAAGGCAGTTGCTGATCAAAAGATCCTCAAAGCCCGTCCGCGCGGGATGGTCGGTGGCCCCCGGGGCGTGGGATCCATGAATGCTAATCTCACCAAGCACCTTCTCAGGCAGGGCTGCATACTCCATCGCAAGGGTAAAAAATACAGCGTGTATATTCATGCGCATTCGGGTAAAATTTCCACGGTTCCCCATTTGCGGAACATCGAAAATTCTTTAGCGCAAAAAATTTGCAGCGATCTGGGGATTCCGGTATCACCAAATTTTTCTTGACACCGGTATTTAAAATCGGATAAAAGCAGTGGTGGAATGAAATTCAAGGTTACATTAATATTGATTGCCTTTTCTTTTATGTCATGGATCCCCACCGGGGCTTGCGCCGACGAGTTGAGCCTTGAAAAAGGTGAGATATGTCTGGACGTAAGGGACCGGCTCCCAGTGGGTGAGAATCGGGAATTTCCCCCATCCACCGCAAAAGTTTTTTGCTATACTGTTATTGTAGGCGCAAAAGAACCATCCCATGTCACACACGTTTGGT
The DNA here is from genome assembly GCA_964611635.1 of uncultured Thermodesulfobacteriota bacterium. GTDB lineage: Bacteria > Desulfobacterota > JAFDED01 > JAFDED01 > JAFDED01 > JAFDED01. Next base: position 32,582 of record CAZTAS010000008.1, read on the forward strand.
ATTATAAAGGTGAAAAAATGAGGGAAATGACTCTCCCCGTCAACTCCATCAGATGGCGCACATGGAGCAATAAAAACATTTTCCCCGGCCAGATTGGCCCCTGGGCGGTGGATATCGTGGACACCGCCCGTCAAAAAGTCGTCGGTACATTACATTTTCGTATTAAATAATACGGCATATTAATGGCTTCGTTCGGAACCACCACCGGGAGCATCTAAGTATGTCTGCATGCTAGTACTGGAATTTGAGGTTACGGATGAAGCGATCCTTGGGAAGTATTTCGGTGAAATTCCAGAGATGCGGAATCTTTTCTTCATCCCTTTGATTTGCATTCTTCTTTTTCTCCCCCATGATGTTGCTGGCAAGGAGATTTCTACTTTTCTCTGGCCCCAGGCATCATCCAATTCCGGGCGTCCATATCCACCTGATGAACAAATCAAGAAAGAGATGAAAAAGTATCTCGGCGTCCGATATCGGAGGGGCGGCAGCACCATAAGGGGGATGGATTGCTCGGGGTTTGTCAGGCGGGTTTACGCAAATATCTTTAAGGTTGATCTGCCCCATAAAGCATCGCTGCAATACTCATTCCCCATATTTAAAAAGGCCCCCAGGGAGCAACTCATGACAGGGGACCTCATTTTTTTCTCTTTCCACAAGAGAAAAAAGCGAATAAACCATGTGGGAATCTATCTTTCAGATGGACTTTTCATCCATGCCGCCCGAAGGAATGGTGTTATCATCTCGCGGCTGGACAAGCATTATTGGAAATCGAAGATCGTTGCCGCCAAGAGGCTGGTAAGTCGCGAATTGTGGTCTGCCATGGAAGCTTTCCAGTCCATAGGCGGCTTTGTGCTTTTCCCCGGGGGAAAAAGCGCCTTCCAGATTCGATATTCCACCACCGAATACCGCCCCTTCCATTACCAGTTGGAGCCTCGCCATCTGACCGATCTCCGGGCGGATCGGTTCCATACCCTTGAACTGGGGTATACCAGGGAACTATGGGACGATTTGTGGAGCTTAAGTGTAACTGCCTTTCGAGAAGACCTTCACGTAGGTGCTGTGGGCTCAAATTACCCTTACCCGATTCACCCGGGACTCTATTCGTCAGATGGAAATTCTGATTCGGCATACCGCCAGGGGATCAGATTGGCCAGTGAGATCAATCCGTTTCAGTGGTTACACATCATACCCTCCCTCGTATATTTCGACTATAGGCAAGGAATTGATGAAAGCGATCTCCCAAGGAGATCCCTTGGCTTAGAAGTCCGCCTGGACTCATTGGAGGCTGGATGGTCTTTCTCCACAGCTTTTCAATACTATGACCAGATGTATCTCACGGCACCGATTTTTGAACCCAACGATGGTTGGGACGCTCTGGATATGTCCCTCACATTCCGTCATCAGTTAACCGACTACCTGCGGTTCTCCCTCATGGGACAGCGTGTCTTGAAAGCCACTTCGAGCCTGGAAGATGATTTACATGCGGAAAGACATGCCGACCACTCCCTCTTCTTCACGTTAGATTTTGTTTACTGATTTCAAAACAGGCATCAACTCCACCCAGATTTTCGCTTCGGAATAGTTGAATACAGCCATAAAACGCCCCGCGCGTTTTTGATGGAAAGTTTGCACCAGTCAATAGTTCAGTAAAATCAACAAAATAACCTTATTTGTACCAGTCTTTTTATAAATAGAGGGGGACAACATATAACAATTTTATATCTACTATCTATTTATAAATAATCCCAATGGTGCATTATAAACCAATTTACCTTACATTGGGTCAATGGAGATTACATAGGGGCGTTGCAGAAGATATCCCGCTGCAGTGTCAGTATCGTGCCTCATCCCAACTGGGAGAGGTAAAAGGGCCGCTGGAGAATGCCCTCTACAACAGGCTCAACACCCTCTTCACCCTGGATTTCTCTTTGGTCTTTTATGATCTGACCTCCACCTATTTTGAGGGAGCGGGCCCGGCTCAGGCCGAAAAGGGACACTCCCGAGACCACAGGCATGATCGCCCCCAGGTAGGGATAGGGTTACTGGTAAACCAGAATGGTATACCCATCTCCCATATAGTCTTTGAAGGAAATCTCAAGGATTCCAAGACCCTGCCTCAGATGCTGGAGCATATGAAAGGCACCTTTAAGAGAAGGCGCTGCATCTTTGTTTCGGACAAGGGGATGGTCAGCTCAGGGAACCTCAAAGAACTCGACTCTTCAGGCTACGAATATATCGTGAGCATAAAGCTCAGGCGCTCAAAAGAGGCCCGTGCCCTGCTTGCCATGCTACCTGAGAGGGAAAATTCACCCGGCTTCGATATAACCTCTTCGTATGTGAGCTCCCTTCAAAGGCAGCCGAGCGCCATATTGCCTGCTACAACCCCCTGAGGGCCCAGGAGACCAGAGAGAATCGGGAAGCTCTACTGTCAGAGTGTGAGCAGTTTTTACAGCAATTTCATCTGCCTCCCAAACAGGGCAAGACCAGAGATCCCCTGGAGATAAGGCTCAGGATTGAGCGCTTCCTGAGAAGAAAGAGGATGGCATCCTTCTTCCAGTACGACTTTGATCCCCAGGGTAGACTCACCTATAAGCGCCGGGAGGAAGAGATAACCAGAGAGGCTGCCTTAGATGGCCTGTTCATCATAAAGACCAACAGCTAGAAGCTCTCCCCGGGGGCCATAGCTCTATGGTTTAAGAGCCTCTGGAAGGTGGAGAATGCCTTTCGGGAGGTCAAAGACTTCATCAAAGTCCGGCCCATCTATCATCATAATGGAGACAGGCTCAAAGGGCATATATTTGTCTGCTTCCTGGCCTGCCTGCTGGAAAAACTCATGGAGAAGAAGCTGGAAGAACACAGCCTCTTTCTCACTGCCAGAAAGGCCCTACAGCTGCTGGCCCCCATCAAGTTAGTCATCAGTGAACTGGCAGGCCAGAGGATAAACAAAGTGACCACTTTTGTCAAAGAGCAAAAACAGATCCTTAAGGCCTTAGGGGCTCAAAAGATGCCAACCATTGTTCCGTAACTAACGGATAATAAAAAGAAAAAAGGGCATGTAGTGTAACCAAAAATTTTTGTGAGCATTTTTCAAATAGTTACAAAGAGTGTTGTCAAACTTGGGTTTAAAAATTGGCAAGATTATGATCATATACAATGCGTGTATCACTTGTAACAAAGGGATTGCAAACATGGAGGAATAGGATATATAACCCCTCAAGAAAAACTTTCATATTGACAGCAAATGGAATCTCAAAATATTATTATATAAGCCGCTCGACGTTACCGAATTTCTTGCCATGGAGAGCTTGACAATGTTCGAGATTCCTATAAAAATATTTATTAAAACAATTACTTGACGAAGGAGATTTACCATGATACGAATTTACCGTTTTATCGTGATATTAGCCCTTTATGCTTTATTTTTAACAATTTTCTTCTTTACCACAAGCATTCCCGCTTTTTCCCAGACCGATTTGGTTGGATACTGGCCCTTGGATGAGGGCCATGGTGAAATTGTACATGATTTTTCTGGAAACGAAAACCATGGCGTACTCAACGCAATCGCCTGGGTTCCTGGTAAGTTTGGCACTGCTTTATATGGGACGATAGCCAATATTCCTGATAGCTTAACTCTTGACCTGCCACAAGAATTTACCATTACTGCGTGGGTCAAACCGCATAATGTATGCCAGGAAACATATGGACGACTTATCACAAAAGGTGAAGACTCTGCGCCAGAGCACAACAACTACGATCTGTACATCAAACCTGGCCGTATATACCGCATTGAATATGAAGACGGGAGTGATGCAGAAAATGGGGCTGAAAGCCCACCTGATACAGTCATTAATGATGTTTGGCAACATGTGGCGGCTGTGAAAACTATAGAACTCCTTCAACTTTACATTGACGGCGAGCTGGTCGCTCGTTCAGCAATATCTAGGCTACCAGTCCCGGGTTCAGCAGGATTGAAACTCAATAGTCATATCGCTGCTCTGGATGAAATCCGAATTTACAATAGCCCTCTCACAGCCGAAGAGATCCAAGGCGTGATGAATGAACGATTCATACCCCCAGAGAGAGGATATTCAACTGAAATATTGTATCTTTTTCCTGTCCAAGGAGCCCAACCTGGTGACACTATTAAACTATGGGCCTATATCGAAAAAACCGGAGGTGAACCTTTGCCTTCCTCAGCAAAAGTGGGATTTTATGTAACTGGCCCGGGAGACAGACAATATGGACTTGTCGGCATGGTAGATATCTCTCGCCTTTCTCCCAGGAGAGCAAGATTGTTTCGTCTCTTATGGGAAATTCCAGTAGATATAGGTAACAGTGACCTGGCATACTGGGCACGATGTTATGATGAATTAGGACCATTGTCTAATGAGTGGTTCGGTCCGGCAATAATAAATCTTCAGGATAAACCAGAGTATTATATATTTGGAGGTGCTAATTATCGCATGACAAAGCAAAAGTGAGAAGAGTTCTTCGATAATGGTAACAATTTCGGATTACCAATAAAATGATTAAAGATCGTTTTCTAAACCATTTATCTCGGATAATCCAGTTAGCATTTTTATGTCAATAAAGTTTTTGAAAGACATAACATTAACTCTGAACTTGGTCAACAGTTGATCCACAACTAACAGAAAATATTCCCTTATTTCATTGCCTTAACTTGTGTTTACTTATCTTCCCTGATTCAATTTAGATTCTTGATATTAAATGAGTTTTTTCTTTATTGTTGTATCCCTCTCTTTACCTGGATTTAAATGGAAAAAGGATTCAGGGTTTAGTGAGGGTTACACTTTAGGGGTTCGAGTCCCCTCTTCGACACCAACATCATCAAGAGTTAAGCTTTTGTAAGCCAACCCTTTTTTTAATAAGTCAGATATTATACAAGTCGCTTGACAATACCGCCGAGGTTCTATAATACAATAATAGCAAAAGAGGGTGTTTTCAATTACAATACCTCCAACAGCATCAGATAATGCGGTTCTGTGGACGGTGCCTGGAGAGAGTATTCAGTTAGAGTGAAAAATCAAAATTAAAGGTATGGCTTCTGTTTGGAAAGAATCGATATTTCAGGACACATCAATTCTGTCCATCTGTCATACATTATAAGAGTCGGAGAAAATCGCCGTGGCATAAATTCCGGTGAATTTGGACGCTAAAAGGGGTAACAGATTAAGTGAAAAGAGAGGGTGCTATGCAGACACAAGAACTTTGGGGATACATGGGCAAGATCCTCCGTGTAGACTTGACACGCGGCTCGATCCAGGAAGAATCACTAGATCCTGAGATGGCAGAGAAGTATTTGGGTGGCTCGGGTTTTGGTGCCGAATACCTTTACAGAGAGGTACTACCCGGGGTGGAATGGGACGATCCGGGAAACCGCATTATTATGGCTTCAGGGCCGCTGGGTGGCACCATAGTGTCAGGTACCGGTACATTTTCTTTGGTAACCAAGGGTCCAATGACCAATCTGGCGGTCACTTCTCAGGCTAATGGCCTGTGGGGCGCGTTCCTCAAGTTCGCCGGATACGACGGCGTTATCATACAGGGTCAATCGCCCAAATGGGTCTATTTGCACATCGATGAAGGGAAAGCCGAGCTGCGCGATGCAACTCCCATAATGGGAAAAGATACATGGGATATGGAGCCGGCAATTCAGCAAGACCTTGGAACAACCCGGAAGGTAAGCGCTTTTGGTATCGGCCCGGCGGGAGAGAACCGGGTTCGCTTTGCGATTGTGGCGGGTGATCAAGGCCACATCGCTTCCAAGAACGGCTGCGGGTGCGTTATGGGGAAAAAGCGCCTCAAGGCCGTCGCAATCAGCCGATGCAGACGGCCTGTTCCCGTCCGGCACAGGGGTCTTTTGCCTGAGAGGGCCAAGGCGCTGGACCAGGATTCCAAGACAGCCCGTGGAGGTTTGACCTATAAATGGGGAACCGGCGGCGGATTCTCCGCCGCTGCCCTGGGTGGCTATCTTCCCACTCGCAACTACACAACCAACATTTTCCCGGAACATGAGCAAATGAATGGCCAGTACCTCCGAACCCACTTCGAGGAGCGCTCCAAACCATGCTGGGCCTGCCGGCTTGCACACACCAAGTACATGAAGGTCACAGAGGGGCCTTACGCAGGCTTTGAGGGGGAAGAGCCGGAGTACGAATGCATGGCCGCCTGGGGGCCGCAGGTGGGTAACACAGATCCCGGTGCTATAGTGATGCTCTCCAACCTGACTGACAGGCTGGGGATAGACGTGAACGAGTCGGGCTGGACCACCGGCTGGGTCATGGAGTGCTATGAAAAGGGCATACTCTCCCGCAGTGATCTGGACGGGCTGGATATGCGCTGGGGCAATGTAGAGGCCATCAAGGCAATGCTGGAAAAGATCAGCCGTCGGGAAGGTATCGGTGATCTTCTGGCCGAGGGGGTAAAGAGAGCCTCAGAAAAAATTGGCGGCGAGGCACCGAAAATAGGAGTTTACGTCCTTAAAGGTGCAACGCCTCGTGGACATGATCACCGGGGCAGGTGGGGGGAGATGCTTGACACCTGTGTTTCTGCTACAGGCACTATCCAGGCGGGCTCTTACCTCATCTCGCCGACTCTGTTCGGCTTGCCGCCCATCAGTAATTCTTACTCCCCATGGGAAGTAGCTGGGGCCAATGCGAAAATCGACGGCTGGTACGTGTTCCTGGACAGCACCGGGATTTGCCGGTTCACGGCTATTAATCCTCAGTTAACCGTGGATTGCTTCAATGCCGTGACCGGGAGGGAACTCACCGTGCCCGATGTGCTTATCATTGGTCGCCGAATCATTAGCCAGCTGCGGGTGTTCAACTTTCGCCACGGGCTGGACCCTGCCCTTGAGGTCCCTTCCGTTCGGTATGGATCCACCCCCACCAACGGCCCTGCTGAGGGGAAAGCCATCGCGCCTCATTTTAAGTTTATGAAGAGTTTTTACTTCCAACTGGTGGGCTGGGATCCGGAAACGGGCAAACCTTTGCCCCAAACTCTCAAGTCGCTGGGCCTGGAAAAGCTCATACCAGATTTGCCCGCTTGATGGAAAGGCCGAAGATTCTCTGATGGTTTGGAGTATAAAAACATTCCGCCCTGTTGCGCGGAACTTATAAAAAGCAAGGAAACACTCATGCCTCGAGTGAAGCTGAAGATATACTCCTGGCTGAGCCATGGGCTGGAAGCCAACTCTGCCAGTTTCGACGAAATCCCCGTCTCGGTACCGGAGGGTGAGTCCGTGCTGGAGTTGGCCCGCCGCCTTGCATTGGACGATGGGGTTTTCCGCAGAGCCATCTTTGACGAAAAGAACCAGAAGATTCGTGCTCACATCGCCGTCATCCTCAATGGCCTATTCGTCAATCCGTATGAGCGTTCCGAGGCCACGCTAAAGGATGGTGATGAGGTGACCTTTTTGCCCATTCTGCATGGAGGCTGAGGTAAAATTTTGTCAGCTGAGAATGGATCGCGCCATAAACCATTCGCGGGAGTATAGTGATGAATAAAATCGGGTTTATTGGCCTGGGCAATATGGGTGCTCCCATGTCGCGCCGGCTGGTGGAAGCAAAATACTCGGTGGTTGGGTTCGACCTGCGTCAGGAAATCCTGGACCTTCTACCTAGGCAAGGTATCGTCCCCGCTCAGAGCGCAGCAGATGTTGCATCGAAGTGCGATCTGATCATATTTTCTCTTCCCAATTCCCGGGATGTGGAAGCCGCGATCATGGGCACCAACGGCGTTTTGACGTCTGGAAAGCCCGGAGTTATGGTCGTCGATATGAGCTCCTCTTCCCCTGTGAGCACGCGCAGGCTTGCTTTAGAGATGGCCGACAAAGAGATGGAGCTGGTGGATGCGCCGGTCAGCGGCCGTCCCGCGGGCGCGGCTGCAGGCACTCTCACCATCATGGTGGGCGGCACTTCTGAGCAGTATCAAAAGGTACTGCCCGTGCTGAGCGTCCTGGGGAAAAAGGTTATCCACGTGGGAGTTGTGGGTGCAGCCCATACCTTGAAGGCCATCAACAACTTTCTGTCCGCCACCAACCTGGTGGCAGCCGGCGAAGCTTTCGTGGCGGCAGCCAAAGCCGGGTTGGATCCCGTCGTGGCGCTGGATGTGATCAACCAAAGCTCGGGACACAATGAGGCAACCTGCATAAAGTTCCCGCAGTATGTCCTCAATGGCCGTTTCGATTCGGGCTTCACAGTGGGCCTGATGAACAAGGATGTGGCCACGTTCCTGGAGCTGCTTCGTGACCTAGGTCTGCCATCGCTGCTGGCCGGGGTGGTGGGACAGGTGTATACGCTCGCTGTATTGCTTAATGGGCCGGAATCAGATAATACCGAAATCGTCCGTCTCTGGGAGAGATGGGCCAATGTCGAGGTAAGAGCGAGCGAAGAGTGAATGGCAACCTCTTTATCTGTCGGGACAGGGCGCTGGGCGATGAGGAGAAAGTGAATCCTTCATTGCAGCGCAGGCTGAAAAAGATTTGAGATGAATATGGGCCGCGATATTTTTGACAAAGAGCGGCTACCGCCGGAAGTCGATGAATTTCTCTGGAGCACCAATCCATGGTGGGAGGGAAAGCCCGGTCCTGAGATCCCTCCGTATCGTCGGTGGGCGTTCCACACGACGTTGAAGAAGCTGGAAACTGGTCTGACGCCAGCAGTTGTGTTGCGTGGGCCGCGGCAGGTAGGCAAGACGACCCTTCAATTGCAGATGATCGAGCACCTGATCAATGAAAAGGGAGTCGATCCTAAGCGGATTTTGCGCTTGCAGTTTGATGAAATTCCATCGTTGTCCGGTGTGAGAGATCCGATCCTGGCCTTCTCGCGGTGGTTTGAAAATCGCCTCCTGGGCTGTACGTTCAACGAGTCCGCAAGAAGTGGTGCACCGGCGTTTCTGTTTTTCGACGAAGTTCAGAACCTTTCTGAGTGGGCGCCGCAATTAAAGGTGCTGGTGGACCACCACACCGTGAAGGTGCTGGTCACAGGAAGTTCAGCGTTGCGCATCGAATCGGGTCGGGATAGTCTGGCGGGACGGATCACACAAGTGGATCTGGGAACGTTGCTGCCACGGGAAATTATTGAGATGAGGTTTGGTGAGAAAATACAGCCGCATCTGCCTGAGAACGGGCTTGAGCTGCTTTTGCGCGCTGACTTCTGGCGTTCTTTGCAGGCTTCAGGGACATGTGTCCATGCTATGCGAGATCGGGGATTTGAGGAATTTTCACGCAGAGGAGGTTATCCGAGGGCTCAGGCACGTGCGGACGTGCCGTGGCCGGAGATTGCCGACCAACTTAATGAAGCACTCATTCTACGAGTCATCCAGCACGACCTGCGATTGGGGAAGAAAGGGCAAAAGCGCGATCCACAGTTGTTGGAGGAGGTCTATCGGCTAGCTTGCCGTTACGCGGGCCAAGCCCCAGGTCAAGCCGTTTTCGTACCAGAACTGCGTCAGGCCATGCAAGCAAACATAGGATGGAACCGCATCCTGTCATACTTGAAATTTCTGGATGGAGCGTTACTTTTAAAACTGGTGCAGCCATTAGAGTTGCGACTGAAGCGTAGCAAGGGGAACAGCAAAATCTGCCTATGCGACCACGGGTTGCGGGCGAGTTGGTTACAGGAGGTTGTACCTCTGGATGTAAAAGGATTGCGCGATACTCCGCATTTGAGCGATCTGGCGGGACATATTGCTGAGAGCGTAACAGGATATTTTCTGGATGGGATTCCGCATCTGGACTTAGCTCATTTCCCCGAACGCGGAGCAGAGCCTGAGGTGGATTTCATATTGACTGTGGGAGAATACCGGATTCCCTTGGAAGTGAAGTATCGTCAACATATCGATCCACATCGGGACACAGTTGGGCTACGCGCATTTGTCGAGAAGAAGGTGTACAATGCGCCGTTTGGCATCCTGGTGACGATGCACGATGATGTAAATGTACTTGATCCGCGTATTATAGTAGTTTCATTACCATCGTTATTATTGATGAGGTAGCTAACATAAATCCCATTGATATCTGTAGTAAAAATTAAATGCCAATCAGGAATATCAGGTCCGTGTCATCGAGATAGTGGTGAATCTCCTGGAGGACCAGCCGCGTATGGAAGTTGATTAAACCTTTGCGCTCGGGGTAAACCTGGCTGCCGCTGTCGAGTATAGTTGGTCAATCATTTAGACGAATAGAAAATGGCGATGATCGCCAGGAAATGCGACATGAGCGCGGACAAATTGACGGTGGTGCTGGAAGAACTTAAAAAACTGGAAAAACTAACCACGTGAAATTGCAGCGAGGAGAAGTCATGGCACAGGAGTCTGCAAAAAAGAACAGCCTTGGGAAAAGCACCTCTCTCCGAGATGCCAAGACCAGCTATGGGGAGGAGGTAAAGGTCTTTTATGGGCCCGATGATCTGGAATCATTAGACTACCAGCGGGACCTGGGGAACCCTGGAGAATATCCATACACCCGCGGCATCTATCCCACCATGTATCGGGGGAAGCCCTGGACTATCCGGCAATACGCTGGGCAGGCTTCATCGGAAGAGACCAACAGTCGGTTCAAATTCCTTCTGCAAAGCGGACAGACAGGCTTGAGCCTGGCTTTTGACCTTCCCACACAGCTGGGTCTGGATTCCGATGATCCCTTGGCCGAGGATGATGTGGGCAAACTCGGCGTGGCGGTGGACACGCTGGCGGACGTCGAGCGGATATTCGAGGGCCTCCCGCTGGATAAGGTGAGCACTTCATTCACCATCAACTCCACTGCTTCCATAATTCTGGCCATGTACATCATTGTCGGGGAAAAGCAAGGTGTGCCGCCGGAAAAGCTCCGCGGCACAGTACAGAATGATATCCTGAAAGAGTACATCGCCCGTGGCACCTGGATTTTCCCACCAACCCCCTCCCTCAGCCTCATTGGCGATGTCATCGAGTACTGCTGCCGGAATATCCCTCGTTTTAACCCTATCAGCGTTTCCGGGACACACATCGCCGAATATGGGGCCACCCCAGCCCAGACAATCGCATTGGCAATCATGAATGCTATGGTCTATCTCAGGGAAGTTCTAGGCAGGGGCATCGACATTGACGAGGTAGCTCCTCTTATAGTATTCCATCTATGCGTGGGCGGCATAGACTTTCACTTTTTCGAGGATATTGCCAAGTTAAGGGCTGGGAGAAGGCTCTGGGCTCGGATCATGAAGGAGCAGTTCAACGCAAGCAAGCCGGAGTCGATGCGTTTCAAATTTTCCACCGGGGCGAGGGGAAGCGGCATGACAGTGGCCCAGCCACTGAACAATATTGCCAGGGAAACCCTTTATGGCCTCGCAGCAGTGTTTGCAGGAACACGCTCCTTAAACATGGCATGCTTTGACGAGGCTTACGCCATCCCGTCGGATTTGGCGATTCGGACCGCTGTGCGGGTTCAGCAGATTATCGCGCATGAATCCGGTGTGGCGGACACTGTAGACCCCCTGGCAGGCTCTTACTACGTCGAGCATCTGACCAACGAGATGGAGGAGAAGATCATTGACTTCATGAAGGAGCTGGAGGCCATGGGTGGGGTGGTGAAGGCCATCGAAAAAGGCTATCTCCAGCGTACTCTGGCTCGTCAAAATTACGAGCTTCAGAGAAAGATCTCAACCGGGGAGCATCCACTCGTGGGCGTTAATTGCTTTGTAACCGAGGAGGAAGAGAAGGATCTGCAGGTTTACCGCATGGACCCGGCTACCCGCGACCGACAGATCCAGCGACTGAGGGAGGTCAAAAGCCGCCGTGATCAGGCTGCGGTCAACAGGACCCTGGAGAAGTTGGAGGAGGCCGCCGGTAGCAAAGAAAACCTGATGCCTTTAATTTTCGAGGCTGCGAGATCTTACGCCACAGTGGGAGAGATTATCCAGGCTATGAAGAAAAAATTCGGTACGTTCAAGGAGCCTGTCTCCATTTGAGAATAGTCAATATAATGAAGGACTCATACGGAAGATCGAGTTTGAAACGCTGGCTGAATCGATTTGGTTATCAATGTTGAACTCATCACGGGAAGAACGTGATTCATTTCTGGTTCAGGATGTAATATCGATTCATTTGTGTGCCCAACGGGTGCTCTCGAGTGAGGCAATATATTCAGGAGGCGGCGATAGGTAATAAGGAAAGGAGTGACATGGAAAAGGCATTTCCCATCCGGGTACTGCTGGCCAAACCGGGATTGGATGGTCACGACGTGGGCGTCAAGGTCATCGCCCATGCTCTCAGAGACAGCGGCATGGAGGTCATTTATACCGGGCTTCGGCAAAGCGTTGAACAGATCATCAGCGCTGCCGACCAGGAGGATGTGGATGTCATCGGCCTGAGCATCCTTTCCGGCTCACACCTGGAGATTTCCAGGAAGTTGCTGTCGCGGCAGCGGGACAAAGGACTGGATGATATCCCTGTGCTGGTGGGTGGAATCATCCCGAGGGAGGATATTCCCCTTTTGAAAGAAATTGGAGTCCAGGAGGTTTTTCCCGTCCACGCTTCCCTTGATGAGATTGTGAGATACATTCAGGAGCAAATCCCGGCAAGGCAAAGAAAATTGAATTCCATAGTTTAAAACCGCAAAGCAGGTTCCCTACCCATTCTGCATTAATACTAAGTTGCATTCAAAAAGATATTATTTACTCCCCCTCACCACAACACTCTCCCCTCGATGGGAGAGTGCAGGGAGAGGGGTGAATGATAATGATTCGGAACCGCAGCAAAAATTGGTGCTGTGCCTTAAATTACTGAATCGAACGCAACTTTGTATAACAGAATAACCCGCCTATGTTTGTACTCTTATGCACTGGAGTCATGTATTATGTCTGACAATAAGTGGGATGCTCGGAAAATACAAGAGCAACTGGCCCGGATTTTTCGCGGAGATTTACTCTTCGACGAGATTAGCCGGCTGGCCTATGCCAGCGCGGCCTGCATTTACAGGATCAAGCCGCTGGGGATCGCGTGTCCCCGGGATGCCGAGGATCTGCGCCAGCTGGTGGCCTTTGCTGCCGAGGAAGGGATCCCACTGACCGGGAGAGGTGGCGGGTCAGGAAGGGCAGGCCAGGGGATCGGAGCTGGTATTTTGGTGGACTTTACCCGTCATATGAACCAAGTCTTGCAAATCGATGTCGCCGCTAACCGGTTTCGAGTCCAGCCGGGAATGTTCCTGACGCGCCTCAACCGCATTTTGGAAGAACATGGCAGATTTTTCCCCCCCGACCCCTCCAGCGCCGATTGTGCCAGCATCGGCGGCATGATCGCCAATAATTCCAGCGGGCCTCACTGTCCAAAGTATGGAGACACCCGTAGCCAAGTGCGGGCACTTGAGGTGGTTCTTTCCGATGGCGCCCTGGAGCAGTTTATTCCCATCAAAGTGGATGGCGCGGAATGGAAAAGGATGATGGAAAGAGGTGGTCGGAAGGCAGAGCTTCATGCGGAAGTGAGAAATATTGCCATGCGCTACGTGGAGTTGCTCCGCGAGAAAAAGCCGGAGACCACAAAGAACTGCTGCGGGTATAATCTCTGGGATGCTTTCAATGGTGAGAGCGTGGATCTGGCCAGGTTGATAACGGGCTCCGAGGGCACCCTGGCCTTGGTAACGGAGGCGGAACTGACCATGGCTCCGCTGCCGAGAGCATCTCTAACAGCCTTGATTTATTTTGACACCATTGAATCGGTTGGTCAGGCCACCGAGGAAATATTAAAGTTCCAACCGGCCATGCTGGAAATCATCGAACGGCACATTCTGGAACTTGCCAGGGAGCGGTGGTGCGAGCTGAAACCTTTTTTGCCGGATGGAATCGAGGCGGTTCTTTTCATCGAGTTCCAGGGAGAGGAGCTGGAAGAGCTGGCTTCAAGGATGAAGGCTCTGGAGCACCGACTGGCCAAGGAGTTGCATATTGTAACGGGCTTCCGGGTTGCAAAAAATACTGCGGAACGTCAGCTCCTTGTTCGTGTGCGCAAAGCCTCTGGCCCGGTGCTGAACAAGGCCAGGGGGAAGCGCAAGCCGGTTGCTTTCATTGAAGACGCCGCCGTAAACCCACTACGCCTATCAGAGTATATCATGGGTCTGAAGGAAATCTTCAACCGCCATGGAGTTCAGGCCGCCATTTACGGGCACGCCGGCGATGGCAACCTTCATATCATGCCTTTCTTGAATCTAAAGGATCCGGAGGATGTTGCCCGAATGAAGAGTATAGCTGAAGAGACCTATGATCTGGTACTAAGTCTACGGGGCACCATCAGTGCAGAACACGGCGATGGATTGCTGCGCTCTGCTTATGTTCGGCGGCAATATGGGGAACTGTGCGATGCCATGGTGGCTGTTAAACGCCTTTTCGATCCCGGGGGAATCTTCAACCCCGGTCGCGTGGTCGAATGCGAGCCGGACAGTCTGGTGAAACACCTCAAATATGGTGACTATCGACCTGTCAGCACGGGAAGCAAGCTGGACGAGTTAGAGATCCGAGAAGAAATCGAGCGATGCAGCGGCTGTGGCCAATGCAGGGCCTATTGCCCCGTGGCCGATGTGGTGGGAGATGAGCTCTCAACCGCCAGGGCCAAGGCGAGCTTGCTGAGAGAGGCCATTTCGGGCGGAATGGACTCGGCTCAGTATCTTGTATCAGAGAATATGAAAGAGATCTTCGACAGCTGCATGATATGCCAGCAGTGCTTGGTGGATTGCCCCTCCGGGGTTGACATCCCTGCATTGGTAACCCGGCTGAAGGCTCACTACATTAGCAAGAAAGGCCAGCCTCTGAGGAGCCAACTCTTGGCTGACACAGCCTTGATAAGCAGCATGGGCAGCCTCGGTGCCCCGCTCACAAATCTGGCCATCAAAATGGCACCGGTACGGATTATGCTGGAGGCTATTACGGGCGTGGATCGTCGGATGCTTCTCCCGAACTTTGCCCGCAATACTTTCCGAGAAAGTCTCAAAGATTATCCAGTTGACGGGAGAGAGCCCGTGGCCTATTTCTCCGGTTGCTTCGGGAATTATTGTAATCCCGAGGGAGAGTCGATGGCGGCTGTGGAGGTGCTTGAAAAGAATGGATTCCGAGTAACGGTACCCGATACACGATGCTGCGGCGTGGCCCGCATGGCGTCAGGTGCACTTGATGATCTCGAGAATGATGCGGAGTATAATGTGGCGCTCCTGAAGCCCCTTGCTGCGGCAGGTCTCCCGATTCTCTTCTCCGACCCTGCATGCTTGCTGGCAGTGAAGCTGGAATATCCCAAGTTATTGTCTTCTCCCGAGTCCGGGGAAGTCTCCAGAGCCTGTATGGACCTGATGCGGTTCTTGTTAGAGCTTTTCCAGCAGGGCAAACTTGACACTGATTTTGGAGAGATCCCGATGCGTTTGGTCTATCATAATCCATGCCACCTCAAGGCCCTGGGGGGTGGGCCCGAGGTTCGTGAACTTCTCACTCTCATTCCCGGGATTCAATGGGTGGAGGTTTCCGATTCCTGTTGCGGTTTGGCCGGATCCTTCGGGATGAAAAAGGCAAATTTCGATTTGTCGGCGGTCATAGGTGACCCCCTGTTCAGGGCGATTCGAGAGGTTCGTCCACATCGAGTAGTAACTGGGTGCGGCGCCTGCCAGTTGCAGATCACAAATGGCACAGGTATTCCTGCGGTGCATCCCATCCAAGTATTGGCGTGGGCCTATAAGCAAAGAGACTCGCACACGCAAAACTCAGAATAGACTTAAGGGCTGAGAGCAAGTTACACAGTACTTGACATAAGCACTGAAAAAGTGTATAGATTAAATACATTAATCATGGTTCGGCACATCAAAAGGTTGGGAGTGCAACCGGCCCGCTCCCGATAAATGGGAAAGAGAGGTGCTCATAAAAAATACCATAAAATGAGGTGTAACAACTATTTTCAGAATTCTCAATTCGTTCCCCGAGAGAGTAAAATCTGGCTAGATTTTAAATTTTAAAGGCCACAAAAGAAAACAAATGAATGACCAGGATGGATGAGGAGGGAATAATTATGAAATGCCCTCATTGCAAGTACGTTAGTTTTGATTTTCTTGATGTGTGTAAAAAGTGCGGGAAAGATCTCATTGAGATCAAGGCTAAACACAACATCGTGACTTTTCGCCCGGCATTTATTCCCACCGGGGATGCCGCTTTCAACATCGCTTTCCCTCTCTCTCCCGAGGCTGCCCCCCAGGAGGAACCATTGGTTGAAATGGAGGAAGAGGCGGCGGTTGCTCCTTCCGAGGCTGAATCTACTATGGAATTGACTATTGAGCCAACGGATCTGACCCTGGGAGAGGAGGATATGCTGGAGCTGGAGGAAGAGGCTGGGAAGCCGACCATGGCAATGGAAGAGGAAGAAGGCCTTCGGCTGGGTGATGAGACCGTTGAAGGCAAGATTGACGTCGAAGATGATTTAGGAAGAACGCTGGGCGTCGAAGAGGCTATGGGCACAGAAACGGTCGTTTCTGACGAGCAATTAGAAACCGGGATGAGAATGGAAGGCATGGAGAGCAGCCGGGAAGAAGCGCAAATTCCCCCCATCATAGGCGGAGAGCCTGAGTTGGAACTGGACATGGAGGCCTTTGAGGTTCCTTCCATACTTACTGAAGAGCCAACTCCTCCAAGTGGAGCGCCACTCCAGGCGGACATTGAGTCCATGGAGGATCAGGCGCCCTTGCAAGAAGAAAAAACAACCGCTTTCGAGCAGACATTGAAGATCACACCCTCCCCCATGGAGGATGAGGAGGACCAGGAGAAAGGGACAGAACATACCGACGAAGGGAGAGGAATGTACGAACTGGAAATAACCGAGGAAGACCTTCTGCGCCTGGACGAGAATAAGTAGTGGACCACCATTCGCCTCCTCACTCAGCACCCGCAACCGGCCCCGATCCCGATCCAACGATCGGGATCGGGGCGAGTGACGAAACATTATCCCCTGAAAAAAAATATGAAAGTAAAAAAGAGAATTCCGAACGTGCAGAGTGTGCGCTCGTGGAGGGGCCCATCTCTAGTTTTTTGCCGTGCCAACTCGTTGGTTTTGGCCCTAGGCTCATCGCCTTTATGGTGGATCTAATGGTGGTGAGCATGGTTGCGATTATATTCACGCTTGGGGGTGCGATTGCGTCTG
>CAZTAS010000009.1:0-49432 GCA_964611635.1 uncultured Thermodesulfobacteriota bacterium
CCGCATCTCCGCCCGCTTCGCGAATATGGTAAGCGCCGAAATTGATCGGGTTAAACCGGGGGCTGTTCTTGTTGCAATATTCAATGAGATCGGTAGCGAGCCGCAGGGACGGCTCGGGAGGAAAGATATAGGTGCCCCTGGCAATGTACTCCTTCAGGACGTCGTTTTGCAGCGTCCCCCTCAATGAAGCGAGAGCAACCCCCTGCTTCATTGCCAATGCAACGTACATTGCGAAAATAATCCCTGCCGTTGCATTGATAGTAAAGGATGTACTGATCTGTTCCAGGGGAATTCCTTGAAAAAGAATCTCCATGTCGGCCAGGGTGTCAATGGCCACTCCGACGCGGCCGACCTCCTCCTCGGCAGTGGGGGAGTTTGAGTCAAGACCGCATTGCGTGGGAAGATCGAACGCCACCGATAACCCGGTCTGGCCCTCCTTCAATAAGAACTTGTACCGTTCATTGCTCTCCTCTGCAGTACCAAAGCCCGAATACTGCCTCATTGTCCAGATTCGGCCGCGATACATGGTGGGCTGGACTCCTCGGGTGAATGGGTATTGGCCGGGAAATCCATCTTTTTCCAAGTATCCGTCTTTATCGATGTCAGCCGGCGTATAGAGAATGTCCACATCGATTCCCGACTCCGTGGTTGTGGGCGATGGAGGTTTGGTGACGTATTCTTGTCTCCATTTATTTTTTAATTGCCGTATCGTCTCCCTATCTTCTTCCATGTTTTCTTCCCCCTTCTAGGATATTAATTTGACATTTTAATCTTATTGTTTTTTTGATGTCAAGAAGATGATGGTAAGGAATTTCTCCACAATTTCAGGTTAATTTATCAAATTGCTTTTAATTTTAATACTAAAGTTTCGCAGTTAAAAATGCGATTAATAATGTTTTTAACATATTGAAAACAATGATTTTATTATTGAAGAGCAAGTCCCAGTTTAGTATACTTGAAATATCTAACTGATTATAAATACGAAAAATTTGGGTAGCACACCATGCCCGAGCTTGCGATGGCTTGGTGTGCT
Source organism: uncultured Thermodesulfobacteriota bacterium (assembly GCA_964611635.1). GTDB lineage: Bacteria > Desulfobacterota > JAFDED01 > JAFDED01 > JAFDED01 > JAFDED01. The sequence goes on from CAZTAS010000009.1 coordinate 1,034, forward strand.
ACCCAGTGACTATGTCAAGTCAATTGCTTTTGCTGGAAATGGAACCAGAAGAATTATTGTATCCTATTGAAATTGAAGAAAATATTTTTTAAGACAATTAATAAAAGTTACTGCAAAACTTTAGTTTAATATTCTAAAGTAACCCAAAAGTGAAAAAGAAAATGTAGGGTGGGCTGTGCCCACCAAAGCATCCACTGGGTTGCACAGGCAATGAACGATCACGGTGGGCTGAGGTGGGCGGTAAAATGCAACCCTCCACTGGCGCCACCGCGAAGCTCAGGGGATTAGAGGCGACCCATTTCGGTATTTTCCTGTTCCGCCTGTTCCCGCATATATACGGGAACATGAAAAACCCCTTCGGCCAGCGGAAAAGCTCAGGAAAAAGACCGGCCTGGGATTGGCTGCATTATCACCCACCCCTCGCCATCAAATAAACCCGGATTCTGAATTTTCCCTTTATCCCTTCGTAGGGGTGGGATTTATCCCGCCCGTCAGTTGATTGCAACACCGGGGCGGGGGACGGGCGGGGTAAACCCCCATAAGCGCTTACTTAAGAAAAGATTTTTAATTGCAAAATGAAAAATTAGCAATTAAGCATTTAACATTAAAGGAAAAAGGATTTTTTTCATAACCTCCATCCTTCAGCCTTTTTCCTGCATCATTTAATACTACTCCGACAATTTACTTTTTCATAATTGCATATATGAGCGTAATATCATCAAGCAACTTCCTCTCCACCCTCAGGGGGGAGAGGATTGAGGTGAGGGGGGATTGTAAAGCATTTCATGGCCCCCTCACCCTACCCTCTCCCCCGCGAGCGGGGGCGAGGGGATCAAGTATGGTCAATGCGTATCAACGCGATGGGGCCTCATAAATAAAGGTTTTATGCGAAAAGAAAATTACATAATGCTATTTTATACAAGTAAGCACTTGATTAATAAATTGTCGGAGTAGTATTAATCTTTATCCTTTAACCTTTCTCCTTATTAATTGCTAATTTTGCATTGCTAATTGCTAATTTTGCAATGATTCTTTGCCAGTTTCACATTTAGTGAGCGCTAATAGGGTAAACCCCGCCCCTACATCAAGAGAAGTGGCACGGGCTTCTAGCCCGTGGACAATCATGGGCAAGATGCCCATGCCACAATAAATGTCCATGAGGGATTGAGGGTAATCTCATTTCGAATTAAAGCAACACCATACCTATTATGCCCGCACTCTAACTCCTAGACCACTCACCGTCAATAAATTGGTGTGATATCCATGAAATTCATTCTGCATTGCCCGGGTTCTGAATCAATCCTCTTGTCGCTTAGCGATTCAGACGACAAGTCATTTAAGCCAACCGTCTTTCTTCCCCCACATCCACATAAAAAAGGGCGGGACATATTGTTCCCGCCCTTGCAAAAATGTTAATATTTGTGGATCATGGACAAGGTGGAGAATTCGTGTGGCTTGGTATGATTACTGATGCAGTGCCCGTCCTGCCCTCAGTGTCTGTCACTGTTATGAAGGCCTCGAGCGAATTCTCGTTAGCCGGGTTGGGGAACACGGTAACAGGAACACCCGACGTTGATGAAGTAGTCGCCCTCACTATATCTGTACAATCAAATTGTCCATTCCCATCATCGAATATTAGGAAACTAACAGGAACGCTCCATGTGTATGAGCCTGTACCTCCACTGGCAATGAACTGAAGTGGCCAAGGTTCGGAATATGGGCCCCCAGCCCATGGGCAAGAACGGCATGTTATTGAATCGAAAGTCGCAGTTTGCGAAGGCGGCGTGATGGTCAATTCTCCCGTGATCGGCTCAGGCCCCTCCAGGGTAATGGTGGCCTGTGCAGGGGTACGTGCTGTTGCGTCGCGCACGAACAGGGTTGCGGTATTGGTGCCGGTGGGCAAGTACAGCACCCGCACTTCAACCGTATGGTTGTGTCCCAGTGTGAAATCGATTAGAGAGGGCTGATCCGTGCTCACGCCGTATGGCGGGATACCGTTGTTGATGCCGAACACGAAGCTCTGGCCCTCCCGTGTGAGGGTCACCGACGCGGGCGAGAGGGACAGTTCCGCCTCGGTATCCACCTCGCCAAGGATGATGCTGGCCTCGGCCGCCTCCCGCTCGGGGTACGTGGCGTCCCGCACGGTGAGGGTTGCCGTCATTCTCTCCCGGGGGACATCCCTGCCCACCGCTGTGATGGTGCTATCCGAAAGGGTCAGATCCAGATACTGCGGCAGGTCGGTGGAGAAATCGAAGGGCGGTATACCGTTGATGATGGCGAAGGTGGCCTGGTCTCCGCTGCCGATGATGGTGGCCTCCTCTGGCGCCAGGCCCAGTGGTTCGATCGTCGGGTCCAGCGTGGAGACATAGAACACTTCGCGCTGTGTGGTTATTCCGTTGGCCCGGGCGGAGATGGTTACCGGCCCTGTCTGGGCAGCGTCGGCGTAATATGTGGCCCCGGCCGCTCCGCCTAACGTGTAGGCAAAGGACTCAACCCAGCCCATGTTCGGGTTGACCACGCTGAAGTTCACCACCGTGTCGTCGGGCATGGGGAAGCCATTCGAATCCATTACCCTTGCCCTCACCAGGCTCGTCCCGTAAGGCGGCACGAGCCACTCATCAACACTCTCCGCCCGCTCCAGCAGAATGTGCCCTAACTCCGGAGCATTTATGCTGATGGAGTCGATGCTGTAAACGGTGACATACTCGCCCCAGTACCATTGCGGCGGCTCATTGACTACCCACTCAGGAGGGATATAGACCTCTGCTCTCAGAATGATTGAATGGGCGTACACCGTCCAGGGCGGGTAAAGGAGAACCTGTGCTTGGCCCGCAGCGTCAGTGGTGGCGGAAAAGGAGATGTAATACATGATATCGTCGTCGGTCTGGAAGGCCGGCCTTGCGCTTTCGGGGGCTGAGCTCCTCACAGCCGGCGCCTCCTCCCCCCCACCTGCGCCTCCTGTATAGATGGGCATGTTAAAGGATGCATCAGGGTCATCCGCATAGAATGTAACGGTGATCCCTTGCACTGGCTGGTTGTTGCCGTCCACCACGTAGGCGGTGAGGGTGGCCGGGGTTGCGCCGTCTCCGGGCAGGGAGGTGGGCTCGGCCGTCAGCAGCACCCTGTAGTTTCGCTGTTGCTCGGCAGTGGTGAAGTCTACGAAGCGGATCAGCGTGTAATCGGCCACGTCCCCGGCATTAATCTCCACTATGGCCATGCCTTCGGAGCTGGCGGACAGGGTGGCGCGGGCTATACCGTCTCTGTCAGTGGGGACCGCCGCATCAGGCCCTTCATGGTTTAGAACGCCGAAGCTGGTGTGAAATGTGACCAGCACGTCGCGCATCCATCGCCCCTGCTCGTTGAGCACCTCGGCAATGAGGGTAACCGTGTTATCCCCGGTGACCACGTCCACCACGGTGCGATCCGAAGAGACCAGCACCCGGGCCGGGACGTTCTCTTCGCCTGGCGCAGATGCCCTTTCCGGGCTTCCACTCCCCCCGCTGCACGAAATCACCAGCGCTATACCTCCCAACAGCAGAAGCACCGGTATAAAGACTTTCCGATATTGGAACATTGTAAAACTCCTTTTTTCCGGACAGCTTACAGCTTCACAGGATTTTTATGTTGGATAACAGGCGATAAAAACAGATTATATTCGCGAACTCGCTCCTGAGGCTGATTCCGCTTTAATGAAATTTTACTCTGCTGTGAATTAATCGCATAGGTCGAAGTTCCCAAACGTAGTCTGAGTCGTCACCCTGACTCGAACGTTATTGCCGAACTCGTCCTGGCCGTAAAAGTAATAGATCACGTTGTACCGCACCGGCCATGAGGATGGGTCGGCAATAATTTCATGCCCCGCCTCGATGGCCTCTCTGAACTCCCGCTTGGTCTGAAGATCCGCCAGTATGATATTGCCAGTTACTTCGCTTGGAGTATCAGCGTTCTCCGGGGCCGGGATGACGATAGTATGTAAGATCTCTCGCATCCGCAGTGGAGGTGCGGCGGGGTTCTCGGGCACATACTCGATGGTGTAGCGCTCCAGGAAAACCGTGGCCCCGGAGCCGGTGCCCTCGGGCTCGGTGGGGTTGTCGTAAGTGGTGCCAGTAATGGTTGCGGTGGCGAGGTGGTCTGTAAACGGCTCCGGGTCATCAGTCTCTGGATCTCCATCGCAGTCGAGAATTCTGAAACAGTCTACGTTATGAGATTCCTCTGGGGAGATCATGATCTGGAGTTGCGTCCCCGTCTCCTCAAAGCCGCTGGAGCCCGGCTGGCCGGAGTCCCCTCCGCATCCGACGCCCAGCATGGCCAGAATTATCCACAGCAATAACTGCCGTTTCACGTTAAATCCTCCTCGTATGATTAGCTCAAGCCCCATTGTAAACCTCGTTTTAGCGTTAGCAATAAATTATTCCTGTGGCACGGGCTTCCAGCCCGTGAGTTATCATGGGCAAGATGCCCATGCCACAAATAGTTTTTAATTTTTAAATGATAATTTTGCATTTTTCAATTATCATGACTCCGCCCTTTCGGCAAAGCTCGGGGTAACGATCCTCGGGGTGATGAATATCAACAGCTCCATCTCGTTCCTTACGTTTCGCCGGGTGCGGAACAGGTGTCGCAGGAAAGGCACCCTGTTGAACCACGGCACGCCTGACATGGCCGCCGAGTCCTCGTTGGTGACGATACCGCCGATGACGGTTGTGTCGCCGTTCTTTACCAGAACCTCTGTGGAGGCTCTTCTGGTGTCCACCGCTGGCACACCAAGGACTATTCTGGTGAAGTCCGGTGCCTCTTTTTTTATTTCTATCTTCATCTTGACGCTGCCGTCAAACGTGATGTGAGGGGTCACCTTCATATTGAGGGTGGCATCGATGAACTCGGTGGAGATCCCGTCCTGGGTCTGTTTGGGGTATGGAATCCTTTTCCCCTGTGTGATTAAAGCCTCCTTGTTATCCAGGGTGGTTACTTTGGGATTGGAGACGATACGCCCTGCTCCGCTGGATTCCATGGCGCTGAGTTGTATGTCCAGCAGGAGGGTGTTCATGATGCTTCCCAGGGTGAAGCCGAGGGCTCCGCCCGATCCCGGGCCTGTGGCAGCGGGCAGGTTGACGATCCAGTTGCTACCGCTGGGAGCCTCGCCCCCCGCGAGAGTGCCGCCGATGGCCACATTGTTGCCGTTAAAGGCATTGCCTTTGCTGGGGCTGGAGGCGAACCTGCCGCCCCACTGGACGCCGAGCTCCCGCGTGAAATCGGTGTTGGCTTCCACCACCCTGGCCTCGATGAGCACCTGGGGCGTGGGGGTATCGAGCTTTTCCACCATATCCACGGCCTTTCCCAGATTGTACTCTATATCGGTAATTATCAAGGTATTGGTCCGCTCGTCCGTGCGTACGTTGCCGCGGTCGCTCAGCAGGCCCTTGATCTGTTCCACCATGCTCTTGGCGTCGGCAAAATTGACAGGCTTCAGCTCGGTGGAGAGGGGCTCGGCCTTCATTTTCTTCTCGTGCATCTCGCTGAGCATGTCCTGCTGTTTCTTCAACTGGCGCAGGCGCTCTTCACGGGCGTTACGGATCTCGGCTATGGGCGCTATGCGAATAACGTTGCCAATGCGCTCCTTGCCCAGCTTGTTGGTCTCCAGGATCACATCCAGGGCCTGATCCCACGGCACGTCTGCGAGTCTGACGGTAACCTTCCCCTTTACGTTTTCACCAGCAATGATGTTCAGTTTGCTCACCTCGGCGATGAGGCGGAACAGATGGTTTATGTCGGCGTCCTGGAAGTCCAGAGAGATGCGGCTACCGGTATAGACCCTGGGTGGTGGGGCCGCCAGACCAGGGATGATCTCCTCTGGCGCTACTACCGGCGGCTCAGTGGGGGCAACGGGCGCAGGAGGTGCCTCTAGTGGAGCGGCCACCTCCGGCTTCTTTTCCACCTCGGGGAATACACTGGGTCTGGGCACCAACTCCACCGGAGTCGGCGGTTCAGCAGGTTTCTCGATGTCGATGTAAACGTCATTCTTCTCCCGCCTGGCGAAGAAAGGCGCCATTTGCTTGAGCTTTATTATGATGCGGGTATTCCTTGGGTTCTTCTTGTCAGCCTCGGGGATTATCCTGGACACCGCGGTGTAACGGTATGTGGTATCGATGAAGCGCTGGAGGTAGCTGGGAATCCTGCACAGCTTTATTAGCAGAACCAGGGTGTCCTCGTTTTCTCTATCGATGGTGAACTCCGATTCCTCGCTCAGCCCCACCATGATCCGCGTCTTGTCATCGATTTCCTTGAACTCGATGGATTTGACACGCCCCATGGGCACGACTTTCGCTTTTGCCGGTGGGGCTGCAATCGCCGGGGCCGGTGCCAGCGATGGCCTGGAAACCTCCTCGCCCAGAGCTATGACAAGCATATCTTTCTCGCCCCGAACCTCGTAAGGAGGTATGGGTGTGGTGAGAAAATCCAGGACAATGCGGACATCCGATTCGCGCTGGGCCATTCGTAACCGGCTGAAAGGCATCTGATCCCCTGGCAATCGTCTTTTGGGGAAAACTTTTCGGACATTGGAGATATCCACCACCAGCCGATTCGGGTCCTTCAGGACGAACTTTCTCCACTTTTCCACAACGCCGTCAGCCACGACCTGGACCCATGAGGTCTTTTTTTCAGCCACGAATCGGATATCCATTATATTTTTAGCAATGGGCTTTTCCTCTGGAATGGGCGGGAGCGCAAGTTCTTCTTTTTTGATAGGGGCTGGCTCAGGCACCGGCGCAGCCGGAGGTGCCTCCTCGCGGGCTATTACGCTGATTGGAGTCAATTTGATCACCAATCCGGTGCCATTCATATCAACGTCGTAATCAACATCTTTTTTCAGCCCAATAGTGATTTCCGCCGAGGGGTTTTGGACCGAACTCCTCTGCTCACTGTGAATGGCCTTGATAAGCTCGTTGTCGATGGTCATCTCCTGCTGGATCGTTCCCAGCCCCACAAGCGGCAAATAGACTATAAGGGAAAGCGGTTCGATATTCTTGACAACGGTGTGTCTCAACTGTTTTATACCAGATATGGTGATCAGCCAATCCTTGCCGTCTGCTGAGCGGTCTACGATAATGTTTTCGATCACCTGGGGCGGCTTGATCGCTTTTGGAACCTTGGGAGCAGGTTTTGCAGCGACCGGCTTCAGTTCAGGCGCTTTCTTTGGAGCGCAGGACAACGGCAAGATAGCTGCCACCAGAATGCCGATCCCGAAGATGCTTAATTGGGCTTTGCGGTTGCTCCAGCATGGATACTTATTCATGGAACTTCTCCTTTTATCCTATCCCTTATCTTCAGCCCACTTATTGTTTGCTCCTGGCTGGATAGATGCTCATGGACCTTCTTCTTCCACCTTGTGTAGTTTCATGCTGACCTCTTTGGACTTCAGGTTTCCTGCGCTGTCCTTATACTGTTCCTCAACGATGACGAGATCTTTTTCAATCCGGATCACCACACCGTTGCGGCGCCCGATCCGGGTACCTCTGGAAACCACATACCCTTTACCCGAGGCATCTTCAACCATGGCTTTGCTATCTTCGCCGCTCAAAATGACTCCCACCAGGCGCAACTGGGGGATATCGTATCGCTGCAAGGGTGGCAACGGCGGTGTGCCCCGAATCCGGGCCAGGATAATAAACGGGCGAAACGGATCTCTTTTATCAGCGGCCACATATCGGCACAGCTCCGCCTTGATAATTTCATCCGGTGAAATCTCCTCTTGAGCCGGGGAGACTTTGCTGGGCGGCGCCGATGGCTTGGCAGCGGCTCGCACCGGTGGAGTCTTGACGCGCTTTGGCGGCGAGGGCTTGAGCTTTTCGGAGGTCCCCAGGATATCTTCCAGGAACCCGCAACCAGGAGCGATCAACAGAACGACCATCAATGCCGTGAAAAAAAAGCGGGCAATCATGCCATCAACGCCTCCTGGGCCGTGCGGGCTGCTTCTTGCCCGCGGCAGCTTTCGCTTTTTTCTCCTCTTCAATTTGCTTCCTCTCCTCAGGAGTGTAATACCTGAAAGTGGCCGCAGAGCAAGAGGTGACGATCATGGTCCTCCCCTCTTCATCCTTAGGCTGCCCCATCTTGATGCTCCGGATGTTCACAATGCGATCCAGATCCGCCACTGCGTCAAAGAACATGGCCACTTCATGAAATGCACCCAGCACGCGCATTTCGATTGGAATCTCTGCGTAAAAATCAAGCTTTACTTCCTTTTGGGGCTTGAAGAGAAGGAACTCCAGCCCCACTTCGTTCCCATCGGCGGAGATGGCGGACAGCAAACTGGGCATCTCCTCGGTTGTGGGAAGCTTTTTCAGGGCAATCTCCAGCTTCCGCTTGATGAGTTCCATATTGGTCTTGTATTCAATATATTTATCGGATATATTTCGCTTTTTCTGCAATTCTCTCTGGAGCGTGGAAAGTTTTGGCTTGAGATTCTCCATTTTCTGATACTTGGACATGTAACCAAAGTACCCGTACCCGCCACCGATGATCACCACTATGCCAAGCAATATCAGTAGCTTTTGAATGGTGCTAAGCTTCAGGACGATGTCAATAATTTTACCCAAGCTTTTATCCTCCCGCAGCCGCTGGAGACTGTTGCATGTTCTGGGGAAGTTGAATACTCCCGTTAATGGTAAACTTCTGCAATTTCAAGGTTTGATGACTGAACTGCTGGGTCTGAATCAAGCGAATATTAGAGAAATAATTCGACTTTTCAAGATTATTTAAAAATGTAACGATGGTCTCTTGATCAAGGGCGATACCATTCATTACCAGAAACATTCCTTCACGAGATAATTCAGTAAGCCATAACTTCTCTGGTGTCGCTTTGGAAATTTCGTCAAGGAGGTGCACAGGAAGCTTTCTGCCTTGGTTCAGTTTTTCGATTTTATCAAATTTGTCCTGGAACTCTTTCTGCTCTTTTTGAAACTTATAAATCTCGGCTGTCCGTATATTCAATTTGGATATGTCTCTTTTTGTCCCGGCAATTTGTTTCTCGAGTGCGGAAACCTTGCTGGAAATAGAATTGTCAGCAATCACTATGACGATCAGAATCAATACTAAAACGATCCCCATCACTATGAGTTGCCAGATAGCCGACCGCCTTCTATGCATTTCCCGGTATGGTAAAAGATTTATTCTGATCATGATCTTCCTTTCCTCCGGAAAGGAGCTTTACTGGAGGGATGGGGTTGCTTCCGTTTTTTTGCCTTTCGTAATGTTGATGAGCCGGCGGCCTTCTCACGCTCAGGCTCCCTCGCCATCAACTCCGCGCGTTCATCAATTTTGTTTTTATCTATTCCGAAAACTTTGTCTTTGTCAGATAGTTTAAATCCAAGAGCTAAGATGATTTTACGTTTTGTCTCCATGCGGCATTTTTTCCCAGTCTCGATACGCGCAATTGTTAAAGGGGAAAGGCCGGCTTTTCGAGCCAATTCTGTTTTACTCATCAATCGCTCTTCTCGCAACTTTTTAACAAAGTTTTTTGCCAATTTCCATTCCCTTGGCTTAAGTAATTATATAAAAATTGATTGCATCTTACCAATTTTAAATGATTTGTCAAGTATTTTTTTTAATTAAATTTAATTATGATTAATTAATACTATATGTAGATTATTTTTTATTAAATAAACAAAATATTGATGTTTGGTGCTGTTGGAGACGAATAAAAATAAAGGGTTATGTTCAGTAAATTGAACTGAGAAGCAGTATATGGGGGTCACCCCATGGCGGGTATCGGGAGGTGAGCGAAAAGCAGGGAATTTATTGAGGCGGCGAGAGCTTTATCCCGACTTTTGCCTTTTTCTTGTCAGCAGAAGGGGTTATCTGGGAAAACCGAAAAACTATTTCATTGGGACCGATAAGCCCCAATTCTTCACGGGCAATTCTCTCCAGGTAGCGCTCGTCGTGCAGGAGGAGTTCCACCCGTCGTTCAAGATCGCTGTTTTGCTCCTTGAATGCCCGTATTTCTGAGAGGAGTTCGTTCCGCTGTCGGCGCAGATCATAAAGACGCATAAGACCGTTATCTCCGAAAACGGCAATGAAAAGTGCGGCGCCCATGGCCCCCAGCAGGATCAGCTCTCTCCATCTGCCGGGTGAAAAGTTGCCCTTCATTTGCTTCATCCTCACAAGTATACAAAATGTTGGTGTGTGATTCTTAACTTCATATTGAGACGCAGGATAATATGTCTAGCTTCTAATGGGCAATAAAACTGCGTGAGGCTCCTCTATAACATCATTTTGGTAATCGCGAGAACACACCCCAGCCCGGGTACGTGGCTGCTGAGCCCAGATCCTCCTCTATCCGCAGAAGTTGATTATATTTGGCGATTCTGTCGGTCCGCGAGGCGGAACCAGTTTTGATTTGTCCTGTATTTGTGGCCACCACAACATCGGCAATGGTGGTGTCTTCTGTCTCGCCGGAGCGGTGGGACACCACCGCGGTGAAACCGGCCCTTTTGGCCATTTCGATGGCCTCCAGCGTCTCCGTCAGTGTGCCGATCTGGTTGATCTTTATGAGTATGGAGTTGGCGGCTTTCATCTCGATGCCGCGCTTCAGGCGACTTGTGTTGGTAACGAACAGATCGTCTCCCACGATCTGGATGCGCCCACCCAGGCGCTCCATCATCAATCTCCATCCCTCCCAGTCATCCTCGGCCAATCCATCCTCAATGGATACAATGGGATAGCGATTGACCAGGCCCTCATAAAAGTCCACCATTTCCGAGAAGCTCTTTTTGGGCACTTTTTCCGCATCAAGGTGGTAGGCTCCATCCCGGTAAAAGGTGCTGGCCGCCGGATCGAGGGCGATTGCTATGTCCTCTCCGGGCTTGTAGCCAGCCTTATGAATGGCCTCCATAATCACGGCAAGGGCCTCCTCGTTAGAGTTGAGGTTAGGCGCAAAGCCTCCCTCATCGCCTACCGAGGTATTCAGCCCCCTGGCCCGGAGCACCGATTTGAGATTGTGGAACACCTCAGCGCCCATACGGAGACCCTCCCTGAAGCTGGGCGCACCCAGGGGCATAATCATAAACTCCTGTATGTCCACGTTATTATCGGCGTGGGAGCCGCCGTTTAGAATATTCATCATTGGCACCGGGAGAACCCGCGCCCCAATTCCGCCGATGTAGCGATAAAGGGGCAGGCCGAGGTAGTTGGCAGCGGCATGGGCACAGGCCAGCGATACGCCCATAATGGCGTTGGCTCCAAGATTGCCCTTATTCTCCGTTCCATCCAGACGAATGAGTTCCCGGTCGATCACCATCTGCTCCAGAACGTCTAATCCCACCACCTCGGGTTTGATCTTCTCATTGACATTCTCAACCGCCTTCAATACACCTTTGCCGAGGTAGCGACCCTGGTCGCCATCGCGCAGCTCAACTGCCTCATGCTCCCCGGTGGATGCCCCAGATGGAACGGCTGCCCGGCCCATTATATTGGACTCCAGCATGACCTCAACCTCTACAGTCGGATTGCCACGGGAGTCCAGTATCTCACGCGCCAACATATCGCAGATGGTAGTCATAAGGAACTCCTTTCAGGAGAGTAAGATCTCACAAAATCTTAAAAAACGCAACTCTTTATTTTCTAAAAAATTTTAATGGATAATACCTCCCATTACAAATTTTCTGTGGAGTTTATAATCTCGGCTAAAAGGGATTATTATAGCTCACCATAGCGATTCCAAATTTATTGAAGCTGTTCTTCGATTCTACACAAGTAATTGGAGCAAGAAAAATCCGATTCAACTGATTGCTTCAGTCCGCATCATTGTATTTCGAAGTTCGGCCAGACGCCGATGTTTCCACCTCGGTCCCTGTCCCTGCTGATAATTTTGATCAGGTCAGCGGGAAGCCGCCCCTGGGGAGTAATGCCCACCGGGATGTTAATCTCGTGGGAAACTTCTCTCTCGCTGCTTTCTGTCGTTCTTTCTCCTGTCTGGGCCAGATTCCCTATGGGGATCCAGATAGTAGCTCCATTGGCGTCCACAACACTGGCCTGGGCGCGAGAGAAAACGGAACTCACAGGGTCGGCCGTCATCGTGGAAGAGCCTATTTTGACCACGCCGGAGTCGCGCACCGTGTTTTGAGACCCCAGGAAACCGCCGCGGCTTATCCTCGGCTTCACCAAAATTGGGAGTAAAGCGTCGATGGCAAAGTTCTGCTGATGGATGACTTCACCGCCTGCTTCCACGTCCACATGCCAGACGCCGGAAATGTCTATGGCTCTACTGGCGGACGCCGCGGACTCCAGGTTCAGTGCGCTTGTCACCCATCCATACCCTGACCACGATAGCGTCTCGGTGGAGGACTCAAACAATGTCCCGAGTGGACTGTACCAATTAAAGGTAACGGCAGTGCCCGGGACGACCTGGCTCACGGAGTTCCAGCAGTAAATCCTGGGAACATGGGAGGTAAAAACGTTAGTCACATCAACGGGAGTCTTGGTAGTATCGTTCCAATCTCTGCTCATGCCGTAATCCTCGAAAAATATGCTCGAGGCCGGATTTCCCGTGTCGCGATAAAATTTCTCCAGTTGCTTCACAAAAGCTGGCTTTCCGCCGGGGCCCCACTGTGCGCCGTAGGAGAATGTTGTAACCACCGGCTCTTCAGCCATGGCATAGGTAATACAAAAGGCTGCCAACATAATACTTGGTATTATAATTGTAATACTTTTTGTGATCCTCATGTCTTTGCTCCTTTCTGGTACGTAAGACTATTCTTTTTACCCGTCACTTGCGAAGAAATGTTTATATTTCCTCAAGGTTAAAAGTGCAAAATGGAAAGCTTGTTCCATCACGGCTGTATCCTGAGCACGCCCTGGGTCAGGGAGAGGATGTCCCCGCCTCCGGGCCGCGTCACGGCGAAGTACAGGGGGTAGTCCCCGGCAGCACCCTCGGGCACCATCACCGGCCAGATTAGCATGTAGACGCTCTGGGCACTGGTGACCCGTTGGTTGGAATAGAGGGGAAGCATCTCGTTGGGGCCACCCAGTCGGATGCCGCCGTCTGCAAAGAAATAGAGGGTGCCGTCGCCCGCCTGAAAACAGAAATAGAAGTCCAGGCTCTGGCCCTCGGCGCCGTAAATCCACGCGTTGACGTTGAAGAACTGCCCGGCGGAGGGGGTGGAGCCATTGGGGAATTCGAAGCTCAGCGCAACTTCCGCCGCCTCGCTGTAACGAAGCACGGTCTCGGATTCTCCCACCACCAGCAACTCGCCGTTGGGCGCCGCCCAGACCCCGTAGAGATCGTTGTTCTGGGCCAGGGACGGGTCCACGCTGGTGGACCACGACGAGCCGTTGTAATGCAGGACGGTGCCCTCCTCGCCCACGGCGAACACGTCGGTAGGGGAACGGCCCCAGACGGCGTATAGCCAGTTATTGGTCGGGCTGGCCATCGATCTCCAGGAACTCCCATTGTAGTGAAGGATCTCGCCGCCCGACGTCACGGCGAACATATCGGCAGCAGAGCTTCCCCAGATTGCGCTGATCCAGCGAGTTGTACCGCTCTCCATAAAGCTCCAGGAAACACCGTCGTAGTGAAGGATAGAGCCGTCAGGCCCGCCCGCGAACACGTCCGTCCCCGAGCTGCCCCAGACGCAGTCCAGGTCTTCGTCGGTACCGCTGGCCATGAAACTCCACGTCCACGTCTGGCCATCGAGGTGTAGTATAGTACCGTTGTCGCCGACGACGAACACGTCCGTCCCCGAGCTGCCCCAGATGGCGTTTAGGTCCTGCGTGGTGCCGCTGTTCATCGAGCTCCACGAGGTTCCGTTGTAATATAGCAGCGTGCCGTTGGCCGACACGGCGTAGATATCATCGTAGGCGTCTCCCGGCGGCGTACCCCAGAGGCCGTACAGGGGGAGGTGCGACCCCCTGGGGAGTTCCTGGAACGCCTGCCCGTCATAGTGCACCGCTCCGGTCCCCACCGCATATACGTCGGTAGCCGATCTTCCCCATACGGCGTTGTACCGCGCGTCGGTCCCGCCGTGCATCTGGTTCCAGAATTGCCCGTCGTAGCGAAGGATGGTTCCGTTTTTGCCCACGGCGAACACATTGGCCGCGGAGCTGCCCCAGATGCCATTGAACGTGGTGTCCGAACCGCTGTCCAGCAAGCTCCAGGACAGGCCATCGTAGTGCAGGAGATTGTACCCGTAGCCCACGACGTACACGTCAGTGCCCGAGTTGCCCCAGACATCGTAAAAAATCCCGCTCAGATCTTCCCCCATGGAGGTCCATGAGAGGCCGTCGTGGTGCAAAATGGTGTGTCCCGATCCCACGACGAACACGTCGGTGGCCGAGCTGCCCCAGACGCTGTGGAGCCACTCGTCCGTGCCGGCGGTCATCTGGCTCCACGAGTGGCCGTCGTAGTGCAGGATGGTCCCGTCCCTGCCCACGGCGAACACGTTGGAGCCCGAGCTGCCCCACACGCCATACAGGTTCTTGGTGGTCCCGCTCTCCATCTCTGTCCAGGAGTTGCCGTCGTAATGCAGGACGGCGCCGTACATGCCTACGGCGAACACGTCGCTGGCCGAGGCGCCCCAGATGGACAGGAGGCTCGTTCCGCTCTGCATGAGGCTCCACGAGCGGCCGTCGTAGTGGAAGACACCCCTGAAGCCCACGGCGTACACGTCGTTGGGCGCACTGCCCCAGACGCCTTCAAGGGCAAGGTCCGCGCCGCTGTCCATAAGGCTCCAGGACTGGCCGTCATAGTGAAGGATGCTCCCATTGTCGCCCACGGAAAACACATCGCTGGGACCGCTGCCCCACAACTCGTTCTGGGTGGGGAAACCTCCCCTTATTCTCTGCCATTGCCTCTCGGCTTGAGCAATCTCGGGAAAAAGTATGAGTATTGCGAGGTGAAATATAAAAAGCACCACAAGCATGCCCCGCATGGGATCCAGTTGTATTCTTGGCTTCTCATATTCCACGACGCTCCAAGCAGACTTTTGATACATATATTCACTCCTTTCAGGATTGACTGGTCATTTTACTCATTATTCGTGAAATTGTATCAAGTAAACAATATCGAACCGATATAAAGCCTATTGATAGCAAAAACGTTATTAACTTACAAAGTATTTTTTTATCATGGCTGTATCCGCAGCACCCCCTGGGCCATGGAGAGGACTTCCCCACTGCCGGGCCGCGTTACGGCGAAGTACAGCGGGTAATCCCCTGCCGCTCCTTCAGGGACCATGACCGGCCATATAAGCATGTATACGCTCTGATCGCTTGTGATCCGATGGTTTAAGTAAAAGGGCAGCGCCTCGTTGGGACCGCCGAGACGGGTGCCGCCATCGGCTAAAAAATAAAGGTTCCCATCTACCGCGAGAAAGCAGAAATAGATATCAAGCACCAGGCCCCTTGCGCCGTAAATCCAAGCGTTGACGTTCCAATACTGCCCGGCGACCGGCGTTGAGCCGTTGGGGAAGTCGAAGCTCAAAACGGGCCTGGGGCCTGCCGGCACTTCAGGCTCTGATGGCTCTTGCGGCTGCGGAGCCTCACCCACCTCCCTGTATTGTAGTATGGTCTCAGAGTTTCCCACCGCGAACACATCTCCTTCCGAGACCCCCCAAACTGCCAGAAGAGTGTTATTATGGGTAATGAGCGGGTCTGCCATGCTTGACCAGGCTGCGCCGTTATAGTGCAGTATAGTGCCGCTGATGCCAACAGCAAAAATGTCAGTGCGCAAGCTGCCCCAGATGTCCCTGAGGCTTTCGTCTGTTACTCTCTCTATCAGGCCCCATGATTGGCCGTCATAGCGCAGCATGGCGCCTGTGTCACCCACAGCGTATACGTCGGAGGGCGAACTGCTCCAGATTCCATATAAATTATTGTTAGTCCCGCTCTCCATCTGGTTCCACCATTGGCCGTCAAAGTGCAGGATGAGGCCACCCATACCCACGGCGTAGACGTCGGTGGACGAAGTCCCCCAGATTCCATGTAAGTCTTCTAATGTCACTCCCTCTATCAGGCCCCATGATTGGCCGTCATAGCGCATGATTGTGCCATACTTCCCAACCGCGTATATGTCGGTGGAAGAAGTCCCCCAGATTCTGTGAAGGTCTTCTTCTGTCCCGCTCTCCATCTGGCTCCAAGATTGACCGTCATAATGCAAGATGGTACCGGCCATGCCCACAGCGTAAACATTTGTGGGAGAAGCCCCCCAGACGCCATTGAGCCAATAACGCACGCCGCTCTCCATACGATGCCATGATTGGCCGTCAAAGTGCAGGATTCTGCCCCAATCACCTACGGCGTATATGTCGGTGGAAGAGGTCCCCCAGATTCCGTGAAGATCTTCCTGTTCTGCCCCGCTCTCTATCTGGCTCCATGATTGGCCGTCATAATACAGGATAGTGCCATTCTCTCCAACGGCAAACACGCGGTTTGAGGCGCTGCCCCAGATTCCATAAAGGTCTTGGTCTATCCAACTCTCCAATTGACTCCACGATTGGCCGTCATAGCGCAGAGCAGTCCCATCTTCACCGACCGCAAACACGCCGGTTGAGGAACTGCCCCATATCGAGTACAGGCCTGAAGTTGTCCCACTTTCCATCCGGCTCCATGATTGGCCATCGTAGTGCAAAGTGGTGCCAAAATCACCCACTGCGTAAATGTCGGTGGGCGAGCTGCCCCAGATGCTTCTAAACCAAATATCTGTCCCGCTATCCATCTGGCTCCACGATTGGCCGTCAAAGTGCAGGATGGTGCCAAACCTGCCCACGGCGTAAATGTCAGTGGGCGAGCTGCCCCAGATGCCTCTAAGCCATGCTTCTGTCCCGCTATCCATCTGGCTCCATGATTGACCGTCGTAGTGCAGGATGACGCCCCAATCGCCCACAGCGTAAAGGTCGGTGGGCGAAGGCCCCCAGATTCCGTATAAAAATGTCTCTGTCTCGCTCTCCATCCGGCTCCACGATTGGCCGTCATAATGAAGGATGGCGCCCCACGTGCCAACGGCGTATACGTCGGTGGGCGAAAACCCCCAGATGCTCTCAAGATCATCATTTGTTCCGCTTGCATGCAAGCTCAATGATTGGCCGTCAAAGTGAAGAATACTTCCATTATCACCCACTGAGAATATGTCATTCGGGCCACTTCCCCATATTGCATTTTGATATGGAAAGCCACCGCTTATTCGCTGCCATTTGCGCTCGATTTGCGAAATATTATATTCATATGCCCCAATATCCACAGCAGCGCCCATGATACGGGAATTACCATCCTTGTCCGTAGCTGGCAGCCCGGGGGCATTGTTGTCGCCTGCCTCAATACAAGGCGAACCCGCTTGCAAGTGATAGTTACCGTTCGCTACGTCAACAAATAATGGATCCAGGTTGTCCAGATCACTTGGATCTATGGGGAAAGGCAGTGTCATGTTAATTCCATTTTCACTATGATCAAAGTCGTTGTTGAATATGTTTACAGGCGCAGGCAAACCATTACCGTCTTCATCATTGCTTATGTTAAGGTCGCTGCCCCATATAGCATTATTGTTATAGATAATGTTGTTATAGATATCCGCGCTATCAGAGTCGTTGGAAAATAAAATATAAATACCACCGCCATCCTCGGCAGTGTTATTAACGATAGTATTGTTGGTGAGGGTAAGCGGGGCAATAACATTACTGGCGGTATCATAAGTACAATCAAAATAGATTCCACCAGCGTACCAGCTAGCAGTGTTATTACTAATAATATTATTGGTGAGGGTAGCTGTAACGAGACCATCGACAAAGACACCACCAGCATCTCCTCCAGAAGTGTTATCGCTGATAGTATTGTTGGTGAGGGTGGCTGTAGAGGAACCACCAATTAGTACTCCACCGGCCAGGTAGCTGCTGGTGTTATTGCTGATAATATTGTTGATGAGGGTAATTGTTTTGTCAGATTCGATATGGACTCCACCACCGTGCTCGTTAGCATGGTTACCTGTAATGATGTTATTGCTCAGGGTAATATCCCCATATCCTAAATCCAAGTACAAACCACCACCACTATCAGTTGTTGATCCGTTTCGAATAGTAAGCCCATCTAACGCAAAAGCACCTGCCCCCCAAGCGTCTGCCATCAAAACCCTTCCAGCGGAATTACCGTCCAGAACCGTGTTGGAAGGGTTTACCTCTCTGGAAGTACAGCCTGCGGTATATCCTCCCTTTATAATGAGTGTATATGCTCCTTCTTGATGAGCATAAGTAAAGTTGCCCACGTAGGTTCCCTGGACGATATGAATTTCATCGTCTTCTTCATTGTTTGCAGCGGTAGCCAAGGCTGAGTGTAACTCATCTGCTGTTCTCACACAAAAAGTGGCTGCTTCAAGTTTGCCAATAGAGAAAAAAATGAAGATTGCCACCATAAAGAAGATTATAAGATACTGAAATCCCTTAACTTTAAGTTTATTCATTTCAACCTCCTTTAAGAACCATGACCTTCCGTCTACACCTCACGATGGATTTTGCTTTGTCTTGGGATTAGACGCAAAAGCCTCCAGGGAATATAAAACCCCTCGAGGCCCGCTATCCATCCGGCTCCAGGATTTTCCGTTATAGTGGAGGATAGTGCCGCTATCACCCACCGCAAACTCCAGGATGCTCCGACGTAGTGCAGGATGCTTCTACTATCGCCTACGGAAAATACGTCATCCGAGCCGCTCCCCCATACTACCATTTGCGTAGGGAAGTCTTCCTGTAAGCGTCCCAACTGCCGGAAGGCTTGAGCAGCCTCGGGAAAGATAGAAAGTATGGGAGACCACAGAGACATTTTAGTTTTCATTTGAATATCTTATGGTTCATTCATGGCACAATTATATCTTGAGAGTCAAGCAAAAATGCACCGTAATTATTTTCTCAAGACATTACATTTAAACAGAAACTGTTACGTATCAGCAACTCATAAATCGAGAGAATATGATTATGGGCTAAGGCAATAGGCATTTTGTGAGAGAAGAATGCTAAATCAGGGAAGATCCCCTAATTTTTGACTCTGTAGTGGCATGCAGTATGTATTGATGCGGATGTAAGATCAAATTTAAGGCGTCAGGAAACAGGTTGTCCATATTTTGGCCATCAAATTTTCTTTTTATCGTCTATCTTGTTGTCGTGAAGTTCTTCGTCCTCCTTCTGGCCATCTAATGCGGCCTGGTAAATTTCTCTGAGAGCAATTCCTTTCTCCCTCGCTACACGGGCACAAGATTCATATTCAGGAACTACCCGCTGTCCACCGTCCACCCCTTTCACCACCTTGACATTCAGCTCTCCGTATGGCGTTCGCACTACAGTTGTTTTCCTCGGCAACTTGATGCGCTCAACGGTGTGGTAGCGGACACCGATGGTGGTGGTTTCCATGAAAAGCACTCTCACGACCTCATCTGCCAGCGGCTCGGAACAGATGACCCGGACCAGAGTTCCAGGCCTGTTCTTTTTCATCTGGATGGGGGAGAAAAAGACGTCCTGGACGCCCAGATTGAAAAGGCGCTCCATTAGGAACCCATACCACTCGGGGCTCATGTCATCCACGTTCGTCTCTACAACGATGGAACGGTCAGTCTCCCAGGTTTCCTCCTCATCTCCCATAAGCACACGCAGCACATTGGGTGCATCCTGGTATTCCCGTGCTCCCACCCCATAGCCCACCGCCTTTAGCTTCATGAACGGTATGGCGCCGTAACCCTTTGCCAGAGTGGTCAATATGGCCGCTCCCGTGGGGGTAACTCTTTCCCCTTCCACCCTGGAGGCCCGAATGGGGACATCGATCAGGAGCTTCGCCGTGGCTGGTGCCGGGAGGGGGAGTCTGCCGTGCTGGGTTTCAACGAACCCGCTTCCCACCGTAACGGGCGAGGCGATCACGCGGCGGATGCCCAGGGCGCAGAAACCCGCCGCTGCCCCAACGATATCAATGATAGAGTCCACGGCTCCAACCTCGTGGAAATGAACCTTTTCCAGCGCAACTCCGTGTACCTGCGCCTCGGCCTCTGCTAGACGATGAAAAATGCGCAGGCTCAGGGCCTGAACTTCAGGAGAGAGTTGGCTGTCTTCGATCATTCGTCGAATCTGGGTATATTCTCGCGAAGGCTGTGCCTCCTGGACTTCGACCCTGAACCGCACCCCAGTTATTCCGCCGCGCGTAATGCGCTTGGTGGAAAGACAATAACCCTCCACTGGAAGCCTGCTCAACTCTTCTTCAAGCCGGCTAACCTCCAGGCCGAGGTCCAGCAGGGCTCCGAGGACCATGTCGCCACTAATACCCGAAAAACAATGAAAATAAGCTATCATAAGCTTCCTTTCCCGAGAATTCTCAACGTTTTTATAATCTTATCCGAATGCAGGCAAGAAAACAAGAAGAAGCCACTTCTTTCCGTCTTATCCATAGCAAATCTTATTCGTTTCCTCTATGAATGCAGCCTTTTAAAAAGCACCTTCAACGTCTTAATGCTCTTTTACCAAGCTTGAAAAGCTTTATGTACGGCTAATTTTGTTATGATGCAGGACGGTTGATAATGGACGCTTGGGGACGTGCAGCCTGTCATCCTCATCCAGCCAGTATCGATACTCCTCTCCTTTCATGTCCTCGACCACTGGCTCCTCATCGGGGAACCCGAAGGCCAGTACAGAGTCTATCTCCAGAGGCTCCTGGACGGACAACAGCTCTACCAACTTCGGAATGTCAATGGCACGAAGCCAGCAGGAGGCCACCCCATGTTCCAGGGCAGCCAGAATCATGTTTTCTATGGCAGCACCCGCATCGCGCTCAGAGCCGCTTGGGCGCATCTTCTTATTGACAAGCACCACTATGTAAGCAGCGGGCCGCTTTCCTTCGGGGGGATTCCTGCGTGGCCGGACGTGCATGCCCCACTTTAATGTTTCAAAGACCCGCGGCTTCAGCTCCTCGTCGTCCACCACCACGAACTCCAGCGGCTGTATGTTGCCTCCTGTAGGAGCCAGCCTGCCCGCATCCACAAGTTGCTCCAAGAGTTGAAAAGATATGGGCTCCGGCCTGAACCTGCGTATGCTCCTTCTGCGGCGTATCAGATTCATCACATGCGTTTCCACGGTATTCACCTCGCTCCACTCTCTCTGACAGCTTCAACCCTTAAATATCAATTTTTCAGCTTTAAGGGGCGGCCTGGGATTTGCCATCCCGGTTAATCGACGAAAATATCGGGAATGAAGCATTTTGCTCCTATTTAAGTCGATATTCCTGCTGATGATAGTAGTGCTTAGTCTCCGAAAATATCGGGGAGAGAACGCCCTGTATCTGAGCGCCCAATTCATCCTTTGGGCCGGCACATTGGCAAAACTTTTTTGTTCCTAGATACAGGTGCTATCATTGCCCCTTTATTTCATTATGAATTAAATTAGATTTAACTTTTCATTCTCAATCAAAACAATCGCTTTCCCTGCATGGCTTTGGGCACGTTGACGCCCAACGAGGCCAGCACCGTGGGAGCAACGTCAATGATATGAGTATTAGAAGCGTTAATCGGCCGATTGGAGAAAAAAACGCCAGAGACTATTTGTGGACACATACAATGGTCTCCGCTCCACTTGGATGTGTTGTCCTCGATTAAAACAGCGGGGGCCGCGCCTAGGGCCGTATGCCAGGAAGCGCGATAGCCCCTGTTGTAACCCACTATCACATCCGGCACATTCGGATTAAGGGACTTGCCGTAAGCCTCCCGGGCGAGCACAGCCTTATATACCACTTTCTGGCCTGTGGCGGGGTCCCTCAGTTTAGCCATCGCCCTGCAAAGCTCCTTCGCCGTCCTCTCGGCCACTGCTCCCGGCCGGACGATGCCTATGCTCTCCCGTCCCGCAAGGTTAAGGTAAACGCTGTTCATGCCCAGGGCATAGGCCCGGGAGTGATCCCAATCAACATCATCGAAAAATTCAGCGCTCTCCTTCCTTCCCCTGCGCAAGCGCATGAAATTGTTCTGGATCAGCCAGGTGTTGAGGTTGACAGAGCGTCGGTAAGGAGCGAAGCCATGATCTGAGAGAACTATCATATGGGTATCCGAACTCATGCGCTTCATTACCTGGCCCAGTATAGTATCCATGCGCTGATAGAAACGGCGAATCTCCTGGCCCCAATATCGGGCCTCATCTGGATCATAGGTTGGGTTCTTGGGGTCTGAATATCGCCAGAGCATGTGCTGGATGCGATCCGAAGTTGTGAAAACGGCTGTCAGCAGCCCTGCGCGGAGCTTCTCCACCTCGTGCATCAGGATGCGCGTCCGAACCGACATTATTATGTCTATGATCTGCATGAATTCCTTCTCGTCCAGCCTTTTCTCGTTCAGAGCCCAGGTATCCTCCGGCATTCCCTGGGTGTAAAAGAGTCCGTACTTCCGCACAAGTTCCCTGGCATAGTCTTCTGGATTGGAAACGGGCAATGACGGGTTCTCTGGATCTATGTTGAGAGGTGTTACATAAAACGATAAATCCGGACTCACGCTCTTGAGGTAAAAACGGCAGATTCCGTAAAGGTTGACCATAGGAAACATTTCGAACTGCAGGCGGACCCATGGAGTCCACTGGCCAACACGCAGAATGTAATTATGTCCTTGAATCTCAAAGGCGGCTTGCCCTTTACGCTCTTCCACGCAAACCGTGAAAGGGATCTTCATGGGTATATCTTCTGAGCGGAAGGAGTTGGAGGGACCCTCGATAAAAGCGTTGAAACGGCCATCATCGGCGGCAATGGAATAGACCCGGCCCCCTGTGTCGCGCGTATCCTCGATTTGCTGGCTGGTGTAAAAAGAAAATGTTCCCTGAGTGCCTAACAGGTCAGGTGTGCCGAGTCCCGATAGCATGCGCACATGACGGCTTGGAGGGAATGTCACCGGCACCCAGAGCACTGTGGCGGGGATGTCGTTTCTGGCTATCACATCCCAGAATGGTTCACCCTGTCGGAATGAGTGGATCGCGGGACTCCCCAGTGGTATTTTCCATTTTCCCAGCGACAGGCTTCGTGCCGGAGGCGCAACCTCCGCCATGGAGATCCTGGGAAGATAGGTTTTCGGGTCGCGGGACAGGAAGTCATGGATGGTATGTCCCCCAGGATTCAGGCTTGTTGCAAAACTGGCCCATGCCACAGGGGATTGCGGCGGCCAAGTTGTCCCGAGTGGAGAGAAGACACCGGAGCGCCGCAATTTGTCAAAATTTGGTAGTTGCTGCCCATCCATCATCTCCCGGGCAATGATAGGATCCATGCCATCGAAGCCAAGCACAATAATTTTCTTGCCTTCCCGGGATGTGGAAGGGGCGCAACCTCCCATCAGCGCCACCTCGGCAGCAAGGACTCCCATGTACTGGATCAAAGCACGTCGGGTTATGCCTGATTTACTATATCCATCCATCGGCCTCGCCTCTTCATCATTGTTTGATTCTAAAGGACAAAAAATCCCATTATTCAGATTCCACTGGACAGGCATTGGAAAATTTGGCCACAAGAACGCACGGACGTTCCTCTGCCACGGCGGCAAAGGCCATCCTGGCGGCATCGAAAACCTGATCCAGCAGGCCCACTGTGGTGCTGCTCATGGCCCCCACGGACAGATCCATGCCATGTTCTTTCATTACCGTGGCAAATGTCCGGATGGGTCCACCTAGATCTTCAGTTCCAAGCGGGTAAAGGCTGAACTCAACGCTCACTTCCATTTTCGTACACTCCCAACGATAAAATTGCCAAAGAAAGGAAATAGATTTTCCCCAATAAACTCCATCAACCAGGATAGCGGAAGAGCCCGGGAATATGGCAGGCAAAAGGCCGAGCCTATCATCCTTGGTTGGCCAATGCGCCCCAGGAGATCCCGCAGTTGCCAGTAATCAAGAAGCACGGCATTCATGAATACAGGATTGGATTTTAGCTTTCGCTGAACAGCCATAATCGAGTGACGGTTGAGAGATCCCACCATCACAAGCCCACCATTTATAGTGCATCGGGCCATCTCGGCCAGGATAGAGCCCGGATCGCAAGCAAACTCCAGCACTGTGATAGCGGCTACCACATGGAATGAATCGTTGGCAAAAGGGAGTGTGCCGGCATCGGCCCGAAAGAAAGTTGCACCTGAAATGTTCTTGTCTACGGCCTGGTGGAGTACCTTCTTTGCAATGTCCACACCAATAACCCTATAGCCTCTTCGGGTGAAGTGATCGCTCCAGTGTCCTGTCCCGCAGCCCACATCCAGAAGGCGCTCTCCTCTCCGGGCCAGAGGAACAATCTCATCCACCGCGCGTTTTTCCAGTCGGTCTACCATTTCGCCCACCGGTGTGTTGTACCAGGAGTCGTAATCATCGGCGATCTGGTCGAAATCGAACCGACTTATTGTCTCTGAACCTTTAACGGCTGAGTTCATGCTCAAATTCGCAGGGTTACTTTTCGGACTGTCTTGCCGAAATGTCGCGTCCCCCCGCCCTCGCTGATCACCTGCAGGAGTCCCTGAGTATCAACGATGCGGATACCCCCCAGAAGGGTCAGGCCATAGGGGCTAAACACGTGCGGGAACATCGGTGTAGAGGGGCCAAGCAAAGCGATTTCGCGTGCCCCCTTGCAGAGGCCGACCAATTGGTCGAATGTTCCATTGACCACGCTCACGGCGGTTAGGATGACCACCGAGCATGCAGGCAGAATGTGAGGCGCTCGATGCGCAGGGAGGGTGCGGTCACCGCCCAGGGCTTTCTCTTCAAGTACCAGTAATTCCTTCACCCGGTGCTCCAATTTCATCAGCGGGCCGAAATATCCCACCATGCCCACCCGGTCATCCTCCCCCGCCTGGAGGAAATCCAAGATATCCCCTTCGGACTCGCTAAAATCTCCATCTGGTGCCAGGGCATTTAAGGTGGCCACGCCGATGGATCTCCACAATGGCGGACCGTTCAGCGATTGGCGAAAGATGTCCTCGACTCTCCGCCCTTTGAGGCTCCCGGCTTCCTGAAGGATCCAACAGCACTCATCTGAAGAATCCCTCAAGGTATAGGCTACCCCTGCCCTGCCGTCATCCAGTACCACAGCGCTATAGCCCAGGCCGAGCCTAACGTCTGCAAGTTTTCTCCGCGCGGCCTCAGCCCCTATGGCTTCCCACAGAGACCGAATAACCAAGAGTTTTCGCGCTTCCACTCCGCTCAACTTTGATCCTTCTTTTCAAGTAGCAAAATTTGTTTCATTTCCCCCCAGGGTCTGGCAGGTTCCGTCGCACACATGGGGTCCCATGGTTACTTTTTTTCCGTTCAGCATGCTCTCATACTGAGCCCGATCTTTGATGAGCCCCCGCTCCAGCATCATGCTGTAGAAAAGGTAATCGGCGATGGCGTCCTGAATGGCCTGAATCCCCAACACCGAGCAGTGAATCTTCCCCTCGGGCAATCCACCCAGCGCTTTTACAATGTCCATCTCTGTGAGGCAGAGAATGTAATTAATATCATTTGATTGTACAAGGGTGGTCATCATGCTGCTGGAGGCGATGGCTGCCGGGCAACCCCGGCACTTAAACTTCACATCGGATACCTCCTGGGCCTGTCCGTTCACACGGATGGTGAGTTCGAGGAAATCTCCACAATCCGGGTCTCCGCTGACGCTCTTCCCATTGTAATTGTCTACAACCCCCACATTTCTGGGGTTTCGGAAGTGATCCATTAATATAGACGAGTAACGTCCAGCCAAAACACTTCTCCTTACTAACAAGAATTAATATGACCATAGGAAGGCCATATCAAGCCTTCCTGGGGAAGTCAAGCTTTCTCTGGGATTCGAATTATATCCTAAAACTCGGTGGCATTGAAAGACTGAATCTCAGGGAGGGTCAAACATCCAGAGGACTAATTTGGTTTAAATCCAGTGGCCCTCCACGTTGGGTGCATTGACAGCTTGAAATTTTCCCGCCAGATAACCCTGCACCGCCCCTTTACCGAGCCAGCAACATTGACCACCACCTGGACGCCCGCGGCGGAAAGGGCTCGAAAAGCTTTGGGGCCGCAGTTACCCGTGAGGACAACGCCTGCACCATGATCAACAACAATCTGGGCTGCCTGGATACCTGCACCCTGGAGGGCGTTGAGACTCTGGACGTTCTCAACCACATCGAACACCAGATTATTGGTATCTACCTCAGCATTATGACTTCCAGTGGTTGCTGGAGATGACACCTCCTCCACATTTAAAGACAAGATTTCAATTTCCACCAGGATGAAATATTTGGCACGGCCAAAACGAGGATCAATCTGGGAGTCCAGATCACATCCATCAGATGTTACAGCAATCTTCATGATTCTAAATTGTTAGCGGCAACTTCCTCAAAAAAAGGATTAATGATTCTCATTTACCTTTATATCACGTTATTACGCAATTTAAAGGGCTATCAGCAACCGGCGAGCATGAAATAACCTAAAAAATGGGTTAGAGCGATGGTTGCTACTTTATTGATTAGCAACGATTATGCCAGCGGCCATCTCTTGAACCTACTTAATATAACTAGGTGCTGATGTTATAGAAATTTAATCTTAACAGCTTGCAATGGAATGTATTCAAAGAGGAGAAATTGCGATAATGCAATTACCAGTTCCCCAATTGTTTTCACATTTGCAATTTATCCGGTTGCTTTCTTTCGGATACCATATTTTTTCATTTTTCTCCAGAGCGTGGTTTTGTCTATGCCGAGGGCCTGAGCAGTGCTGGCCCTGTGCCAGTGGTTCTCGTGGAGCGCCATCAGGATGGCGGTCTGTTCAGCGCTTTCCAGCCGCCTGCCCACCTGGGCTGTCTCTGCGATATCGCCGGCAAGTGCCGCAATTTCGGCTGGCAGGTGCTGGATATCTATGGTTGGTGCTTTGCACAGGATGAAGCCGTGCTCCAGGATGTTCTCCAGTTCCCGTATATTACCCGGAAAATCGTATTTAAGCAGCAGGTTCATGACACCGGTGGATACGCCAACTATCTGCTTGCCCTTGCGGGTGTTGAACCTTCGAATAATGTGTTCCACCAGCAAGGGGATGTCCTCTCGCCGCTGGCGAAGAAGTGGAAGCTCGATCTTGATAACATTTATGCGGTAGAACAGATCCTGTCGAAAGGAGCGCTCCTTGACCATCATTGCCAGATTGCGATTGGTAGCGGCGATAATTCGCACATCGGCCCGCTGTGGTGTGGTGGAGCCCAGGGGCTCGTATTGCTTTTCTTGAAGAACTCGAAGGAGCTTGACCTGAACGGCGGGGGACAGTTCAGCCACCTCATCCAGAAACAGTGAGCCCCCTTCGGCCATGGCAAATCGGCCGGGCTTGTCCCGACGGGCGTCCGTAAAAGCACCCTTTACATAGCCGAACAGCTCGGATTCCAGCAGCGTGTCAGGGATTGCGCCAGAATTAACCGCCACGAAGGGTCCTTCGGCGCATGGGCTGAGATTGTGGATGGCTCTGGCGAACAACTCTTTGCCGGAGCCACTGGGCCCCTGGATGAGAACCGTGCTCTCGCTCTCCGCTATATCTGGCAGTATGCTCAAGATCTTCCTGATTTCGTGGTTCTGGCTAACGATGTTCTCAAAGGTATATTGTCCGGAAATTTCCCGGCGCAGCTCCTCCAGCTCCGACAGGTCGCGAAAGGTCTCTACTCCCCCGACAACGCGGCCTTCCTCATCGCGCAAAACGGCTGTACTGATGCGAATAGGCACCTGCCGCCCGCCGCTGTTCAGGATGTTTATGGGCATATCCACCACCTCCTGACCGGTCTCGATGGTGGAGCGAAGCGCACAGTTTTCCTGGCAGATATTGGCGTGAAACACCTCACAGCACCGCTGCCCGATGGCATCCCCCCGGGAGACGCCGGTAATACGCTCGGCGGCACTATTGAACGAAGTGATCACCCAATTGTGATCCACCGTAAACACGCCATCTGCAATGCTGTCGAGAATGATATTGAAGAATTTTTCAGAATGATTTGCTTTCACTATCATGTCTCATGTAATTACGAGTGTTTTTCTTTGCAGTCAGCGAGCACATCGCTTGAAGATGTCACTCGTGCGATTGATTCCCTTGGGCTTTTATTGATGGCTGGCAGACCAAGGAATATCTCAAAAAGGATATTTATGAGCCATCTAATTAAAGTATATTTGATAGTAGCGATATATTCAAGGGCTTGGAGATTTCCATGTGGTTTGCGGACGCTTATGTGACAATACTTTTACATAGATTGGATACGATACGGAGTTCCCCTAAAGCACCGTCTTTTAGGTGTTCTGCGCGGCAAGCGTGAAAGGCGGGGCCGCGCAGAACCAGAGTAACCTCTGCTTGAGGCAACACTCAATCTCATTAGCCGTTTCAGGACTTATGTGAGTACTTTATAATATTTGCTTCAGTAAAAGTCCGCCTCCACTTGCGCTGCGGACAGCCAGTTGTCCAACTGGTAAACATCCGCCCCCTCTGGAACGATGATGCCATAAAACACATAATGGCCCGGTGGCACCCCATCGGGAACTTGAAAGGATAAAACCTCTAAATTCTCCGAAGGATAAAGCCACGGCCAGGCAGGCTGGATAGGGGTGCCGAGTGCCACCACTGCGCCTTCCGCAGCGTTTATGATGCTCCCATCCGGTAAAACCACCACGATATACAGGTCCATTTCAGCCGGGTAACCGGAGCATGTCAGATTCATAAAAAAATAATCGCCGTCACTATAGCTGGATGCATTCAGATTGAGGGAAAAGGGAATGCCTGTTCCCGTACCGCCTGTGCCACCCGTATCGCCTGTGCCGCCTGTGCCGCCTGTGCCGCCTCCTGATGCCCGGTACGACTCGATGGCGTTGATCACATGATTGACGAAAATGGGACCGATCACCTGGCCTGCCCGCTCGTTGGGGTGGGAATCTACCCATTCAGTATACCGGTATTCCGCCCGCAGGACGTTGTTGCCATCAGCCAGGAGGTCGAAGAAGTTGAATGGGAACACGTTGGGATGCCCACTGGTGTACTCCGATGATGTCAGCCAGTTGGCAAAGGCACGGGCATTGGCCGCCGCCGTTGGGTTGGTCTCCTCGGGATGCTGGGGCGGTGTGGTGAAGGGAACGAAGAGCTTCTCGGGATGCAGATCCATGAAGTCGCGGATGGAGCGGTAGTATCTCTGGTAGTCCGCCAGATCGCTTGCAGTTTCGATATATGAGGATGGATAGCACGACTTGAAGATGATGACGTCATAGGCCATAATGCGGCTCAGCGCGTGGTCAGGGGACGAAAGGTTCTCCTCCCGGAAGAGCTCGTAGTACCCGTAAGGATCGGTATCGTCATCCGGGATGTTGAAATTGGTTCCTGTCTCATTTCCATTAGGATCACGAAGCCCCTCATAGTTATAGCCGTGATCCCAGAAGTGATATCCCGCTGCTGTGAACCGGGCCCGCACATTACCGTTCTCAATCAGGTCACTTCCAACGGAGTGGTGCAGGAAAAAGACTTCCTGGAAGTTGGCAGCCTCTGAGGGAGTGGCAGGTAGAACAGCCCCCATGCCCAACATACACAGAAAAACCAGTATAATTTTCAGGGAATTTCTCATTTTTTCCTCCTTTGCGATCGGTGGATCGCGTGGCTTCATTCACCTCGGATCACCAGCGATGCCGAGGCCATATTGCCCACCAGCGTGGTTGTGCCGGGAGTGGTAAAAGCTGCAAAAAACTGGTACTCCCCCTCAACATCAACGGAGGGATTTGTCCATGGCAGCACGCCGGAGATCACCGGGACATTCCTGAGCACCGATGCGCCCCCTATCGGCACGGCGGTAAAAGCGGGGATGATCCCCGGCATCCAGCCATCCACGGTATAACTCCAGTATGCCTCATCGGGGTCGAGCATGACAAGATAAAAATCCATATTCATGAAATTGAGGGGGGTAACAAGCGAGATATAAAGGGTAACATTGTCACCCTGCCGCGCTTCATCGGGTATTAGCAAGAGGGCGAGGCTCGGGGCTTGCTGTGTCGCTCCTCCTCCGGCGTGAAACATATAAAATGGGCCGTTGTTGATCGTGTTGGCCGCCTCCTTAGTATAATAATAGGTGGGGGCGCAGTCCAGATAAAAGTGGTCCTCGGTTCCGGCCCGAAAGAACTTTTGCGCCTCATTCAGGTATCGCTCCTCCCCCGAGTACTTGTAAGTGTATGCAAATACGTCTGCCGCCACCAAACACCAGGTATAGGCAGGATATGTCTCCCGGCACACAGGATTGCTGGGGTCATAACCCATGCAGTCCCCCACGAAGGGGTTCCCATCGGCATCCGTAATGACTCCGTCAAAGTAGTAATCATAAGGAAAGACAGCCTTTCTCCCTCCATCGTATTCCTGCTTTACCCACTGAAGGAGAAAATCCGCATAGTCCCTCAGCCCCTGGCGCCAGTTCAGCGTGTCGGGGAGGCCGAACTCCTCCAGCAAATCCAGGTACTTCCCCACGCCAAACAGGTACAGGCTGAGCATCCAGGTGCGGAAATACATGTCCTCTGGGTCCAGGGGAATGTAGCCCCTAGGGTCGCTCACCCACCCGTAGTTGGACGGGAGTCCCAGGGCAGCGAAGTCGTTAAGCTCAGTGAAGTACCGGGAATCTCCCGTGGCCCGGTATGCCTCAATCAGGTGCCAAAGATAACTCTGAGCCCCCCGTTTATTGTGATCCACCTCTTCAGGGATTTCCTGACGGTAGTTCATCTGGAAGTCCACCAGTTCCAGAGAGGTTTCCAGCATTTGATGGTATCCCTTCAGGTAGTAAAGGGTCATCATTCCAGGTACACCGTGGCAAAGATCAAAGTTGGTGGTGCCGTAATTGCGGTTCGGATTCAGATTGCCGGGATCATCGTGCCAGGCGTGTCCGAATTGCCCCCCCTGGATCCAGTGGGTTCGTCCACCCCGCGGTATATGAAAGATATCAATATCGGCCAGGTGCTTGTTTGCCTGCTCGGCCAGCCGCACCCAGGCCAAGTCCCCTGATCGAATGAACTGCAGCCACATGCTGTAGCTGACCTGGTACTTCAGGTTGAAATGGCCTGCTCTGCGAAATTCTTCAGTTGCCTCATAGTCAAGCGGAGCATCTCCGAAGTCCTGCCAGCCGTAAAAGTTAAACTCCTCGATGCGCTCCAGCAGGGTGGTGCTTCGGCCCGTGTAGAGATCTGGGTCAGGTGCGGGGTAGAGAATGCTGTCGGCATAAGTCTCGTAGATGGGCCATTGGGCAGGGTCTCGAACGCCCACGTCTCCGAAGACCTTGCTGTCCGCGTACCATGCGGTAGAGGCTGCCATGAACAGGGGGGCATTGAACGCACCCGCAGCAGCCTCGGCCTCAGCAGCCCCAAGGCTCCCGGCATGGAACGCCATCAGGACCTCGTGTGTCTTGCGCTCACCGGGCCGAAGGTTGAAATCCGCGCTGAATTCATCTGGGAACAGCCCCACCTCCACTGTGCCGGAGGGGTCCGCACGCAGAGCCTTGGGAAAGTTCTGCCAGAAGTCGCGCACCGCCACTAGGAGTCCCCCCTGCACTCCGCCCACATCCATCCAGCCGAGCGCCTGGTCTCCGCTGGCCAGAGTGTCGCTACTCCGCCTTAATTGCCAGCCCCTGAAACTGCAAGCGCTCTGCAGCCGGGGTGTTGACTCCGGCCCGTAGTTGTCCCAGTAGTCGGTTCCGCTGGAGTCCTGATAGAGCACCATACGCTCGTCCAGATTGCCCGAACTCCCGCCCTCGGTGAGGAAAGTCGAGGCGGACGCCATGGATAGGTTCAGGGATATGTCCGAGAACCACACGCTGTTGGGAGAGCCGATTTGGCAGACCACGGGTTGGTACCCGGTAGCATCCATTATTAGTTCACCATACTCCCCCGCTTCCGGCGGATTGTTGTTCTCGATGGCCACATAGGCGCGCACCATGGCTTTGCCAGCAAAAAATTCAAGACGCGCCGTGTACTCCATGAGTGCCGCACCAGAGGAGTTTCGGAGTGATCCCATGACCTTGAGGAGAAGCCGCCGAGTAGTTTGCTGCTCAATTGTCACGCTAACAGGTGCGTCGTTTTGCGAGCTGTAAATTTCCCCGCCGCTGGCAGCCACAATTCCCCCGGAGCCGGAAGGTGAAAGAATTTCAACCCCGCCTACTGTCACCGAATCGAAAATCCGGAAAGCGGCCTTTCCAACCCGGAAGCGGGCGGTTCCCGTATCGATGGTCACGTGCTCCGGCGTCTCCTCCACCGAGAGGGAGGAGGCGGAGCTGCCGGTGCCGTCGCTGCGCAGTCGAAAGATTGCGCTACCGTGCGCCGGGACGGACACATTGGTGTCTATCAGCACCCACCGGATAGGCCTGGAGGTGTCCGTAGGCGCACCGCCCCAGCGGCCAAGGATCAAGAAAGCAGCGGGCACCGTGTCGCCCGATTCGTTAACCAGCCGCAAAGAGGAGGCTGAGGTGATCCCCGCCGAACGCGGCAGCGGTACTCCGGTGGTCACCGGTTCGTCCACCCGGGTATACCCGGAGTCCTCAGCGATGGTCAGCGGCACATCCAGGGCCTGCGCCCTGGCAGTGCCCAACATGGCGAATAGGGTAAATCCCATAAGAACAAAAGCAAACGGTAATGAACGGAAAATCTTCAATTGATACCTCCTATCGAGGGCGCCGTAATCACTGCGTATTTATCGGGATAGATCGGTTCAAGACTCAGATAATTAACCACGAATCATTGGGAAATGCCTGGATAGATTTAACCAATTTTTTATTTGCGTTAATTCCATAACTACCTATCACGATAGACAATTATTGTCAAGCAAGATTGACAAGAATTCAGCCCATGAAATTACTCCGGTACCGTATGAACGTTTTTCATTAATTAATGAAGCAGAGCCAAGATTCAGCCTACTTTGCTCTTACTTCCACTAATGCTGAATTATTTATCAATATTGGATTCAATGGGGCAGCATCCGCGCTAATCCGCATTCTTGCGCATAACAAAACAGAAAGGTAATCTCTGGCGAGATTATTCATATTAATTATGAAGTGCAAATCTGGATGAAAAATCAAGGGGAGAAATCCGGGCCGGTCGGTAATCTAGCCGCCCCAGATCCGTAATATCAATAATCTTTCAGCAGCAGCTCTATGGTGGGTACTATTTTACCTGCCAAGAACAAAAGAGTTTTTACCATCACCTCGAAGCAGTTCCTTCATTATCCGAGGACGAAGGCGCGCACGCCTTTCCAGGCCGCACTTGCCCCCTGGAGGCTTCATATCTGCACCTTCCGGCAAGTCCTCCCTTATAATTGGCCGGGGAAGGTTGATATGTGGAAACATATTGTAAGAGATTTTTCCGGGCCGCACAGAACCTTAAGTGGGAGGCATAACCAGGGCTTCACCGATGAGGACGGTTTCACCGCTCTGATTGGTGCAGACGGTTTCCAGGCTGACGCGGTTTTTTCCCTTTATAAGCTCCAGCACCCTCAGGCGCAATGTAATCCGGTCGCCTATGAAAACCGGCTTGAGAAACTTGAAGCTCTGTGAAAGGTAGATCGTTCCCACGCCCGGGAAACCAGTGCCCAAAACCCCTGAAAGGATGCCGGCCTGGAGCATACCGTGTGCAACCCGCTTTTTGAAAATTGTCTTTTTGGCGTATTCCTCATCCAGGTGGATGGGATTGTAATCACCGGTAGCCTGTGCAAAACGCTCGATCATTTCTTCAGTGATGGTGACACTGCTTTCGTGAGTCTGCTCGAGTTCTAATTGATTTATAGTCAGTCCTTTTTCCATGGTATCCCTTGCGATGCTCTCTAATTATTTTTTCGTCTTCTGGGACCCGGCCTTTGTTGCGCCTGCCGGTGTCGGGTCGCTGCAGCTTTGAAGGGCCTGGACTCTGCTTTCTCCGTGTCCTCCGAGCGTTCCATGACCCATTCTGCGATCATTGGCGCAAGCTCCTTCTGTGACTTTGAGCTCACATACATCCCAATATGTCCAACGGAGAAGCTTTTGGTGGTCACATCCCTGGACGATACAAATTCTTCAAAAGGCTTGGACGAGGAGGGAGGAACCAGATGATCCTGCTCCGCGTAAATGTTGAGAAGCGGCATGTCGATCTTCTTTAAATCCACCTTTCTGCCCCCGATCTCGAGCTCGCCCTTGATCAGGCTGTTTTTCTTGTAAGACTCGGTTAGAAACTTACGAAATGCCTCACCGGCCTGGTCCGGGCTGTCGAAAATCCACTTCTCCATCCTGAGGAAGTTCTGGATTCTTGCCGGGTCTTCCGCACTGTCAACCAATCCCAGGTACTTGTCCATCATCAACTGAAAGGGCTTAAGCATCAGGAAGCCGAGATTTAAGAGATCGCCCGGAATATTCCCCATTGTGTCCACCATCAGGTCTGCATCGATGTACTGTGCCCATATATTTAAGAGTCCATCATCGGTAGCAAAATCGATGGGTGTCACTATGGTGATTAAATTTCTGATTTTCTCGGGGTAGAGAGCGGCATACATGGCGCAGAACGTTCCCCCCTGGCAAACCCCCATCAAGTTGATTTTTTCCAGACTTTTTTCCCTTCGGATATATTCCACGCAATCGTCAAGGTACATGTCGATGTAGTCATCGAGCGTCACATAGCGGTCCACTCTCGAAGGGTCCCCCCAGATGATAATGTAGATGTCAAGGCCTCGATCGAGCAGGTTACGGATGAGGCTTCTACCTTCCTCCAGGTCCATCATGGTCTCACGGTTCACCAGGGCGTAGACAATGAGAAGGGGAACGGGACATGTCTTCTTTGTCCTGGGACGAAAATGATAAAGCTTGATCTTGTCCTCCTGGAAGACCAAATCCTTTGGGGAGGTGGCAAGATCAATGTCTTCCATCTTCAGGAGTGTCTCTGTAAGCCTAAGAAACCGGCTGCTGTATTTCTCCAACTCGTTTACAAAAAGCGCAGGGTATTTCTCATAAGTGAATTCCATCTTTATCTCTCCTATGCGGTCTTCTCAAGTTTTCGTTGAAGTTCCTCAATGGTTTTTTGCTGCGTATGCACCTTTCTTCGAAGCTCCTGGACCGCCATAGCCACCTCATCGAACTCCCGATTCGAGGGAATGGACAGCGCCTTGCACCACTCCGCTGTAAGCTCATCCAGTCGTTTCTTGAGCCTGAGCCCATAGTTCAGCACTTCACCCATGGCGCTGCAAAACTCGGGACTCTTGAAAAGCTCAAAGAACGCGTTCTCATTGGTGGTCCACCAGATCTGGTAGATTTCTCGAACGGTCTCTGGGGTCACTTCATCAAACTTCAGGTTTTGCACCTTTTCAAAGACCTCTTTCAGTGCCTCCGAGCCCGTGTTGTAAACGAGTTGATAGAAACTGGGCAAGGAGAGCCAATATTGTACGAACGCATCGTACGTCCTCCTCAGCCTTTCCGTGTGTTCTTTGGTTAATCCAAAAGCCGGCATCCTGAAGACGCGGCCCAGGGTCTCGTCATAGACCTCTCGCCAGAGGCTCCGGGCTTGAGATAAAGCCCCCAAATCCCCTTTTAGGAATTTCTCAGACTGTTCGCGCCATTTGGGCATGACCTGGATCCATGGGTTCCACATTAATCCCATGGCAGCCTGGTTATTCTGTACTATGTTCAACCAGGAGGTCATCATCTCCTGGGCCTTATCCCCGATGGGGGAGCCAACCAACTGCTCGAAGACCCTGTTATAATGCTTGATCCATCGCTCAAAGATCTCCCGCGATTTGACATCATCCCCCTTGGCCTGGTATAACTCGGGAAGATCCTTGAGAATCTCCATCCAGAACTCGTTCAAAACCACGAAGACATTACTTGCCCTGAGGATTCTGGAAAAAACGACCGGCCCCAGTCCCTCCTGGGCCTGCTCTGCCGCCTTTCTCATGGTTTCCCGGATCATTTCGCTCCACCTGGGAAACATATCCACAGCCGTAAAAGGTGTCTTCACACCCTTCTCGAAGCTCATGGCATCCATCCATGGCTGGTAGATCTTACTGGAAAAATCCGTCCACTGGCTGAGGTAGTTCTTCTGAAATTCAGTCCACAGCGAGATAAAATCCTTTTGTTGTTCCTGCCTTACCATTGAATACATCCCTCTCTATTGTTTAAAAAATTTGCTGAATTCCGCGAAAAATTGCTGATTGATCTCGGCATATTTTTTCACCGCCTCGGTCCACTGCTCCATCAAATCAGAAGGCGCTGTCATCCCCACTTCAAGCTTCTTTTTCATCTTCTCGATTTTCTCCTCCAGTTCCCGAACCCTGTCCTTCAGCTCGACATACCTCTCATAAAGTTCATTGTACTGGGCACGAGGAACAACCCCGGCATTCTCATAGAATTCCTTCATCAGGGCGTTGAACGCCTCTATACCTTCTTTTCCAAAGGTCTTCTGGCAGAGCTTCATGAACTGTTCATGCATGGAATCATGTCTCTGCTCTGTCTTAGCGAAACCATTTTGGAATAGATTGAAAAAGCCCTGGGGGCCCTTTGCAATCTTTACCATCTCCAGAAGCGTTTGCCCCCAGAGTTCGAGAAGATCCTTGTTCACGTGCTGTACCTTCTTTCATTCATTTCCTGGAGAGCATGTCCATGGCTTCCCGCTGACAATGGACTCGTACTGACAGTTAATCGCCTACTCTTTCCCGAGCAGTTCTTCAATCTTTTGGAGGTTCTGTTCCACAGACTGGATATAGGACTTCTGTGCCTCTTTGGTATTGGCTCTCCACTCCTTGAGGAGCTTTTTTGATTCCTCCTGCATAGTTTCGCTTTGCGTGAAAAGCAGGTCGAGCATCTTGTCGCCCTGGTCCTGCAACATTGTTAGGCTCTTCACGTAGCTTTCCCAAGACGACTTCCACACACGAAGCATCTCCTTTTGAAACTCTTTCATGTTGTATCTCCTTATAATTTGTTTATCTGTTCTCACATGTTATAAAAGTATAATTCCTTATTTTTGTTTGTCAATAAAAGTCGGGAAAATTCTTGCCCTTGGTTTGTTACATTTTCATCAGCCGGCACTCCCGACCGCAGAAAAGCAAAACCCCCCTTCTCGCTGTCGGAAAAGATGGGGATTTATTTCGACCAGGGTTGCATCCTTGTTTCCCACTCGTAAAGGGCTTCAGGTCCGCAACAACAGTTTGTATGTCACCATATCAACTTTGCCTCCGGTATGACCTGCTTGTTACAAGTTATCAAGAAATAGGAGCTTTTCGTCTTATTTGTACTCACCTCCATGATGAAATCCCGCCCCGAGGAGCACAGCCTCATCTTACCCGGCGGAAGCTTGCTCCGCAGCCGAGCTTATCTCGTGCGGAGCCATGAATCTTGGAATCACCTCAGCCTCTATGGGGATGGCGGCACGGCCTCGGGTCACGATGTTCTCCAGCGGCTCGGGGCCCTCGGGGATTTTCCCCCGGACCGGGAAGACGTTCAGGCGCGTGCCCTCGCGGGTGTATGCGGAATCTACCAGGGCCATCCCAACGAGCCTATCGCCAGCCATTGCAGCGCTGGTAACTCGTCCCACGAATTTCCCTTGGCGGTCCACCACGGGATCTCCGGGGTTCAGCATGCGGGGGGAACGGGTCATTACCTGGAATCGCACGATGCCGCGCCTTGTCTCCATGATGTGGCGCCTCATAATCTCCAGGCCCACGAAGAAAGGCTTGTGCATTTTTACGAAGGCCGCATAGCCAGCCTCGATGGGCGAGATATGCTGCTCACCTGCCAGTTCGTGGCCGTGGAGAGGCAGACCGGCCTCGGTGCGCAGGGAGTCCCTCGCACCCAGCCCGCAGGGCACCAGCCCCAGGGGCTTCCCGGACTCCAGAAGCTGGCGCCACAAAATCAGCGCAGCTTCAGGGTGTATGTAAATCTCAAAGCCTAACTCGGCCCCGGTATAGCCCGTTCGCGATACACGAGCCGGGGCCCCTGCAAGCTCCATCTCGATAAAATCGTTGTGAAGCAACTGAGACAATCTCGCAACTTCCACCTTGGAACGGAGGACCCGTGCCAGAACGTCCATGGAGTTCGGCCCTTGAAGGGCAATATCAACTCGCTGGTCTTCTCCAGCGGAGGGGTCTTTGAGGTTCCGAATCCGCGCCTTCCCCTCGAGCGCCACCGGGCCGTCGGGGCCTGGCAGCAGGCCGCCCTCGTTGAGGTAGTTGAGCCAGGCGATCAAGTGGTCGTTGTTGGCGGCGTTGACCACCATCATGAAGCAGTCTCGATCTACCCGGTAAATCATAATGTCGTCAACGACCTCTCCCTCCCCGTCCAGCAGATAGCCATACATGGCCCTGCCCGGGACCAGGTTGATGATGGAGTTAGTGCTCACCAGATCCAGAAACCTCCCGGCAAATGGCCCGCCGACCTCCAGCACACCCATGTGAGCCACGTCGAAGAGTCCAGCACACTCCCGCACCGCCCGGTGTTCCTGGGCAATGAGGCCATAGCGCACCGGCATCTCCCAGCCAGCGAAGGGGACCATATAGTTTGAGGGAACCGCTCGTTTATGTTCTTCATACAGGCACGTGCGCTTGAGGGGCCCATCAGGGGGCTGGAAGCGAAACGGCTTCATCTCTCGCCTGCCCGGGGCCTTCAGCAATTCTTTGCCCACAAAGAACGCATTCTCATGGGACACCAGCCCGGGCTCACACCGTGCCAATTCATCAGCCGCAGCCGCTTGATGCGGAGGATCTGCCGCCCAGGCATTGGCCATCACCGGAGATCCTTGCACGCCCTGGGGCAGAACCTCCACCATAACCGGGCCGTGAACTTTGGCCAGAACGTCACTCTTACTGAACCTCACGTATCCATCTGAAAGCCCGTCAAGCCATGCAGCGATATCATCCCTTCGACCGGAAGATGCGGCCAGCAGTACCTTGAGCTCCCCATCATCGCTTTCCACGTCGCCGACCACAACTCTATCCAGCACCTTCCCATCGCTGTTTAGGATCAGGGAGGGTCGGACCTCACCGGGCTGAATACTATAAAGGTCCGCTGTAAAGGCCTCCTGGAGGAAAGTGCGAACTCGGTCCTCATCTCCGCGGATGGAGATCCATGCAGGCCCTTCCGGCTCTTCGGTCGCCAGCACCGATGGGGCCAATCTGGGCTCCAGCAGGGATCGCACGCGGTCCCGGCAGCGCTTGAGCACGTGGTGATCTATTTTCCCTCGCCCGACTTTCCCTTCGGAAGTGATGTAGTGGAACGGGTGGATGTTTGTAAGAATGTCGTGGATGACTTCGGCTATGACGTCCATTTCAGCCGTGCCCATCCCGCGCTGGGTAGCCCACGTTGTCCCCAGCCTTATGGCGCTGGGGTGGGCTGCGTCGTCGTCATCCCATATGGCATTTTTATTGACTACCAGCCCGGCCAGCTCCAGGATGCGGGAGGCGATTTCGCCGGAGAGCCTCTCCCCGGTGGGGGTTTTCAGCTTTCGCAGGTCCACCAGCAGAAGATGGGAGTTGGTACCGCCATAGCCGATGGTAAGGCCCCTCTTCTCCAGGGACGCAGCCAGGTTCCTGGCGTTTTCTACGGTCCGGCGCTGCAGAGCTCGGAATTCGGGGTTAGCTGCCAGGTGGAAGGCGACAGCCTTAGCCGCAATGGAATGAAAGTGAGGCCCCCCCTGTTCGCCTGGAAAGACAGCATCATCAATCGCTCTGGCCATATCGGGATCGGTGGTAAGGATTACCGCGCCTCTGGGGCCGCACATAGTCTTGTGGGTGGTGAAAGATACCACGTGAGTGAAATCGATGGGGTTGGGATACACGCCAGCCACGATGAGTCCAGCGGTGTGGGCTACATCGGCCAGTACCAGGCAACCGGGGATACCGTCGGCAATACGGCGCAGTCGGCGCCAGTCCACGGCCCAAGGGAAGGCGCTAAAGCCGGCTACGATAATCCTCGGGCAATATTCGTGGACCAGGCGCTCGATGCCATCATAGTCCAATTGGCTTGTATTAGGGTTAACTTCGTAGGAAACTACCCGATAATGTCGCCCTGATCGGTTCTGGGGGCTTCCGTGAGTGAGGTGGCCCCCCATACTCAGACGCAACCCCAGAAGTGTGTCCCCTGGGCTCATGAATGCCTCGTACACGGCGTTGTTGGCCGCCGCGCCTGATAGAGGTTGCACGTTAGCGTGGATGGTCTCAGGAGGATGAGTTCGGGTGGCAAAAAGGCTGCACACCCTCAGGCAGGCCAGCGCCTCAACCAGGTCAGCGAACTCGCAGCCCTTGTAATATCGACGGTTTGCATAGCGGCGGATCAGGGACCTCTGGCGCTCAATCTCTTCAAGCCTGTTTCGCTCCTCATTCAGCATTCGCGGCGGAGGATGACCTTCTGCATACAGGCTGCCAAAGCCAGTAGCAAGTGCCTCTCGTACAGGCTGGGGACAATAGCTCTCCGAGGGGATCAAAATTATCTTTTCTTCCTGGCGCTCCTCCTCCATCTGCGCAAGCCGGGCCAAGAAAGGGTCTGCGCGCTTCAGAGTCGATCTCACAATAGGTTCCATCAGGTTTAATGCCTTTTTTTCTATCTTTTTTCCTGCACTCATGGCATAAAATCTCCTTTATTCTGGAGAAAATAGAAAATTGCGGAAGTTTGTTTCAGGAGACTCTGCATTCATATTGTTATTCTTCATTCTGGCGACACTATTTTTGTCCCCTGGTCGTCCATGACGGCGAGGCGAATTACGGAGTCAAGCCCATGTTTCGTGAAGCCATCACACATCCGTTCGCCCACCACACGGGCAATATCTTCATTCTCGGTAACGGCAAATATGCTGGGGCCTGCTCCGGATATGGCGCATCCCAGGGCTCCCGCTTCAAGTGCTGC
Source organism: uncultured Thermodesulfobacteriota bacterium (assembly GCA_964611635.1). Lineage (GTDB taxonomy): Bacteria > Desulfobacterota > JAFDED01 > JAFDED01 > JAFDED01 > JAFDED01. The sequence goes on from CAZTAS010000009.1 coordinate 41,834, forward strand.
AGCCTTGACAGCGTGGAAGCCCGGAATGAGCGGACTTCGGAACGGCTCCACCAGATAGTCCTGGATACCCCGGCCGAAAAGCTGGACATCTTTTTTTAAAAGGCCGGCCACCACCGAGGCAACGAACGACAAATTAGCCACGGCGGCCTTCATGGGAATGTCCGCTGGCAGTACCCCCCGGCTCTCCCGGGTGGTCAGGGCGAACCTGGGCGTGGCGACAACGAAGTGCACGCCTTCCAGGGCGCCCAGTGAGATTGCTTCTACGGGATCGGTGCTTTGGATTAGTACCAGTCCTCCCAGGAGACTGGCGGCCACATTGTCCGCATAAGCGTCCCCCGAGGTGGCTCGCTCAGACTCCACACAGAAAGGAAGCAGCTTTTCCTTGGGCAAAGAAAATCCAAAAAGGGCATTTGCTGCAAAGGCCCCGGCACAGGCACTGGCGGCGCTGCTGCCCAACCCGCTTGCCGGCGGGATCCCCTTGCTTATTCTCAGCTCTAGCCCTTCCCTTATGCCCAGGGCGTGCAGAACTCCATTAGCAGCGATTGACACGCTGTTCAGCTTCGGATCCAGCGGGATCCCATCTGACAGGCCCATGACCTCTCGTATGAACACGCCTGCCTGCGGCAGCCTGCGGGCCCAGACCCGATCGCCCGGGCCGGTCACTGCCATACCCAGGACGTCGAATCCAGGCCCAGCATTGCCGATGCTGGCCGGGGCATCAACACAGATCCATTCCATGGTTTTTCCTTCGGTGGCCGCCAGCCAATGGCAGATGAATATTTCGGTGGTTTTCGCCCGCCGGGTGGCCAGCGCCAGCCAGCGGCCGGTGCAATTTACTAACGGGTGTTTGCCCGCCTCCATCGCAAAACTGGTTTGCGGGCGGCCTGTGTCTCGTCCAGTCGGCTCAGCCTTGTTGAGTGGGGGGCCTGATGCAATAACTGCGGGTCCCTCTCGGCCTCTTGTGCAATAGCTTCCAAGGCTTCCGCAAACGCATCCAGAGTTTCCCGCGTCTCGGTCTCAGTCGGCTCCACCATCAGAGCGCCCTTGACTATCAACGGGAAGTATATGGTGGGTGGGTGGAAACCGTAGTCGATGAGCCGTTTGGCTACGTCAAGGGTGGATACGCCATGGGGAGCCAGATTACTGTCATCCAGGACGAACTCATGCATGCACCGACCGCCATACTTCGTCTGATATTTGCCCTTTAGCCTTTGCAGCAGATAGTTGGCATTGATCACGGATGCTTCGGCTACCCGCCTGACACCTTCAGGTCCCAGTGCAAGGATGTATGCGTAGGCTCTGATCATCACACCGATGTTGCCGTAAAAAGAACGGACGCGGCCAATGGAACGCGGCCAGGTGTACTCGAGCCAGAAACGGCCATCAACCATTTCAACCGTGGGAACGGGCAGATAGGGAACCAGCGTTTCCGAGACTCCAGTGGGGCCCGCACCGGGACCTCCGCCACCGTGAGGTGTTGAGAACGTTTTGTGCAGGTTGAACTGGATGGTGTCAAATCCCATGTCTCCTGGGCGGCAAATCCCAACGATGGCGTTGAGGTTTGCCCCATCGCAGTGAACCAGTGCCCCGGCATCGTGAACAAGCCGGGTTATCTCCAGAATGTCTCGCTCAAATAATCCCAGTGTGTTAGGATTGGTTAGCATGAGGGCCGCCACATCGGGGCCAAGGCGCTGGCGCAGAACGGAGGTGTCCACAAGTCCCCGCCGGTCGCTGGGGATTGTTTCCACATTGTAGCCGCACAGTGCCGTGGATGCGGGATTAGTCCCATGGGAGGAGTCTGGAAGAATCACGCGCCTGCGCGGATCACCGCGCTCCACATGATAAGCACGGATCATCAGCATTGCGGTGAGCTCCCCCTGTGCGCCCGCAGCAGGCTGAAGCGTCACCCGGGACATTCCGCTGATTTCGCACAAGTACCGCTCCAACTCAAACATCAACCGGAGGATACCCTGGGCATCCCGCTGATCCACGCAGGGGTGAAGCTCCGAGAATCCATGAAGGGCGGCTGCCTCCTCGTTGACCTTGGGATTGTATTTCATGGTACAAGAGCCCAGCGGGTAGAAGGCCGTATCTATCCCCATGTTCCACTGCGATAGCCGTGTGAAGTGGCGAACCAGTTCCACCTGACTAACTTCGGGGAATCCGTCCACATCCTTCCTCAGCAAATCCGGGGGGATGAGCTTCTCAGCTTCCAGCTCAGCCACATCGCAGGGGGGCGGCATGAAAGCGCGGCGTCCGGGTGCTCCTCGATTGAAAATCAGCGGCTCATCCACTTGCAGACCACGTTTGCTATTGCGCATATCGCTCATGGTTCTTGTCCTCCATCGGCAAGGGCTGAACAGAGCCTGTCTATGTCTTCCTTCGAATGCATTTCAGTCACACAGATCAAAAGGGCATCTCCTCCGCCCGGGATGTGCCTGGAAACATCGATTCCTCCATGGATCCGACGGCCGCGGAGGCCTTCCAGAAGCTCCGCTACGGGCCCGGGTGTCATGACGGTGAATTCATTGAAGACCGGTGCGGAGAAGGCCATTCGGAATCCAGAGATGGAAGTGATGCGCTCTTGAGCGTAGCGTGCCTTTAGGAGGTTGAGTCGGGCCACGTCCAGAAGTCCACGGGGACCCAGAGCGCACAGGTAAACGGCCGCCCTGAGGGCCATTAATGATTCGTTGGTACATATGTTGGAAGTGGCCTTCTCTCTCCTGATATGCTGCTCCCTGGCAGCCAGGGTCAACACGTAGCCCGTATTGCCGCGCCTGTCAACAGTCTGCCCCACCAGCCGCCCCGGCATTCGTCGAAGCTGTTCTTGGCGGGCGGCCAGAATGCCCAGCAAGGGACCGCCGAATGACCGGGGCAAACCGAATGACTGCCCTTCTCCAACGAAGATGTCCGCGCCCTGGGCGCCGGGGGACTTGAGCATCCCCAGAGACAGAGCTTCGGTGGCACATGCCACCAGCAGTGCCCCCCGTTGATGAGCCGCATCGGCGGCGCTCTTCAAATCCTCGATGCATCCGAAGTAGTTAGGGCTCTGGATAAGAATGGCCGCTATCTCGCCATTTAGGAAATCCCGGGGATCACGGGTTTTTCCATTCTCCCCCAGGGGTATGTCGCGCAGCTCCATTTCAAGAGAGGCCCCGAGCGTCCGCAATACTTCCCGGTACTGAGGGTTAACTCCGGCACTGACCAGCAGCCCGGACTTGTTGCCAGCCCTGCAGGCCATCAAGGCGGCCTCGGCCAACGCGGAGGCACCGTCGTACATGGAGGCATTGGAAATATCCATCCCGGCGAGCATGCAGATCAGGGTTTGATATTCGAAGATGGCCTGCAGGGTTCCCTGGCTGGCTTCGGGCTGATATGGAGTATAGGCGGTGACGAATTCAGCCCTTCCCGCCAGATGATCCACGACCACGGGAATATAGTGGGGATAAATTCCTCCTCCCAGGAAAGAAAGCCAGGAAGATGCGTTCTCCCCGGCCAGCCTGCGGAGATGGGCCATGAGTTCAGGCTCCGACATGGGGGGCGGCAGGTTGAGCGGCTCCTTTAACCGGATTTCAGGGGGCACCGAGTCAAAGAGCTCATCAGCTCGTTCAATGCCCATCGTTCTTTGCATAGAGGTCAATTCCTCTTGAGTTGCTGGAATGTAAGGCATAATATACCTCCATTCGAGGATTGTTCTTCAGCGGGATATTTGCGACTGCTTTATTCTTCTTTTTCCAGGCCCTTCTGGTAAGATCGCGCAGTTTCCATTAAGTCCCAGTCATTTGGATTGGAAAGCCGGAGACGGATCATCCACCCCTGCCCGTATGGATCATCGTTGACTAATTCAGGATGCTCTTCCAAAACATTGTTAATGGCCGTGACCTCGCCACTTAGGGGGGCATAGAGCTCCGATACCGCTTTTACGGACTCTATGGAACCGAAAACATCTCCTGCCTTAAAAGTGACGCCCTCTTGCGGAAGATCCACGAAAACCACATCTCCCAGGGCATCCTGTGCAAAGTCCGTGATTCCCACCACAGCCTCGTCGCCTTCCTTACGAGCCCATTCATGAGTCTTTGAATACCAAAGTTCTTCCGGGAAATGCATGCTGTCTCCTTTCATATATTGATTGATAAAAATAAAAGGACAAAAAAGGGTGTTCGCCAAACATCCCTCTTCTGTCCTTTTACCTGAGAGATTCACCCGATGTAAAGCAGGTTTGCCCCTTCGGTGCCGGAAAGCGCAGCAAAAGGCCTGATATTGCGCCATCATTCCTTTGGCTGGATTTCGGACTCTCCAGAAGATCAGTGGACCGGGGTCCTTTTGCCTGAGAGTTTCAATATTCCTTGCCCCTTCGGCGCCCCGTCGGAGTCTCTCCCCCGGTCTGTAGCTCCGGCATTGATAATTATAAAATAAATTTTTAAGAATGTCCCAGCAATTTAACTGTGGTTATATGCTAATGTTCACTATCATAAGAATTGCTGATGGAACAATCATTTTTTATATTGAGCTCTCTTTTTCTGGACGGATAATTTCTTTTCCCAAGGCTGGTATTAAATTTGAAAATGCCTTTATGGTTCCATCCAAGGGAAGCATTTTCATGCTTGTCATAAGAACACAGCGAAGATATTACCCGCAAGAATTTCACTCATATCAAGGCATCACACTATATGAAAATATTATTAAGATCAAGAAATAAATTTACGAGCCTGATATCATCGAACATCCAGAATCTCGAACTCTCTGATTCCTTTTGGCGTTCGAACCTGAATTTCATCCCCGATTTTCTTTCCCTTCATGGCCGCAGCCAACGGAGAGATTATAGAGATCTTTCCAGCGCTGGGATCTGCCTCATCCTCACCAACCAATTGATAGGAAAGCTTTTGCCCGTTGTCCAGATCTTCCAGCACCACCGTTGAGCCGAAGCTGACGTGGTCCGTTGAAAGCTGGCTCACATCCACGATAATCAGATTGCTCATGCGTGACTGGAGGTCGCTAATCTGAGCATGAATGAACCCTTGCTGTTCTTTGGCAGCCTGAAACTCGGCGTTCTCGGAGATGTCCCCGTGCGCTCTTGCTTCCTCGATGGCCTGCACAATTTTGGGCATTTCAACACGCTGGAGATGGTCCAGCCTGGCCCGGAGTTTTCTGTATCCTTCATTGGTGATTGGGTTGCGTGCCATGATTTTTCGGTTATATTCTGATTAATAGTTAGAAATCAGTAGAAACTTGCCAGCAATGCCATCATGATCCGGCCTTGAAGGCAATGGGAAATTGCTCCTTTGTATTTTGAATCAGAAGTCCCAGCTCTTTTACGCTCGACCCCCTGACACAACAACGGCGTCCCTCTGGCACCTGCTCGTCCATGGAAAAAATGCTTATGACCTTCGCCCAGTGCTTTCTGATAATCTCAAGCAGGGGATACAGAGAGTCAGCCGTGTCATCGATCTCCACACCGATCTTCGTTCCCCCTGAAGATAGCCCCGGACATGCGTGCCAGAAATTTAAAGATATTGGACTCGGCTATGATGCCCACGATCTTGCTCATCTTCGTTACGGGAAGCACATCAAGAAGATTTTCGGTGATGATCAAGGCCCCCTGTTCCACCATAATCTCGGAAAAGATGGTCATGGATCATGAGTTCCCGATAAATCAATTTGGTCAAAAGGTAGTAGAACTCATATTCATCCAGTTATGTTTCTTTCGAATGAGTATACTCCTCGATATCTTTGTCATTACTCATATCTACCAGCTGATCGCAGCGCATAATTGGAAGCTTTCAAACCTTGTCCTCACAGAGAATAAACATTCATTCAGCAAGGGAATCCCCTTCCTGAACGGCTATGACTTTTGAGATCATCCCTTGCTTCACGATCTCGATGACAATATCCTTGTTCCTTTTCCCAGCCATTCCCAGGAAATCAATTGATTCGGGATGGGAAAAGTAGCATTCTACATTAATTTATTCGGAGTGCCCAATCCAGAGAACGGAAATTTGCTGTTTGTGATCTCTGAAGGTTTGATTGTATACGCACTTACCATCTACACTGGATTTTTATAAAATTTTTGTTACCACATAATATAGCTAATTGCAAGAAAGTCTTTATTGTATTAATTTATAAAAATAACGGGCACCCAAATATCACCCTCATTCCGTTCACTTTCCTAGGGCGATATGGGGAAAGAGAAGGAATGTCCTTTACAAATTGATGTTTCATATTTACTATGGCCAGAATTCGAAATTAAAGATTTTTATTATTATGTGTGTAGTTAATGTCCTTTTCATGGAAGGTAAGGAAGGTGCTCATGGATACGAAGACTTCTTCTTCAGATGCCCTGGAATTGATAGAAGTGGATCGGAATGTATTCGCCCATATCGGGGCCGATTATAATTCCAACGCTGGATTCATCATAGGCACCGAAGGAGTGGCCGTTGTGGACACACATACCACACCAGTTCAATCAGCCAGCTTACTCAGCGCAATACGTCAAAGGACCAACCTTTCTATTCTACACATCATCAATACTCATTTCCACGGTGATCACACGCTGGGCAACCAACTTTTCAGTTCATGGGCACGCATTATAGCTCACTCGGCTTGCCGACGCATTATGAAGGAATGGGGAGGTCAGCTGGTGGAGTGGTATCGGCCACTTTTCGGATCGGCACTGGATGCTGTTCATCCCTATTTCCCCAACATACTGATAAGCGGACGCATGGATCTCATGATAGGAGAGATGGAAATCCAGATTTATCCGATGGCTCCGGCTCACACGGATTCGGATCTGGTGGTCTATCTGCCAGAGCAGAGGATTCTTTTCAGCGGCGATCTCATCATAGTGGGAAGCTTACCATTAATGGAACACTCAAACTTGGCAGGATGGAAACGTTCTCTGGACATTTTGCAGGGATGGGACATCGTAAGCATAATCCCGGGGCACGGCCCGGCAAGCCCGAGAAAGGCAGTAAAAGAAATGAGCGAATACCTCCGCCGTATGGAATCCGTAGCGCGGCGGGGTGAGAAGAGGGGCATTTCTCTGGAAGAAATGGCAAGGGATAAGGATCTGGATCCTTACAGGTCTATGGACGAGTTTGCGGATAGGACAACTTCCAATCTCGAAATAATTTTCCAACAAACAAAGTAAATCTAGGGATGACCACTCTGCTGAATTCCCAGATAGTTTCATTGATAATGATCCATCGGCATCATGCATTTTGTATTGCGCAGGAGGTTAAGGCATGGGAAGAGATGTCGAAGCAATTATGAACCCGCATTCAATTGCCGTTATAGGGGCATCCTCACGGAAGGGAAGCGTTGGAAATGATGTCTTTCGCAATATCCTGAATGCAGAGTTTCAAGGTGTAGTTTACCCGGTTAATCCCAGAGCGCAGTTTATCAACAGCGTGCCCTGCTATCCCTCATTGACTGATATCCCTGGACCCGTGGACCTGGGGGTCATCATTGTGCCGGCCCGTTCATCTCCCCAGGTTATTGAGGAGGCAGCCCAAAAAGGCGTAAAAGGCCTGATCATAATCTCGGCTGGTTTCAAAGAGATCGGTGGAGAGGGGGTCGAACTGGAGAACCGCGTTAGGAATC
>CAZTAS010000010.1:0-48665 GCA_964611635.1 uncultured Thermodesulfobacteriota bacterium
CAAAATCATGGCCATTCATGAAACAAAGTACGCTTTAGTCGGATGAACCATATTTGTGAAAATAGGTTTCATTGGGCTCGGGATTATGAGTGAACTTATCTGTCGCAATATCATGTAGGCTGGCTATGAGATGGCGGTTTACGACCTTAATTCTGAACTGATCAAATGACTTTTGGCAAAAGGAGTTTTAGTTAAATAAAAGCCTGCAGAGGTGGCTCGGGCGTCAGATGTTATCATACTTATGCTACCTTACAGCCCTTATGTTGAAGAGGTGTTGCTTGGTGAAAATGGAGCTTTTGAAGGGCTTTAGCGTGGTAGTTTAGTGGTTAACATGAGCACAATCTCAAAAAAGGTTAGTGTAGAGATCGCTCAAAAAGTTAAAAAGACTGATGGAATGATGCTTGACACTTCTGTCGTTATGAGTTAAACAACTGCTGTATCGAGGGATCTGGGCATACTAGTAGACGGCTCAGTAAATGTCTTTGAGAAGGTTCAACTTATTTTAAAAGTGCATGGGTAAAAATATCAACCCGAATGGCTGAAAATGGTAAGGGTCTATTAATGAAACTCTGCTTTAAACTTTTAGCGGCAGAGACATGAGAAGGCGTTTCCGAGATCTTTACACTAGGCCAATAAATGGGCTAATTTTTGATGATATGGTTACAGCCATTTCTTATAGCGGAGCGGAAAATTTTTATCTTGATAGTAAAGCGCCTACTATAAAAATACGGGTTTTCTTGCCTAAATTCCCTCTGGAACATATGCATAAGGACATCGGTCTGGCATTGGAACTGTGTAATTCCCTTGAAGTGAGTCCACCTGCTGGACGTATAGTCAAACAAGTGTTTAACGGTACTATGGCACGAGGAATGAATAGAGATGATTTTTCTGCTGTAATCCAGGCGATCGAGATGTTGGCTGGTATTGTCTGAGAAATCTGTAAGGATGGACTGCACGAAACCAAGAAGGGAAAAAATAAATCCTCGCATATGACCGGCGATCCTTTTCCCCACCAATAAGCGCTCTTACTAATCTCATTGATGATTTTGTAGAGCAGAATAAGGAGGTGATGCACAATTTTAATCAATGGATTATCTCTATAAATCTCAATAAGCATGAGGCCTAAAAATGAAAAGGAGTTGCATTATGAGAAGTAAACCTATTTCAATGTGCATAGTCGTAATTATCAGCTTAGCTTTAACATTGTCTTACAGCTCGTCCATATTCGCTGCTCCCATCAAGCTGATTTACGGGCATACCGGCACGCCAGCGGTGACCACTTACTGGGCCGCCGAGGAATTCAAGGCTCGTCTGGAGAAATACTCCAAAGGCGAGATCATTGTCGATGTGCATGGCGCAAGTGCACTTGGTAGCGACAAGAAGTTACTGGAATCGGTGAAGTTAGGGACCATTGACATCTGCTGCTCCTCCAACGCCAACTACTCCCATGTTGGTCGTGCATTGCAGCCCTTCGATCTACCCTACATTGTACACGGGGGATACAACTTCTATCGCGTATTGACCAATCCAGAAATTCGGAGCATTATTGAAAAGCGTATAATGGAAGAAGGGTTCAAGTTCTTGATGATGTTTCCCATCGGCCTGGAGCGGAACGTCCAGAACAGCAAGCGCGAGGTTCGAGTCCCTGAGGACGCCAAGGGGATCAAGATCAGGGTGACAGCCTCTCCGGTCAATCAAGAGCTGCTGCGGACCTGGGGCTTCAGCCCGGTTCCCATCGCATGGTCAGAGACTTACACCGCTGTCAAGCAGGGCATCGTCAACGGCACATATATCCCGGACATGTGGGCCTATTTGTCCAAGGTATACGAAGTCTGCCCTTACCAGACCGATACAGGCGGGATCGGCACCTGGCACATCATTGTCATGAACCTGAACAAATGGAATAAGCTGTCGCCCCCTCATAAGAAGTTGGTAGACCAGGCAGCCACCGAGGCGGACCTTGCAGCCTATACTTACGATAACTATCTGAATGATTATACTCGACGAAAAATGATCGAACATGGGAACAAGCTCTATACCCCCACAACCGATGAGATGAAGTTGTGGATGGAGGCGGGCAAGAAGATCTGGGAAGAGCAGATTAAGAAACTGAATTTGGATCGGGATTTGATAAAGAAGATCCAGGACGCCCAGCTCCCGCTGGATAAGTATTGAGAGTCATGTGCCTCGCGATGTTCAATAAAGTGTGAACATCGCGAGGTCTCTTTTATAGCGATGAATGGGGGGTTTTCGCACATGGAGGTTCAAGAACTATTTGACCTTGCTGGCCGCTCCACTCTGGTAACGGGTGCTGGAGGCGGTTTGGGTCGGGCGATATCCATGGGACTTGCCCGGGCGGGGGCGAGGGTGGCTGCGGCAGACATTGACGAACGGGCGGCGGGGGAAACCGCCCGTGCTGTGGAGGAGACCGGCGGCCAGGCCGTGGCTATCTACATGGACGTGACCTCTTTGGACTCGGTGGAGAAGGTCACCATGAAAGTCCGGGATACCTTTGGTTCACTGGATGTCCTGGTCAACTTCGCCGGAATCCAGATTATCGGCAGCACACTGGAATATTCTGTGGAGGACTGGAACAGGATATTGGCGGTTAACCTCTCGGGGACATTCTTTTGCTGCAAGAAAGCGGGGCGGCTCATGGCAGAGCAAGGAAGGGGAAGCATCATTAACATCGCATCGGTGCACGGTCACGTGGCTTCCTTCCTCCACCATGCGCCGGCTTACAATGCCAGCAAGGCCGGTGTGGAGAACCTGACCCGTTCGCTGGCGGTGGAGTGGGCATCCCGGGGAGTACGGGTCAATGCCATCGCACCGGGCATGTTCCGGACGCCCATGACTGTGGAACGCAAACTGGACAGCTCGGAGTACGGGCGCCAAATGGTTGAACGAATTCCTCTGGGGCGCTTCGGCCTTCCGGAAGAATTGGTGGGACCCGTGATCTTCCTGGCTTCCGATGCGTCCTCTTACATCACAGGCGAGATTCTGACGGTGGACGGAGGATGGGTGTGCCACAGTTGATGGAGGAATGAAGAGAAATATGAATGTCCAAAGTAGGGAAGTTTCATTATCTCCTTCAGCCCGAGCGGTTTGGTCCGCTTACCGATGCCTCGAGCGTATCAGCAAGATTTGTTTCTTCCTTGGAAAATGGATGTTGATCCTGTGCATGGGCGGCATATTTTTGCTGATCATTATACAGGTTTTTTTCCGATATGTGCTCAAGTACCCCCTGATCTGGTCTGAGGAACCGGCAAAATGGTTGATGGTTTGGGCGGCTTACCTGGGGGCCGGAATCGCGCTGCGGGAAGGTCGCCACATTTCCCTATTCCTGTTGGTGGGGAGGTTTTCACGGACCGCTCAGTTCTGGATCCTCTTAGCGGGAAAAGGCGTGGTTCTTTTCTTTCTGATTTTTTTTACGGTCTTCGGGTACATTCAGGCCGTCACCAACCCGGCGTTCTCATGGGCGGTTCAGATCCGCTTCATGTGGCCCATGCTGGGCATTCCCCTGGCGGGAGCGTTCATGCTGGTTCACATTCTGCTTCTGATCGTAATGGATATTGCCCGTTTTACGGGCATTTCTGAGGAAAGATTGATTCCACCCGGAAAAAATAGCGGTAGCGGGGAATTGCTCGGGGGAAAGTGAGCCGGGCTTTCACGTAAAGAAAGGACGAGATCATGGTGGGCTGGATTGTTGCCGGGTTTGCTGTAGCTATTCTTTCGGCCATTCCCATCGGTTTTTGCCTTGCCATCGTGCCGCTGATCTACATGATGATCTTCACCGATATTCCTCGGACAGTGATCCCCCACGAGATGTTTTCGGTTCTAAACCGTTTTCCTCTCTTGGCTATCCCGTTATTTATCATGGCGGGAGACTTGATGAACACCACCGGCATCACGCACCAGTTGGTCAAAATGTCCAACGCCATGGTAGGGCACATCCGTGGAGGGTTGGCCCATGTGAACATTGTGGTGAGCATGCTCTTCGCTGGGCTCAATGGCTCGGCCGTTGCCGACACGGTCTCCGTTGGCTCCATTATGATCCCTGCCATGAAAGAAGAAGGCTACGATGCCGATTTCTCTGCGGCGGTGACGGCTGCTTCCTCCATGATCGGGGCCATCATCCCACCCAGTGTAGCCATGGTGCTCTATGGAGCCACACTGGGAGTCAGCATTGGCGGTCTCTTCGCCGCCGGGATCATTCCTGGACTAATGATTGGGATAATCTTGATTGTCGTGTCTTACTACATCTCCATCCGGCGAAATTATCCAGTCCATGAGGAACGATTCTCTTTGCGGAATTTCCTATTGGCAATAAAGAACTCTTTTTTGGCTCTCATGATGCCGGTGATCATCATTGGTGGCATCATCTTCGGAGTTTGCACTACAACTGAGGCTGCCGGCCTAGCTGTACTTTATGCCTTGTTATTAGGAGTCTTGGTCTACCGCAATCTAACATTAAAGGGATTTATCGATGTATGTTTCCGCAGTGGTGTCACTTCGGGTATCATACTATTGTTAGTAGGAGCCTCCGCACCCTTCGGGTGGCTTATCACGGTCTTAAACCTGCCGGGAATCATCAGTGATTTCATGACAGGCATCACCACCAACAAATACCTCATCTTCATGTTCATCAACATCATTCTTCTGATTGCCGGCATGATCATGGACGCCACAGCCAACATCTTGATCCTGGGACCAATCTTGAGTCACTTGGCGGTCTCGGTGGGGATCCACCCGCTGCACTTCGCCCTGGTTATGGTGGTCAATCTGATCATCGGCCTCGGCACACCGCCGGTGGGCACATGCCTGTTCGCCACCGTCCCCCTGGCCGGCGTCTCGGTGGAAAAGATATCCCGGGCCATTTTCCCTTTTATCCTGGCGCAACTGGTCATCCTTGTTCTTATCACCTATGTCCCTATTGTCTGTATGTGGATCCCCACTATGCTGGGATTTGTGGAATGAATCCCGGATGAAAAAATTGCTATGATTTTTTCCCAGGGAGCTGATATCGTCCTGGGTCATTGACAAAGCAAATAGGCGTAACACAAATGGAGGTTTTTTATGCCGTATGGTTACAATGGAAAGATCCTGCGTGTGGACCTAACGGAGCAAACCATAAATGTTGAGGAGCCCGAGGAAAAAATCTACCGCACCTACATCGGGGGCGGTGCCCTGGCCTGCTATTATCTACTCAAAGAGCAGAAGCCCAGCGTGGATCCCCTAGGGCCGGATAATACCCTGATTTTTGCAACCTCTGCGGTCTCGGGAACGCCTGGGGCCGGATTCAGCCGGTTTACCGTCTCGGCCAAATCCCCGCTGACTGACGCTTTCGGGGAGACAGAGGCGGGTGGGTGGTTCGGCCCGGAGTTAAAGTTCGCTGGCTTTGACGCCATTATTATCAAAGGAAGAGCCCATAGACCAGTCTATCTATGGATACACGATGGAGAGGCCAAGATACGGGATGCCGGGCACCTATGGGGAAAGGAGACGGGGGAGGCCCAGGATCTGATTCGCCAGGATTTAGGAGACATGCGAGTCCGCATCGCTCAGATAGGCCCCGCGGGCGAGCGTATGGTCCGCTATGCCTGCATCATCAATGAGTTGAAGCATGTCAATGGCCGCACAGGAATGGGCACTGTTATGGCATCGAAGAACCTCCGGGCCGTTGCAGTCCGGGGTCACAGAAAGATGGATCTGTTCGACAAAAGTCGAGTCAATGAACTGGTACGGTGGTTCAACGCTCACTACCTCGAAAAACTCAATGTTAGACAGGATCTTGGCACCGCCAGCGGGGTTCTCCCGCTTAACCTGGGAGGAATTCTTCCGACGCGGAATTTCATCAATGGTGAGTTCGCTGAGGCAGAGGCTATCGACGGGACCGCCATGAAGGAGCAAATCCTGGTGGGCCGGGGGCACTGCTACGCATGCCCGGTGCGATGCAAACGGGAGGTGGAGGTCAGAGAGCCATACTCTGTGGATGTTCGCTTCGGCGGGCCTGAATACGAGACGCTGGCGGCGCTGGGATCGCTGTGCGAAGTTGGCGACCTCAAGGCTGTGGCCAAGGGTAATGAGCTTTGCCAGCGGTATGGTCTGGACACCATTTCAACGGGTGTCTGCATAGCTTTTGCCATGGAATGCTACGAAAATGGCATTCTTAGCACCGATGAGACGGGCGGGCTTAAGCTCTCCTTCGGCAATGCCGAGGCAATGCTTCGGCTCATCGAGATGATCGGCACGAGGGAGGGGATCGGAGGGCTCTTGGCAGAGGGTGTCTTACGGGCGTCCAAAAGGATCGGGAAAGGCGCCGAGAAGTTCGCCATGCACGTCAAGGGCCAGGAAATCCCCCTGCATGAGCAGCGGGGAAAGACCGGGCTGGGACTGGCCTACGCCCTCTCTCCTACGGGCGCCGACCACGTTGAACACCCCCACGACCCCTTCTTTTATCCGCCAAACGAGAACCTCAAGGAGGCAGCTATCCTGGGAATACTGGAGCCCGTTGATCCGCTCAACTTTGGACCGGAAAAGGTGCGGTTCTTCTTCTATCTCCAGCACGTCTGGAGCCTGTACAACATTCTTGGGATGTGCAACTTCGTTGGCTTCCCCATTGGGCGATTTGGGCTCGATCACATAACTAAATATGTGCGCGCTGTGACGGGATGGAACACCAGCCTCTGGGAACTGCTTAAGGCGGCCGAGCGCTCCTTCCATCTCTTCCGGATCTTCAATTGCCGGGAGGGGTTTTCCAGAAAGGACGACATGCTTCCGGATCGCTTCTTCGAGCCGCTGGGCAATGGCATCCTTAAAGGCGCCCGCTTAGACAAGGACGAGTTCCATAGAGCCATTGAAACATATTATGGGATATTGGGGTGGGAGCTGGCTACGGGCATCCCTACAGTGGCAAAGCTGCAAGAGATGGACCTGAGTTGGGCTATTGCGGAAATCCATCAGGGGTGAAAATAGAGATTATATTGGAGTACCTGCCATCGGGGCCTAATGCCAAAGTTGGCCCTGTCTAGACTTCATCGGCACCGCACTCGTGAAGAAATTCGCATGAATAAAAGCGCATTGTTGAAAATTTAAAATGTGTTAAGCAAAGCCATGCCTGTTTCGGTAGGGGAGTATGGCAGCATGAGTTCCAACAGCGTCGCATTAACGAATCAAGACCGGATAAAACGAGAAGCAGTGAATATCACCATGCCAGTTGCCCATGATTACCCAATAACACCATCACCGTGACAATGGATTAGATGGTGTTCACACCAGTATTGTGGCCCTTGATTCCCACGCACCATTGTGCGCGGAAACGTCTCCTTCATGTTTTACCAGGCCTTAATCTATCAAGCCATACTCAACACTGAAAGATTCCTCAAGGATAATGGGACACATGATGTTAAATTGGAAGACGAAGCCGGGATAGCGAGAATCATCTATGCGCACGCGCAAGCAGGGATAAGCGTTATGGAGGACATTAGTCTCATATCCCAGGCATCCATAAAGATGGGCTGTTTTAAAATATATCAAGAAGAGGATCGCCTCCTCAATGATGGCCAATCGGTGACGAGCTACTGCATAGATATGCTGCACGGAAAGCTTCCCGGGCATGAAAACTCATTCTGAAAGACACCCATTGTGAAGCTCTTTTTCATAAGCGGAACAAGCAATAATAAAAAGGATTTTCCTTCAACCATGCATCCTTAAGATGTAAAAGGAGATAAATTTTGAAGTGGGAAAGGTTGCGTTAGAAACTTTACTCTCAAGCCAGCAACAAATCTCCAATTTGAAGCCCAATAAATTATGAACTAGGAGGACATCATGGATAAATATCAAAAATTCTATGACCAGATTCAAGAGATGGAGGCGCCTGCGCCTTATACACGAACCGCTCGTCTACTTTTCGATCCCGCCGAGAACCCTGGTCTTCCTTTTGGGGCCGGGCTCTATTGCCTCAAGCCCGGGCAACGCGGACCAGCCCATAGCCACGAAAAGGAGATCGAAATTTATGTCATTCTTGGAGGCCGCGGCACTATCACCTTCAACGGCAAGACCCGGGAACTATCGCCTGAGAGCTTGGTCTACGTACCGCCAAACACCGTTCACGAGACGGTCAGCACCGGCCCTGATAACCTGCTGATATTGGGTATTTTTGTTCCACCTATTGATTTTTCGGAGGTAAAGAACAATTGGATTAAAAAATGAATTCATGAATTCGACATTAGATAGTTCCAATCTTGAAACTATAATTCAGCATTTTTATCATGTATTCTTATATTTTGTTAATACCTTTATCAAGGCAACATATTGATATTATTAAATAAGCCTTGCCCCATGAGATAGAAAATGCATAAAAAACAGGATGACCGGTTGAGCTTATTTCACATCATGCCTAACAAAAAAGCCGCAGGGAACCGGGGGGCCAAATCCGAAATAATTGAAGCCAATCCTCAAATTATAGAGACTTAGCTTATAAAAATATTGCCTGAGGGAGAAGATCGGGTACGTGCCGCAATGGCATGATGGTTGAGTAGATTCTGAGGTTTGCCGGTTTTAAACAGTATCTCTGGATTGGGATCGTATCTCATAACATGCTTGTGCTGGCAATGTTGAAAATGGCGTCAACGTAATTCTTGTGCACATGAAACATGATGACTCAGAAGGGAGCAATGTGCTCAAGGACTTGTTCATTGTCTCAATGATAGGCCTTTAAACTAAAAATTACGTATCCTCACGCTTAAAAAACCTTACCATAATTTGCATCGAAAATTCAGGGCTTCCGGCTGGGCACTAATTTACGGAATAACAAGGAATTTTGAATACCCTTGATTCGTGCAGAAGCATATCCGGGAGTTGTTGAACACCGCCTCCTATCAGTTATTTTCACTGGATATGGTATCCCGGAGATACCGGCGTATACGATCCTCGGCTGTGAGCTCCTCGGGCTTCTCTCGAAGGCTTTTGCTGAGATAAAGCGCCTGGTCCGCCTCCAAGATGATTTTTTTCACTTTCTCGGGTCCGGCCGCATTGATGCCAAAACTCACTCCCAGCCTCACACCCGGGATCGAGGGTTTCTCGTTCCACTGGGCGATCAACTCCTGGATCCGCCCCACCATGGCCCTTCCCCTGGACTCGTCTGCCTGTGGCATGAGAATCACGAACTCGTCCCCGCCGAAGCGGGCCACGATATCTGATGCTCGCACAGAGGATTTGAGGAGCTCGGCAATGGTATGGAGCACTTTATCTCCCGTGAGATGTCCATAATTGTCATTGATGGCCTTTAACCCGTCCACATCTATCATAACCACACAGATGGTATGCCCGTAACGGTTTACACGCTCGACCTCACTCTGGAAGATTTCGTTGAAATAATGGCGGTTATATATGCCTGTGAGGGAGTCGATCATCGCCAGCTCGTGCACTTTCTGGTATAAAAATGCATTCTCCACGGCAATCCCCGTGAAAACGCCGATGCTTGAGAGTAGGAGCATGTCCATCTCGGTAAAAGTCTCAACATTCTGGGCGGTTCCTGTAATGGTAGAATCAGATCCTGCACTCGTCGGCACCGGCGTTATTTTATTAATGAGTTCAATTGTGCCTACTACCCGATTCTTCCCAGTCAGGAGGGGGACGCAAACCACCGATCTGGTGGTAAAATCCAGAAGTCGATCCACTCGTGGGCTGAAGCGTGAATCTTTTCGTACATCCTCAATCACCAGGGGCTTGCCGTTGAGAGAGACCCACCCGGCGATCCCCTCGCCCCGATTCAGGCAAAAACCTCTGAGCTTCTCAGCGTCCACTCCCACTACAATCTCGAAGCGCAACTGCTGGGTCTCTTCGTTCATCAGTAATAAAGACCAATACTGGGGGTTAAAATAATCTCCTATTACCTTCATCACACGTCGGAACACCTCGTTCAGTTCCAGGGAAGAAGTTAACACTTTGCCGATGTGGCAAAAAATATCCACCTCCCGGCCTGTCGTTCCAGCATCTGCCCTCGCGAAGCTCTCGTTCATGTGCCCTCCTCATCATGGATTGATGGTAATTGCGTCCTCCGGGATATCTTACACCGCTTATAAATAATCTAAAGGCAATGTCTAATCTTAAGCCCTGTGATCATCTAACGGTATCCTCGTCCTCTCGGCGCATCACCGTGCATCACATGATTGATAAGTTATTTAGATGGATTAATCAAAAAATACATCATGTATCGCCATGCAAGGGGGTAAAAAAATAGTATATTCCCCCAATTTATTATATAAAAAGCGATGTACCTTAAGGCACTTCTATGATTTCTTTGACCATTTGACTGATGCACAGGTAATGGTGCCCTCATTCCTCCCTCCGCAAGATACGGCATATATCTTGGGTTGTTATTGCCCACCAATCCTGGAAACGGCGTATCTATTGATTCACGTGAATTTGTTTATTGTATCCTCGATCCGACTATTCGGGCTCAGAGCTTACGCTTCTGCTCTGTGATGCGAAAGACTCGGAACCTCTCGTCCGGTGCAGGTATCAAAGGTGGATACTTGTCGTTGAGCGAGACCAGCATGACCCGGCCTTCACGCTGGAAGAACTTCTTTATTGTCACTCCCTGCTCCGGGTCCCTGGCCAACACTATGTTGCCATTGATTACCTCCCGGCCAGGCTCCACCAACAGAAAATCCCCCTCCCGGATGTCGCCGCCCACCATGCTGTCCCCTGTGGCGATCACGTAAAATGCGTTGGGATCGCGCGAGCTGGATAGATCGTATTGGTCCGCCACTCCCACGGGGTAACCGAGATCCGTTAAGTTTTCCCATCCACCACAGGTTGCAATGTTGATCACGGGTATGAGGCGGTACTCGTCCTCCCTTAGAAGCTGCGAAGGTGAGATGCCGAGAGCCTCAGCTATTTTCTCGATGTTTGCATAAGAGATTCCCTTACGATTATTCTCCACCAAGGAGATAAAGTTGCGGGATATTCCCGACTTTTGCTCAAGGGCTTCTTGGGTCCATCCCCGAATTTTCCGCATTTCTCGGATTCGTTTACCTATGGTGATCATTGCCAATCCCCTGGTTTAAAAATCTTTATTAGATATCTCTTGTTCTCATAATTTTAGATTACAAAATATTTTGACTATTGTCAACACTTTTTTCTTTTTTGATCAATTTTTTTGTTGACAACCGAACAATATTCATCCTATAGTCAATATTGAATAGGCGAATAAAAAACGAACATATTTAATTCCCTCGGTATTTTGGCTGAAAATGTTGACCATATATAGAGGAGTCTCCCATGCATGTTCAGAATGTTATACCCCAGCTTCTGGTTGCCCGCGGATGGACTATGGGGAAGCTGGCCCAGCGCTCCGGGGTTGACAAGGGCCATCTGTCCCGGATCATCAGCGGAAAAACATTGCCGGGCGTCCTCCAGGCCTGGAGGATAGCCTCGGCCTTTGGACTGTGCATCGAGGAGGTGTTCAGATTTGAACCGAAGGAGGTGTATAATGAAAACAGCGCAACTGCAGCGAATTATTCCCCATGAAATTGAAGGGACGCTACGGGATTTCGTGCGGAGCGCCTATTGCGATCGCCCCGGATATTCCTGGCTTTGCGAGGATATCCTGGAAGAGCTGGAAGAAGTGGTCAGCGATGAGCTTGACATGTGCAGAAACGTTTATCCTTCATCATTTTGAGTTTGCCTTAATCTCCGCACCCGCAAGGAAGGGTGCCGGGTGCGGGGATAGGGCATGTACTGGAGGCATCTATGTCTCGGACCATGACGGTTGACGATGTGGCACGCTTTTTCCGCGTCCACAAGAAGACCATCTATCTCTGGAGGCGGCGCGACCCCAACTTTCCCCGGGGTTTCAAGAAGTTCTCCACCCTGCGCTTTTTAGCCTCTGAGATCGAACAATACTGGGCGGGTAATCCCTACCGTCCGCCCGAAGAGAATCTTGCCTTGGAAAACGAGGACGCCCCGAAACAAAATGTTGACAAAATGAGTCCCGTTTGATCTACTTATATTAAAGGATGCGTGCATATTTCGGTCTGCTTGGCAGAGCCATCTCGGTTACGATTTCTCACAGACGTTACTCTTCTATTTTGTCTTAGGTGATGTTCGGATGCCAGACGACACGGCATAGCGGAGGACATAGCGGACCCCGCCTCAACATTTCCACCAAGCACGAGCATCCCGATTTGTTATAAAGGAAGGGGGAGAAAAAAATAGCGTTCTCCAATCAACAGTTTCTAGGAAAAAGGTATTCTGGTTTTTTATTTAAAGAGGTGCAGAGATGAGAATAGGATGCACACTGGCCGCTTCAGTGGCGGCATTGATGATCTGGAATGCGCCTTTTACAGCTCTTATACCTTGGCTCCGGGAAGATAAGGGTATTTCCATGGCGAGCCCCCTCGGGGAAAAAGTCGAACTTGCGCCTGCTGCCCAAGTATGGGGCGAGATTCCCCTGACACGCGCAAAGTTTTTCAGGCTTCGCATTGACCCACAAGCAGATCAGCCTGTAATGGAATTGCTCAACGACGAGGGCGACCGCATCCTGCGCATCTGGATCGGCCTGAACGAAGCTATAGCCATCGAGATGGAGACCAAAAAAATCGTGCCCCCCCGCCCCATGACGCACGACCTCATCGTTAATATCCTCAAAGGTCTCGGGGTCAAGGTTAAACAGGTCATCATTTATGATCTCCGGAACCATACTTTTTACGCTTCCATATTGCTGAGCATGGAAGGCGAGGATTATGCCATCGACTCCCGTCCCAGTGACGCAATTGCTCTGAGCTTACGGGTCTCGGCCCCCATTTATGTGGCCAGAAAGATCTTTGCTAAGTATGGCTTTAAAGTTTCTGAGAATGTCATGGCTGATGAGCTGAGGGAATTGCTCGAAGCGGATGTACAAAACCTCACACCCGAGCTGGCGACTTCCTTCGGTCTTAAAGAGGCGGGCGGTGTCCTTGTCGCAGACGTGCAGCCCGAGGGTAAGGCCGCTGAAGGGGGACTGCGTCGCGGCGACGTGATCCTGGAGGCCGATGGCAAATCCATAATGAACCTGGCCCAGCTTGCCGCGCGGCTCAAGGACTGGACGGGCAAAGAACCACTCCGCCTCAAGGTTTACCGGAAGGGGAAGTCTTTGGATCTCACCGTGAAGCCGTAAATTTATTGTAAACCGAGGCTCTGATTGGTCCAATTTACCTACATCGAATACATTGAAAAGGGCATGCTAGCCCTGCAGGATAAGATCATCAAAAAACTAGAGCGAATGGAGTAAATGAGATTGAGGATAGAGAATATAGCATAATATAATGAACAAATAATTTAATAAGCATCAAGATATAGTATGCATGATAATATTTATATGCTAAATTTTGAGATACCATATTTCGGCTTGCGCATACAAAAATATTCTTGTATTTTTTAATTACAGCATTAAGTGCTAAGCAATAGGAAAATAAAAATGCCAGACAGAAAACGTAAGAAAAAGACAACAAAGCTCAAAGATATTGAGAATAAGATTACAATAGCTTTGGAAGATTTCCAAAAGGCAAGGAATGGTATTCGCTGTTATCCATTATTCTTAAATAATACAAGTATCGGTTACCAACTCGTTGATAATACATATGAAGAACTACAGTCAAAATTTAGCGATTGTGAAGGAAAGCTAGACGTGTTTGTCCATTCCTCTGGCGGAGATATCGATTCGACTTACAACTTAGGACAACTGTTTCGAAGATTTGGCATTGAAGAACTAAATTTTATTGTACCACGATGGGCTAAGAGTGCTGCTACGCTTCTTGTCTGTGCTGGCGATCGAATACTAATGACACCGGTTGCTGAATTAGGACCTTTAGATCCTCAAATCACAGCGATAAATCCACTCGATAGAAGGATTGAAACATTTTCACCTTTACATATCGATTCAACTTTGCAATTAATACGCGATGAATTCTCTAAAAATAAGGATCTCGCAGAGGCTTTAATTCAACGACTCCAATTTCCGCTCACTTTAGGAAGTTTTCGAAAATCACTTGAGATTGCAAAGCAATATTTAAAACGATTCTTGGTTTCTAGAATGCTCAAGAAGAAAGAAGATTGTGAGATTCTTGCAAATAAAATCTGTGAAACTCTAACAGAGGGTTATGCCGATCACGGATTCTGTATTAATTGTGAAGAAGCTAAAAATATAGGCCTCGTTGCAGAAGAAATTACAAATTCCCAATTGACTATAGCATGGAATATTCATAAGCTTAATATGAAAAGAGCTGATATTTTAAAACAACAACGCGAGAAAGAGATTCGACAGAAAATAAAGGATTTACCACCGGGCATTTTGGAAAAGTTGCCAAAAGAATTACAGCCGCTGGTAACAGATGGAGAAACCAATGTATAATAAAAGTCAAACGCCAAAAGATCTTCGTTATCGCCTTGCGGCGGCTCTTATTATTCAGAATGGAGAAATTTCAATTTCAGATATTGAAGCTTTACCCTTTGTTGAAAGTCGCGAGATCGCCGAACTTGTCGCAGGAGAGCTAATACGATTGCTTGGGGCTGAACGATACCCGAAAAGAATAAAAGGTCCAGTGATGACTTATTGGGAGGATTTTTTGCGGTTACCGCCGAAGTCCCTTGAATTTGTATAAGTTATCCTTTTGTAGCAAATTTATCGATGAATTTCACAAAAGTCCCTCAAGCTAATGTATGTAATGCCTCACCCCACCCCTCTCGATATAAAACCGTCCGCTTTCCTCTTCGTATTCCACGAACTCGGCCAGTTGATAGTAGGCCGGGCGGAGGAACCGGGCATGAAAGGTGCCACTTTTGACTTTGCAGTAAAGGACGTTGTGCGGCCCAACCCACAGGCTGTCCGTGGCCAGGCGCTCCCTGGTGCCGTCGTTTAGTTGAATGATGAAATCCCCCTGCTGCCCGCAGGAAGATTGTTCGTGAACGACCCTCACTACCACGAAGGGCGCGTCCTCTACCTCCACGGCACACATCTGGTCCTCCGTGCAGATCACATACCGCCCCCCTTCTTCCCGGCGAAGGCACCGGTTGAAGAACTGATAGATGGCCGGGTGGACGATTTCTCGATCCTCATGGAACCAGCGCCCCTCCTTATCTATGCGAAGCCGGCAGTAAGGGGTCACATCCGTGAGGGTGCGCCCGGATCGGGAGTTATGATCTGAGCTAGGGGAATCGCCGCGTTCAGCCCCTTGACCACTATCTGGTCGAGTCATCCTCATGACCTCCTGGATAATTGCTTGCTGTCGAGCATGAGTGTCACGGGCCCGTGGTTGACCAACTCCACCTCCATCATGGCCTGGAACTTTCCGGCTGCCACGGAGATACCCTCTTCTTTCAGGCGCCGCATGAAGGCTTCGTAAAGTCGTTCCGCCTCCGATGGCTCCGCCGAATCAACAAAAGACGGACGCCTCCCCTTTCGGCAGTCCCCGTAGAGGGTAAACTGGGAGACAACAAGGGCCTGGCCGCTCGCTCCCACCAGGGAACGGTTCATCTTTCCCGCCTCATCGGGAAAGATCCGCAGATGCGCCACCTTGGGCGCAAGTTTTTCTACATCGGCCTCATTGTCACCTTTTCCCACACCCAGTAAAATCAACAGGCCGGGGCCGATCTCGCCCACCACTTTGCCCTCAACTCTCACTCGGGCGTAATTCACCCTCTGAATCAACGCACGCACAGCATTCTCCTTAAAACAAGCTGTGGCATGACCATCCCGGCTCTTCTATTATCGGGTGGGGCGCCCATGCCACACTGACTCTCCTTATCCGCGGCCTTCCCTCGGCCTCATAATTCACCACGGGGTTAAACATTGGCCCCGGGGATACGAACATAGTAAGCATTTCCTCCGGCAACAGGCAGAATAACCCGCCAAAGGGCGGTTCGGCTTTCAGGGATTGGATAATCTCCACCAGCCGAGGGGCATGCAGGGAAGGTCCTCGAAATCCACCATGGCCCGTGGATCCACCCCTGCCCGTGTCAACTTACACCGGCAGGCCGGGGAGCGCTCCGAGACGTAATCCAGCAGCTTACGGTTAATGCCACCTTGCTGGGCATACCTTTGCTCCGGCGCTATTGTCTCCAGGGCGTCGTCGAAAAACCTGTATGTTCGATCTGCTCGAATTATTCTAGTGCCTCCATCGATAGTTTCAATAGAATTGTTTTATACTAGCTGCTGAATGCAAATTACAACCCGCAATCAATTAAAACGCTTATTCCCGAAGACCAACCTCAAATTTCATTACCTCCATAAAAGCTATGGATATCAAGAAAAAACCCTACAGTCCAGCAATTCCGCAGCTGAGTATTTATCGGGTGTTAGAGCTCGGATTATTGTCAGATTTGACAGGGACTTACGCAAAACGTTTATTTCCGACTGGGTGGAGGGCAATTTCGCAGCTGATTTTTTTACGCAAAAAGATGTGCTGGGGGCTGAGGGGAAAACCACCTCGTTTACCTCGAGAAGAGGTTGTGTTTAAATCCACTGAGAGGCGCACCCTTGAGGGGATCAGAGCGGCGGAGCTCTTGGGTCATGAGCGACCGAAGGGGCCGGGCCCGAATCAGCAAAGCCGAGATAGAGCTGAGCAGCGATGCCGATGAGGGTGAAGTGTACCCGGCGTTGTGGATTGAGATTGCGGTGATAAAAACTCTGCAGCAGCACGTAGGTGATGAACAGGGTCAGAATGAAGTTCAGGATGGCGGTTGGATGGTGTCTGAAGCAGTGATCCAGAGACCAGTGGGTGCTCAGGGTGTTAAACAGATCATTCTCGATGTCCCAGCGACGGTGGGCTGCTTGCCAGAGTTGGCGCGCAGGCATAAGTTCTGCGGGTATGGTTGTGGCCCACCACCAGCGGTGAGTTTCTACAGTTTCGATCCACCCTTCGGCCACTCTCCGGCGTTTTTCTCCGCCCTCCTGGGCATAAAGCACGCGCAGAGTAGTTTGACTCCCCTCGCAGCTAAAGCCCTCATCCTCCCACAGCAAGACGGTGCGCCGGGGATGGAGCAGGCGGACCATATCGGCAAAGGGCTCTCCCACAATGAGGCACACGTCCATGGGCTGGCAGGGCTTCTTCTGCTGAGCGCGGCATGCGCACTGGTAAACGGCGATGTTGTGGGGATTTCGAAGTACCAGATCTTTTGCATCTGAAAACGGAAGAATCTGCTCAAGATTTCTGGCCGTCATGTCCTGCTCCAGCATAAGAAGCTTTTTGGCATCTTCCAGCCGTAATAACTTGCTGTGGTAAGTATCCTGGACATGATCCCGGATGAACTGAGGGCCATAGGCCAGAAGCCTATCCAAAAACCGGATATAAGTGACTGTCATGCCATACATCAGCGCATGGAGCCATTGCAGAGGGTTTTGAGACTCTTTGAAGTAATACGCAGTGGATTTCAGAATGGACACGGCACCGCACCCTTTTCGTCCAGAAATAATTCAACACCCGTTTGCTCAGCAGACATGCGTGAGGGTATCCAGAGAATGGCAACCGGATGTAAACAATAATGAAAAGAATACTGAGAAAGAGGTAATAGTGTCAAGACCTTATTTTTGATGCTATTGACAGTACCGGAAACTGAATTATATTAAAGAATAATAGCCTAAAGGCAATTCTGTATTGGATCGGTGAAACAGGACTGAAGGCATATTATCCAACCTGTTTATTACCTTCATAGGGCATACAAGAGATATTGTAAATGTTACAATTGATTAAAAATATGGAAAAAGAAGCTGACAAGAAGCCTGAAATTGAGCAGAAAAAGGAGCGGGGAGAAAAACCCTTCGATCCGAATAGTATGACTGAGGATGAGTTCCTCAGGTTCCTGGAGGAGTTGGCCCGGGATGGAAAGCTGGGATGCTGAGGAGGCTGATTTGAGCTGTCGGTGACAGCGTATAAAAAATTACCAGATTAAGATGAAAAATTATAGGGTAAAATATTAGTCTTTTTTTCAAGCAAGGACCTATACTCCCTTGCTAATTGGGAAAAGCCAAACTTTCCTTCTGTATCAACAAATTGCCCTTTATGTGAACCAGTACGAGGGTCAACTTTTGGTTTCTTTGGCAACTTCTCAGCAAAGCCCGTTATCAAATCACCTTTTATTCCATCATCTTCATTTAATAATGAAGAAGGATTGATTAATGCCTTTTTTGGTTTCAATTCAATTTTAATTTTCGCAAATGCATTATCATGCAATTTAAATGGAAAAACAATATATCCTAATATATCGTGCTTATAAGGATGACTTGGGTAAAATGCTCGAGATATGAGAGATAATTTGTTTCCTTCAATTGAGGCTGGGATTTTATAATGAATCATTTTTAGTAGGAGTAATAAATCCCTTGGAAGATAATATATCCATAGCCGATTGTACAGCTTCCTCTGAACATTTAAATAGATTTGTTAAATCATGTGCTGAAAATGAAAGGCCGGTACTTTCAAATAGGATTCTGAACTTTTTAGAGAGTATTTCCGGTTGTATATAGCGTGGTGTATAACAAAATTTTTCAGAGATTTCAGAGAATTCCTCCTCACTGAATTGATCTAAAAGGTATGAAATATAATAACCATTGTAATCTAATAACAATTTTTGAGAATGAATAACCTCAAGGAATGTTTTTATCAATAGATTTAATTCTTCTTGAACGTCAGTTGTCTGTTCTTGGACAATATAAAAAGGACCTTTAGCCGAGCCGTAAACTCGGAGCAGTAAATCAAAATTAGGATATATTGGCGCTTGGTGCTTTGCTTCACCAACAATAAATTTATCCATTACACTAAGTATCTTAGATTCATCTGATTTATTGACGTATGTCATCAGAACTTTCTCCACGTATTAGGTCCTTTGCCTGATTGGATTTTTCAATTAACCAATTTCCAATTGAGGCGGCCAGTTCCGGAGTAATTACAACTCCAACTTGAGACTCTCTAATTACTTTTTCCCCTGATCTGCTTTTTTCTTTCGGGTATTGCCCTTTTATTAAATCTACAACAATAGTTTCTGGATTATCCAATCTCTCAATATAAAAGTCAACAACCACCAATCCTTGAGCAGTAATACCACCCCAAGCACCCGAACAAGGAATGAGTCTATAGTTTGAAGCCTTAGAAAAATGGATTTTAACTTCTGCCATTATGCTCTCCTAAAAATTCGTAACTTTGAGCATTTATTTTAACCTATCAATAATAACAAATCAAGACACATCTCCTTAATATTGTCAAGAAAAAAAGTTTGGAAAAAATTACATGGAATAATCATTGCCATTGAATAATGTCAACAGCCTTTAGTCTCTTTCACTTCTCCTTCTAATTAAGCGGCGGAGCCATCTCAGGGATATCCTGATCCCCACGAGAAGGATCCGCCGCTCCCGATCCCATCGAATCCAGGGAAGGATCAATTGTTCTCCTCGACAATCTTTTCCCGATTTCGATTTAGCGCCAGAAAATCGATGAACCGCCGTATGGCGTTCAGGATCTCATCGTCTGCCTTGCTGGGTGTGAGCTTTGCTATGAAGCTGGCCGCCGTGACAATATAGGTGATCGTTGTCAAAATTTCCCGCCAATGCTCCATGATCCAGTCCATTTTTCTCTCCTTTCAGTATGTCCAGACAACGTCCTGCGGTTTGGTTTCATCTATGTCGAAATGGATGAACCCATCCCCTATCCCAATGCGGGAGACAGCCAGAAAGAGCAGGTTCGTCAAAAGGTTCCACCTTTCTTCAGGAGTGCGGCAGCGTAAATCCACTGCCAAACCCTTGAGGTGGCTGCTGGTCTTGCTCCCGCCCACTTGCTCGTTGTGCCGCACGCACCTGAAGCCTGATGTGACAATAATCCCCTGCATTAGCTGATCAAGCTTCTGGACAATCGCCAACGTTGCGGGCTTTAATCCACCCATATTGCAGCAGGGACAGGGATAGGCCTTTGTGTTGCGTTGCACTGTCATGCCTCTTCTCCAATAGGCCTCAAAGGAGGCATCTAATTTCCATTAATTTTCCCCGGAAGATCCCTGATTTCCGCCTTTATTTCCTTGAGGTCAAGCTTCATTTCTTCAAGCTTTTCATCAATGCGCCTGTGACGCTCCTCGCATACCTGCGCAATAACCGTGTGATCCTCCAGCCTGTTCATCCGGCCATTCAGATTGCGCCAGAGAATGCCAACGACAGACAATCCCCCCGCTGCCCCGGCAATGATCTTTACGATGCCTTCCATCATTTAAATGGCTAAATCGCAACTTTCTCCACAATCGGTTATACTGAAAACCAAATCTCGAAATTCCACATAAGCATATTGTTGCGCCGCGAATAAACTCCCGTTCAACCGCCTCGCCATCTCTTTGTATGGAATCTTCCCCGCGATTTCTATCGAATTGTCCACATTCCCATCCTTGTCCAAAAACAATATTTTCACCGGAAAACAGCCAGTCTCATTATCAATAAGCGCCTGTGCGGACTGCGATATGTCAATCTTCACCGCGAAATTCGGCATGGGGACGTATCGGGGTTCCAGAAACTTCGGAATTCTCGTTTGCGATGCACAACCCAAAATGATGATCATTGCCAAAACGGCCATCAATACGTTTGTGCATTTTCTCCAGCCTTTCATTTCAGCCTCCCCGATCACACAATTCCTGCATGATCCCTCAAATAACAAATTATTTTAACCATGTTTTTCACCGCGACCTTGGCGCTGAGAAGATCATTGACATTGGCATCTATATGATCAGCCGCCTCCTGCGCAGTCCACGTGCCCCATCCGGGGATCTTTCTGATATCCTCAGGAGCTTTTTTGATACGATCCTGCCTTGCATTCCAGGCAGCCAGAGCTGTGTCAGCGTCGTGGGCATCAAGGACGGCTTCCAAGGCAGCAGCTTTGTCTGGAGAAGATGGTTTCACCTCCATTCTATGAAGAAATTTTTCATCTCCATCAAATCCCTCAATTCCGCAGTATGGGTCCGCTTCTTTCAAAGCCGAAATGATGGTATCCCAATGGAAGACACCTTTTTTTTCTATCGTCATGACGCCGACTCCTCTGGAAGAAACAGAACAACAAAATTTGTCGAAGTGTTCTTTTTGTGAAAAGACGATGTGTTTGGATCAACCTGACTTGTCCATCCCTGTACTTTTATGGTCTCATACACAAGAGATGCTCCATTTCGTGAGTAATGAAACCCAGTATGAACTAGCCTATAATTCGCAGTAGGTTCAGTCCAGTACGGCTCGATAGACGTCTCGCCTTTCTGGACAAGGCTTATTCTGGCCATATTGCTCTGTCCGGCTCCTCCATGGTAGGATATGACATTAAAAATCACCAGGATAGGCATACTTGGTGGCCATAGAAAGTTTTCCTCAACCCCTATATCTTCCCAGTTTGCAGCTTGAGTATTTGAAAACCATTCATTCGCAGTGATGGAATTACCTATATTGTCGAACATCATGTTAAACCGACTGACAACATGCCCGTTGGCCGGGAATTGCGTGCTGGTATTCGTCCTTGCCCACCCCACATGCCGCCAGTTCCTGCCGTTGCCGGATGAGGCAAGATAGCCATTGGTCGGAGCTGTTGCGGAGAGCCGCAGGCTGGATGGCGCATAGGTCACCTGAGAGTTTGACACGTAGGCATACAGTATTTGATTTGCCGCCGGCCCCGATCCACTGTCCGTCCCATCTGCGGCGATGATATTGTCAGATGTTGATACGCTCTTCGCGCTTGCCAGGCTGACATACTCCCCGTCTATCTCGATCAGCTTGCTCTTGCCGGCCAGGCCGTCCAGCTCGAGCTGCGTTGCAGAGCTGCGGGTAAGGCGCACATCAGCCAGCCCTTTGATAATGTATTCGTGCTTGTGATCACTGCGGGCGGCAGATAAGGCAGATCCCTCAGCCGATGAATCGCCCAGCGTTGTCGTCCCGGGGGCCGCGCAGGGAAAACCGTGGACATGATCCTCCTTGGCGGCCAGCGAAGATGAGCCAGCAGCAGGTGAATCATCGGGATTTATCTCAGAAGGCGTCGCCGTGCCCGTGGAGAACTGGATTGTTAGAGGGGGCATTGATAGTATGTCGGTTTGCTGGTGACCATCAGCATCCACTGCGATTTGCTTCTGATCCGAGCCGGACAGCCCCATCACCTTTGCCGAGTCAATGTCAATCTGGAGATGGCCGTCGCTATCAGCCGCCAGGGGGACGTCCATTCCCGATGACTGCCCGAAAAGCTTCATCTTAAGAAATCCAGCGATTTGATTAATTACCCTGGGCATATTCACCTCATTGGATATATTGGCTATAATCTTTAGGACTGACTTCACCGTCCGTCAGGCATAAGAAATACCGTCATTCCCGCCGTTCTTCAATTCCCAACTCCTGGAAGGTGCAAAAGTGCTCGATTAATCAACCCGGCATCCGCCGCGTCATGTTCACAAGGCGGGATACGGCCCTCGCATCGCCGCTCTTGATAGCTACACCAAGCAATGTGCGCAGGATATCGCTGGCCGCAGCACCTTTTCGCAGTATGTCCTGGATTCGAGCCTGTTCGCCGATCCGCCAAGCGCCTATGCGAGCGGCATTCTTCGCGCTGGCCTGCTGACTCGCCATTTCAGAGGCCAGTCTCAGCAATCCGAGGGCTTCCTCTCTTTCCTGGGATGCCTGGCGCATTTCGGCTTCTTTTCTCCGGACTCCAGCCTGGCTTCGGAGATCGCCAATTATGCGTGCGGCATCGGAAAAAGCCCTGCTTTTAGCACGCTGAGACCAGGAACTGTCGCCCTCTATACCGGAATAGATGTCGCGGTTTTCCAGTTCTGGCATGGCTTTTCGCAGCCCCATCCGTACGGCCCGAACAGCCGGTGCATAAAGCTCTTGCTCGAACCGTTCCCAATCTATACGTGGCCTCCGGGGGAGTGCAGAATAAAGGCGTTGAAACCATTGCGCAACCCTTGGCGCCTCTACCGAGGGAGGAGGGGAATTACTGTACCTGGCCACGGAAGGCGAATAGATACGCGATATTACTCCCCCTCCCGGGTTCAGGAGGCGCTGATCGATCCGCTTCCATCTCTGAATAACCTGCCGATTCACATCCACGGGCCACGCCTTCTTATCAGTCTGAATAGGGCCTAAAGCTTTTAGCATAGTGTTTAACCCTGATTGTCCCCTTGGCATCTCGCTGGCTCCTTGTCTCCATCATGCAGAGAACTCTCATTCTCCTCTGTTTGATTCAATATGCCATCTCTATTGAAGTGCTGCCCGAAACTACGGTAAAGATCTTGCAGCCCATAACTCTCTTCCCGGCTCAATCGCTGTGCTCCCCGCCGGTCCACATCTCGTATTTCTCAGGAACGTCCAGTCTGGCATACCCATCGGCGCAGATCTGGCCTGGCCATCCCCCGCCTGTCTGTTCGTCACCAAACAGAAGCTGGCTACCGTATCCATTCAGTTCCCAGTAGTAATGGTATATGCCGCCGCCCATATATTCCCTGTACAAGACACTCTGGCCCTTGACAGGAACCTCTCGTCCATCCACCGTGAGGCAAACGCATCCAACACGGATGGACTCCAGGCTGATCAACTCCCTCTGATTAGCTGTTCCAGGCGGATAGTCGATCCCCCAGTATGCACGCAGACGTAGGGTCTCATCGGGGATGGGTCGGCTGGCACCCCACATCTCGCCGGAGGGAAGTGGACCATCTGCCACCATAGCCCCTCCACGTTGATCGCTGTTATCGAATTCTGTGACATTGAAGTAATCTAGCTCCGCTGTGCCCGCCGCGTACCAACCTGGCGTGGGGGAAAGCGAGATGCGGGAGAACAGCTCAGAGGCGGACTCAAAGGAATAAGGAATACTATGGCCGTAAATCACCAAGTTGCCCGAATACCCCCAGACATCATCCCCCGCATAAACGCTCCATGCCAGGGAAGCGAACCCAGCGCTCACTTGAGTTGTCGGCTGTCCCCATGTACCATCACTCAACCCCGCCTTTGTGCCACCCACCCCGCCGGGCCCAAAAATGCCGACGGTGGTGCTTGGATCAACCACCCAGGGCTCAATACCAGCCCATGATTCAGGTTCTGATGGATAATTTAGCTCTCCCGTGAGTGGAAGTCCTGTGGACTCACCAGGAATTAGAACTTCCGGCCATGGCTCCAAGGATCCTTCCATGAGCCTGTAATCACTGAATCGGTAAGGCTGCTTCAGCTCCGAATGACGCCGGAGGGTCCGAACTGGGTCCGGCCGGCGGGCCATGGTCTCCATGTATCGGTTCATGATATCTGGAACAATCCTTCCCGATGGCCTTAAACCCTGAGGATTCAGGTACATCTGACGAAGTCCCCTGGGTGGGATCGGTTTACGCATCGTGCCATCCCCTCAAAGCTTCATAGAGCCATCGCCATCCATAGATTTCCGGAGCCGGGTTGACGCTGTTGTGGCGGACACGTAGCTTGAGCTGCCGCAGATTCTGCAAGTCAGTGCTGATGCTGATCGTCTGAAAGTTCTCGCCTGGGTTGACCAGATCCACCGAGCTCAGTGAGTCATCTGATGAGGATCCATCTTGATAAACGCTCAAGCTCAGCTTGTCCGTGCCTGAACCGTGGCAAGATGTTCGTATGTCTAATTGGCGCACGCACTTGACCAGATATGGGTCGGCCAGCACTTCGGGGTGCTCCAGATCAGCATCGATGGCCTCACCGGCATCGCTGGTGAAGGCATCGGATTGCATCCAGAGGGTCCCGTCAGCAATTCCGCCAAAGACCAGCCGTTCCGCCCTGTTCCCGTCCAGGATGCACTGTACGGAGGCCGCGGAGATATCGAACAGGAACCAGGACCCCTGCACGTAGTCGTACACAAAACAATAGTTATTTGTGGTCTGGGGTGTGCCCCCCCGTAAAGGAACCGAGCAGACGTACCAGTTCTTATTCCTATAGACCGCCCCGGCGGCAATATAGGCATTGACAAAGTCGAGGAACAAAGAGGAGGTCGGGTCAAAGTAGGGATCCAGCGCGTCCGAAATTTTAACGCAAGAAGTCCCTTCCACACGGTAAAATCCGTCTCGAGCAAGGAAAAATCCGAATTCCCCTCCTCCCTTGTCCCGCAGGTCAACCATGGCTGAGCTTTTTGGCGCGATGCAGTCCGCTGAAGAAATCCTCAGTAAACCAAAGGTGGCTGGTGAGTAGCCCTGTAATATATATATGCCGCCGCCGTCTGAGAGCCCAATGGCCAGCTCATTATAAAAGGCCATGAGCCACTGGATGGGATATCCCGGACCAATTTCAATAAATCCGGCGTCCTCTCCATCGAAAACCTCGGGATTCTTGGCAGCCGAAAAGAAGAGGTAATTGGGATGGGTCTCGGAGCGGGCCAGGAATAGCCTGCTTTTAAAGATAGTACAAAACCTGAACTTCCAATCCATATCCAATTCCAGTTCCGGTATGGCTGAGATTTCCGCAATTGTCACTGGGCCGCTCATGGATGCAGAAGCGCTGAACCGGAACCAGTATATGGGAAAAGGTCCGCCGCCGATTGTGCGCTTTTCAGCATCTGTAGGCCACTGGAAGGTGATGTCGCCGTCCTGGGCAAATGCGGCGCCCCCCACCGCAGTGCCATCCGAAATGTCGAGGTTGGCCCATGTCCCGTCGTTTCGCCAGTACTGGCAGCTCAATATCACGGCGTTGATGTTGACCTCCTCTGTAGGCGAGTGAACGAACTGGAAGCGGAACCCCCTTACGCGCCCCATAAAGCCTACGTACAAATTGGGCCCGTTCATCCCACCCACATTGGCACCCGACACGGATACGTCATCCACCACCTCGGCCAGGATGTCCGTGTAGGGGTTCCCCCAGTGCCAGTAACATCCGTGGACAGGCTCGTATTCCCCACTCCACAAATTCTGTATTTTCTGGATGGGAGCATTCACCCGCAACTTTGTCACATCCACCGTGGCAGAGAGTTGGGCGCTTACAGTGAACCGATACCAGTGACCTGTGATGCCGTTGATGGTTTGCTGCACTGAATCAGTGGTAAGCGTCCAAGAGACCGTCCCGCTCTGGGCCATGGTCGCTCCGCCTGATGCCGTGCCGTCAGACAGGGATGAAACTTGCGTCCAGGAGCCATTGAAATATTCAGTGGAAAGTGTCGAGACATTGGTGTTCTTGTTGGAGTCATCAATGGTGAAAATAGCCCCGGAAAGGTCCCTGCTGAAGCAGACTAATAGGGCCTGGTCGTCTCCACCCTCATTGTCCCACACATCCAGCGCATCTAGGGCCACGTGGGTAGCATCGTCCGAATCCCGCGCTTCATTGGAGTAATCAATGAATGTGGCCGCGGAGTCATTCGTTCTCAGGACAGCAAGGGGAAGCGCCTCGTCCAGGGTTCCAACCTGGGGGAAATCCTTCCCATTGGTCATGAAGAATGTGTCACGGTACTGAGTCCAACAGGCGGGCGAACTGTCGGATGTGCCGCTAAAGGTTTCCACCTTTGACCAACTGGCACCAATATTGTCGGAATAGTAAATATCATCGTGCGAGCCCTGTGCAAACAATCGGTGCACTCCCGTAGAAGGCCGGAACTGGAACAGGCTTACCAGCGATGGATTACCGGAAATGGGAGATGAATTTATTTTTCCCGTTCCGCCTCTTTTGCGCAGCGCCCCGCCCGTCCATGTCCAGTTCAGAAGTTTGCTGAATTGGTTGGGCAGAAGTTTCCCTTCTGGCAGCTTGCGGTTTAGCCCCCCTGGAATTCCATCCATGGCGCCGAAATGCTCTCTGACCACGGACAACCATTGATCGCGGTGCTGGATTGGCATCTCTTATTCCTTCTTCGAAGCGGGTTTGCTCTTCCCCGCGTGCATCTCTATATTAATTCTCATCCTCGATCCAGTGGACGTATGCGGGCCCTCGGTCACGGGAATGTAGACTGGATATAATAGAGGCCACAAGCTCATCGTGCTCCTGCTGAAATAGGCTCAACTCAGCACGGCTGTCGCGCCTCATGGCCATCATCACCGCCTTGACTACCATGAGTCTTTCAAAGTCCTCTCCAAGCTCGCACTCGACTGCGTAATAGTCCGCTGTGGTGGGGTTGGTGTCCCACTGATCTACAGTGCATACCCTCGCGGCGGTATAATTAGTTATGGTTCTGGTCTGGTCTCTGGCGCTGCCTGAGCCCACGATGCTCACCCGGTAATTATCGTAATAATGAGCCAAAGGCCGGGCTGTGGAGTTTAGGGTCAGGTCAGTATTTCCCGCATTAGAAGGCACAGGTCCGAAGTCCAGGTCAGCCAGCCTGCGGTTGTGGTAGATAACCACGTTGTTTGTGCCTGCCGGTGGAGAGGGATACAGAAGTACTTCGCCTCCGCGTATCTCAAGCCGCCCATGATAAGCCAGGCCCGAAACGCTTGAGAGTCGGTATGCCTCCTTTTCCTCCATGTCTATAGGCCAGTATGCATAACGGCGCTCGCCCTCCACCCGCTCCACCATGAGAACACGGCCCATCAAGCAGTCCGGCGGTAGGGGATAGTAGTTTTGATCCTCAATCCCGTCCTGGGCGGTTGCAGTGAGGAAGTACCGGTCGTCCAGGGAGACCAGAAGCTGCTGAACCTCCATCTGGCCGCGATTGAGCCACCGCAGGATCGTAGGATACTTGAACCGGCCGGTGTGGCTGCTCTCTTTGTCAATTGCCACATCCTCACCAACGGCGTCTCGAAACTCAGTGATCAACTCATAGGCATTCATCATAACGACCCCAATAAAATGGCGATGGAGCCCTTCTTTGCATTGCCCGCGTTGGCAACCTTGAATGTCAGAGATCCCGCCACTAGGACAGGATTTATGAGGAAAGCGATCTGGGCATCAGTGTTGGAGCGGTTGGCTCCATCACCGCCCAGGATGTCCGCTCCCATGGCATTGGTGATGGTTACGTCGTATAGATCAGTGGGTTGGTCGCCGCCGGTGCCCGGTTTCGTCTCAAGTTGGATAATCCTGCCGAAAAAAGCTGGCGGATCAGTAACGGTCTTTTCGAAATTGCCTGATGCATCGGATGTCCAGTTAATCTGGAACCGTGTCACGCAGCGGTTCATGGGCGCGACCCTGGCATCAGTGGACACCACCGGTACATATGTTCCTGTATCAGCCATGTTCGACCTCCAATTGTTTTATTTTTTCCGAGGGCAAGCTTCGCGGCACCTGCACTTTCAGAACACCTCGCATGAAATCCAGGCATCCCTGAGTTATTGCCTCCATCTTGCTTTCTCGCTCCCGCCGCCTCAGATCCTCGGCTCTCTGCTCGATCTTCAGAAGTTCCTGATAAAGCTGGTTTGAGGAGCGGCTGGTGTGGATCCGGTAGCGGATCTCCAGTTTCAGAAGACCGCGGGCGTCCAGAGCGGGGAGAATAAGGAGCCGGGAGGGCTGGGAGGTGCCCCAGACGGGTATCCGCCAGATCTCCCACTGACCTGTCACCCAGTTCATGTATGCTTCCAGCCGTTCATCAGAGAACTGCCACTTTTTAATCCGCCGGACAAAATCCCTGTCCGGTGGGGAGATTCCAGCCCGGGACCTAAGAATTTCCAGCCTCTCCCTGTTCATCCAATCCGCATCTATCATGCTTTCAGCCGTCCTGCTTCAAATGAGCGCCCACCCCCTCGGGTCACCCTCGGGCTATATGCAAATTCCACACCCAGCAAGAAGAGCTTCTCGTTGACCAAATCAACATCCGCTGCGGCGGCCCTGATTTCAAAGGCCACCACGTCTCCCTCGACGAATGTCCCTCTGACAATCTCTCCCCAGCCTGTCACCTGGTAATCCCAAGCTCCGGTGACGCTGTCCGACGGCACATCAGTGGAAAACGCAGTGGCTGCATCATCAAGGGCATCACTGTGCCGGTTTATCACCCTGTACTTGGCTGCAAAGTCAACCTCATCGGTGGTAGTTGAGCTCCCTGAAGTCCAGTGCACCCGCATGTAAAGTGGATGCTTTATGTCAATGTCAGCCGGTAGGGGCATCCAGAATTGGATCTCATCGCCAACTCCGTCGGCTCCCGCCGCATCTATCTGTATGCCGCACCAGCTCAGCTTACTGTTGATCTGGGCCAGTACCGGCGCTCCGGTGCCCAGCCCGGTGCGCACTTTAGATGTGCCGTCCTCCGGGAGCATCCCCAGGAGATGGGGAGCATAAAAAAACAAGGAGCGCACTCGCCAATCCATGTGCCTGTCTTGAAGCATCATTTTCTCCTGATAGTTGACCCCGGAGAGCCAAAGCCCTCCGGGTTACTATTTTTCATAAATTCGGATTTTTAGACTTAGTAGTCGATATCCACCAGTACGCTGTTGGCCCTGCGGTTGTCCACGCCAAGCTCCATGTAGGCATACAGGATGGCCTCGTATGCATCATAGCCTGAGACGCGAGATAACACCGCACCATCCATGTCCATCCAGTCGAAGTCGCTCATGCGGTAAATCTTCAGGCTGGGCTCATACAAAAAGTGGATCTCTCCATCAATGGCGTCGGTGTCCACCACCACCGGCCTTCCGTTGAATTCGATGGCCGTATAGCCACCATCCAGCTGAAGTGTGTTGTAGCGCTTGTCAGCGGTCAGAAGGTCCACCAGCTTGCGCCTCAGGGCGAAAGGCATGAGGATGAGCGTTGGCTCATATTCAATGCCCAGCTTCTCTGGGGCAGCATCGAAGGCCCGCTGCATGTCATCCAGGGTCAACGGGTTCTGCTGAGCGTAGCGAGTCCCGCCAGTGGGGAGGCCGCAGATGACCATATTGGCACGCCACCAGGTGTTGCCCGAGGCGTCGTCGCAATCTATCCCCTCAAGGGTGTCATCGGTGGTCACTCCAGTGCTGGAGCCATTGGTCAGAATGTCGTCGATGTTGGTATCGGTGATGATGCCGCGCAGACCCATCATCTCGTACCGGGATATGGCAGTGGTCCCACCGATGGCCTGGCCGTTGGCGTCGCCACGCACATAGAACGTCCCGGCCGCCTCGGTGACCTCCGGGTCGGTGACGGTAATGGTGTCGTACGCGGTCCCTTCCGACACGGCGGAAGGTGCCATGTCGGTGGCGTCAACGGCAATGCTGGTGCCGGCCGTCAGAACCACGGCCACCATGCTTGTGTTCCCGGGTTCTATATACTTGGCACCGAAGGTGGAGCCGAAGCCGTCCCCGCCTGCCGAATTTCCGCGGTATAGTTTCTGGAAGGTATAGCTGGTGGCCGATTCGGTGGAGCGCCAGCGTGCCAGGATACCGTAGCCGCATCCCCAGAGCTGGCGGTTGATGTCCTTTTTCAGGTCGCGCACCATTCCCTCGATCTCCGCATTGACCATGCGCTTCCAGCTTCCCTGGTCATCCCGGGTGGCTTTAATGGTGGGACCTGACAGCTCGATACGACCATAGTTATACTTCATTGGTACCTTGGCCTGGGTGTAATGCTGGTAACCTGCAGTGGGAAGGGGGTCGCCGTCAGCCCTGGCACCGATGCCCTTGTTCCGGCCGGTATGGAGTAGAATTATAGCTTCCTTCCCCGAGACGTTTACCTCGTCCCGAGCCAGTCGCTTGAGCAGAATAGTATCGGCATTAAGCTGCTCTCGGATGGCCGGGAGATAGAACTCCTTTAATGCATTGGAAATGTTGTTAAGGGTTGCACCTGTCAATGCCATTTATTAACCTCCAAGATGCAGGAGCGGGCGCAAAGCCCACTCTTGCATGTTAACCGGTAAAAAGGCGGTATCCTCGCCTCTATACCGACATTAAGTTTCAGGCTCTTCCATCCAGGCTTGAAGCGGAGTGACCGCCTGGCCACCAGGACGGAAGCTGATCCGGGACGGCATGGTGGGAGGAGAGGCTCCACCTTCCCGCTCAGTGGCCAGTCCCTGCGCCTTGAGTTTGCCCCGGGCCCACTGATCGGCCCCGGCCTGTCGCTGTCTGGCGATGAAACGCGCCATCTCTTCGGGGGTGTCTTCGGGGAGGGCATGAGAGAGGCAAAAATCCAGGAGTTCGTCGTCATAATCGGGAAACTTCTCCCGCAAACTTGCCCTTTCGCGCTCCACATAGAGCTGTCCCAGGATGGCGTCGTACTCACTAAGCCTTCTCTCCACCTCATCGAGCATGGGATCACGCGGCATGACCCGGTGATCCTTGCCCATACCCTGACGAAGGGCCTCTTCAGAACGCCTGATAAAATCCTCGGGCGAAAGCGCTTTTCCCTGTTCGTCCGTCCATCGGGCAGCGGCCTTTTCCAGAATGGAGGCCTTTGGCCCCAGCTCTCCCAGCTTGGATTCCAGATGCCGGTGAGCCTTGATCAACTCTTCCGTATTGCGATATTTTCCCAATATCTGTTCATTCCCTTGTTCCTCGTGTCCCGAAGTCTCGGGGGAGGTGTCGAGTTCTGCGGCAGTCCCGGGATCGGGGTCTCCCGTGGAAACGGGGCCTGATATTCCGGGAGTGTTGCCTTCTGTGGGCTCCATACGTTGCTCCTTTCCGCCTCCGGGTCTCCTCTCGGGCCGGAGGCATACCAAATCTGTTGGAAATCTTCAGCTAATATCCAAAGTTAGTGCATATAAAGGAAAACACTTTTGCTAAAAATGCCACCGTAAGATTGCTACCCTGAAGCCTCCCCATCCTTAATCCCGATGCCTGTGGCAGAAGGGGCTGTCTGACATAGCGGGCCT
This sequence comes from uncultured Thermodesulfobacteriota bacterium, assembly GCA_964611635.1. Classification (GTDB taxonomy): domain Bacteria; phylum Desulfobacterota; class JAFDED01; order JAFDED01; family JAFDED01; genus JAFDED01. The sequence goes on from CAZTAS010000010.1 coordinate 31,665, forward strand.
GCGGCACTGCTCGCCCGTATACCTGGCCACTGCCTGGCATTGGCGTTTCACTTCTCCATTTTTTGCCTTTGCCATCGACTCAGGGTCTGCATGAGGAGAATAAGCCTGTTTACTTGCTCTATCCTGGTCTTCCTGATCCCCAGGAGCCAAAAGCTGAGCCATGCCGCCGTAGCTGCGGCGGAACTGGGACATCTGCTCCAGAACGTCCTCCGGCCGCCTCATGAGCCACAGCCGACTGACGGCTTCCCGCACGGCCCGATCCAGGGATGTCGTTCCCCGATATCGGCGCGCGCGATTTTGCCACTCTTGCACCTCTTTGATCAGGGATAGGTAATGGTTGATAATCTCTCGAAACATCCGGCCTATGGCCGCCGCCTCTTCGTGGGACATGATGACCTCCAGCTTTTACCTTTTTCCTGGCCGGGCCGTCCGGCCTCCAATGTTCAGCAAACAAAAAACCCCTGCTGTCTTGCGGACAACAGGGGTTCCTTTTTGGAATTGACCCTGAATTGTGAATTGTTTTGCCCGGGCGGAGCCGGGGTTAGATTTTCATACTTGATATACGGTTATATGATACTCACTAACTGGTTCATTGCGTTCACGTGATGGATGATACCGCATGGCGATGGGCTTGTCAATGGTCTGGATTTACCTTGGTTTTCCCCCATTTCCCTCATTGAAAAAAAATCATTCGCAAACTTCAACCAAGCGCTCATACCACCACTTTTTGTGAATTTATTGTTGAAAAGCTAAATTACCCCCCTCTACTCTTTTATCAATAACATAATCCTCATAAATCTTTTCTTTCCTATGTTCTGTGCTAAGGATTATCTGACAATTAGCTGTTTGCATAATTAAATGGGGGCTTTCTCCATAAATAACCTCTCTCTCCTTGTTGTTTGTATTATGAATCATGATCGCCTCCCCGTTCTCTTTCATCAGAGTCTGGTATATCAATAATATTCCAATTGCCTTGAAGTTGCACCATGCTAGCTGTAAATCTTAAGTCTGGGGTTCTTACCAACAATATCTTAGATCTAGTCTGAAATGCAGATGCATGCCTTTGACTTTCCACAAGTGCATGAGTCAAATTCACGGTTACATCAGGTATATTAACTTGTAATTGCTGATTTATATAGTTTTGTAATATCTGAATAGTCATTTGTTGTGGAACCTGTGGGGGAAGGTGTAAAGGGGGAGGTGATTGCAAGTACGGTCCAGCATCAGGATTAGAAAGGAAGGTTTCAATAGGATGAAAAGGCACTCTAACATTGAGATCATTTTCTATATCTTCATGGATATTCCACATTAATTTTTCAAGATTTTCTTCAGCATTTATAATATTTAGGCCAATATCTTTTGCTTCGCTCCTACCAAGTGCATGACCATGGCTAAAATAACTTTCATTCAAGCTCTTGGCAATAGAAGTTGCTTGTATTTTCTCCTCTGCACTTACCATATGTGTTTGAAGTAATCTTTCAGCCATCGTTACAGATAAAGATGATGCCCTTCTTGAAGCGCCCAATACCGATGGTTCAACTTGATCGCATAATATTTTGAAAGCATTTTCTATGTGCGCTTGTTCCGTGAGGCCTGCTTCTTTTCCAACAAAGTCCAAATATGAGATAATATCCTGATATGCGAAATTATCTGTACTTCCATCTTTTTTTCTAACTTTCATTTGAGGATCAATGGGACCCAAACAACCATATTTCCCCATAACGATTTCATCGCCACCCAGAGCTAGCAAGGTTGCTGCGCTAAATGCAGAATAAGGTATTAGGATAGACACTTTTTTAATTTTTTCTCGAATGAGAGAAATCACACGCCATCCAACTAATGCATCACCGCCTGAAGATTCTATTAAAAGGTCTAGTTTGCTTTTTCTGTTTGGAAGACTTTGAAGTTGATCGATAAATTCGGGGATAACATCACCTGCCATAAATCCCTGTGCGCCACTTCGTTGAGACGTCACATAAACAATAAGAGGATGATTCCGTATTTCCTCAATTTTTTTGTACAAAACTATCCTCTGATTGAGTCCCATAGTCTTATCGCCCTCCTTGATAAAAAACTTAGGCGAAATTTATGCCATACTCCATCAATTTTATAATGAAGCGAAATAATTGGCTAAAATAAATATGATTCCTTTTAATAGGAAATTTATTCCTTTACGAAATTAATTTACTCAGAAGATTTTTCTTTTGTCAACAATAAAAAGCAGTTATTATTTTTTTTGATCTCTTATATAAACAAACCGATCAGACTCTATTTTTGCTAAATCGCTCTTTGACACCAAAAAACTCTCCCTCACGGTATAATTCCTGATCTGCCCCTCCCTAAAATTTATCTCCACCTGGCCGGTTTTGCCCTGTTCCATCCAGCTCTCTAAAATAGGTATAATCTTTCTGAGCGGCATCCTTAATCCTCCTTTTCGTGCTAGACCGCGAAGCTGAATGCTTTTGTCTACAAAGAATCTTTAATCTCAGTTTACTCCATAAATCTTTATTGGCCTGCCCAAGCAAACTGGCGCTTCAGTTTATTGAGATGGGTATATGGCAAAATTCTATCGTACTGAAGCCTGCCAACAACAATACCTGGGGCAATGCCGATCTCAGATGCGAAACATCGAATATCTCTTTCAGTGATTCTTGGAGATTTAATAAAACTGTTTAGTTCTCCAGCCGGAATGAGCATTTCCGATGCAAATTTGTTAGCCTCCACTTCCCTTTTATTATCTGCTCCTATGCCCTCAAGAAAGACATCGCGCTTACCGTGCAAAAGAATGTGAGCGGCCTCATGGAAGAAGGTAAACCAGAATTGATCGTCGGTCTTGTAGCGAAGACTGAGTTGAATAAGAGCCTTGAGGGGGGTCAGCCATCGGGTTGCGCCACTGGCCCGTGTTTTGGGAAGCTCGGGTATAAACACCACAGCAACACCGGATTCAGCACACAATTGCACCATTTTCTGTTGAAAAACTTCCGGAGGCTCAACAGTAAGCGAGCGGACGTCGCGGAGTGACATTCGGAAATTCCCATTGTCATATGGTGCACACTTAATGTGCCGCGCATCTATTTCGCCTTTTCGAAGCCAGGCGGCCAATGCTCCCGAGTCGATTTCGAATGCAGGAGATGTGCGTAAGGCAGCCTGTATTTTGTTACATATTAATTTATCCCAATGCTCAGGTGAGCTGACACCGAAGAAGTTCAATACCTCCATGAGCTGCTGGACTTTATTGTTAAAGGATCGAATCCAACCTTTTTTAGCCATCGCCTTGATCGGCAGCGTTTTTAACCATTTTACCTGCTTTTCCAGACGTTTCTGTTCCTCAATCCTTGCTAAGTTCTCACTGTAAAATCGCTCCCGATTGTTCCAAAAACTTGCATGTATTCCCAGAACTCGCTCAAACTGCAAAGCTGTCTCCGGAGTGATTGCTGTTTTTCCCTTGATTATCTCGTTAATCGTTTTCCTGGGTCTGCCGGTCCTTCCTGCAAGCTCTGCCTGGGACATTCCCAGTGCATCAAGTGTTTCTAAAAGTGTTTCGCCCGGAGGAGATATATAGTCAGGTATGTATTCGTTTTGCATTGTATTACTCATGAGTGTCCCCCACTTCGAGAATCCTGATAGCGGTTACTTTTATCCAATCTAGCCCTCCATCGGGCTTCTTCGGAACAGGGTCATTTGCGGGTTCGACAAGGAGTCGGTAAGGGCCGTCTAGGTCCACCGATAGCTGCCCTCTCCGGTGGCCTTTCAATTCATGACAGCGTGCTTTTGGAAGAGTACGTAAAACTTCTAAATTATCGGCTGCACGTAGCTCATCGCAACGACGTATAATAAGTTTGGCTCTCAGATCACCGTGGTTTTTTTTCAAGCGACGATATTCGTTGCACTTTTTTTTGAATTTCTTTGTCTTAAATAGAATATACAATCTGAATAATCAATGTCAAGTTTTATTAACTTAAAAGGTTAATAAAATTTTTACCTCTATAATCTCACATCAATCAAATTTATTCAGTGTCCATTTGCTTTTTTTTGTTAATCATCTTCTATAGTTCTAAATCATCATACCATAATTATCTCTAAGAATCATTAAATCATTTTCCTCATTCAATCCCACCAATTAATGAACCATCGTTTACGCCGCTCAAGCACCCTCTGCCATGGTCGCACTTGCCTGATCGACGACATTTACTTGTCTTGCAATATACTCCAGGTGCTCTTGCTCGTGCCGCTCGAACAGGAGGTCCACCTCAGGGTATCGGGCCGCGATCTGCTCCACCTCGTAGAGCTTGCGGTGGTGATTGTGGAGCCTCAGGTGCAGCTCATGGTTATCGAATGGCCTCACGCGCACCAGCCTACCCTCCACCATGGCCTTGTTCTCCCGCTGGGCGTTGGATTCATCGAGCCTGTCGTCGCTGTAGATGTCCTCAACGATGGTGTCCTCCAGCATCTTGAGCACCTTTTTCCGGACATCCGGGTCCGAAGGCGGGCCATAAAGACCGAGGCGATAGCGATCCTTGATCTCCTGGTGCCTCGTTACCTTGAGCTGGGGCAGGGCGGAGCCTATGTTGACGTAAACATCATGGTTGCCCCTGAGGTCGGCGCCGATGAAGTCCCGCACGTCGGGCCGCCGCTCGTTGCCAGCCACTTTGAGAGTCCGCGTTTCGGTATAGTGCTGCTCCACAATCTCCAGCATCCGCTTTCCCACCTGGGAGAGGGCGTGGGTGATATCGGTGAAGATGGCACCCAGGGTGGTCTCGTCCTGCTCGATGAGCTGCTCGATTGCGATTCCCGAGCGCACCCCCACAGGGGCGAATGCCTGGGAGACCTCGTGCTGGCTCCATATGTCCATAATTGTCTCGCGAATATTTTCCAGCTCTTTCCACACATCCGAGGGCAAGGGGTGCAGCTGCATCTGGAACGGCGGCCCTCCCACCGGGTTGTACTGGATAATCTCGGCATGCTCCGAGGTGAAAGCGCTCTTGCGCACCTCTGCCGTGGTTGGAATGAGGATCTTCCCCTTTTTCATGGTCTCTCGATGCTCGATTACCTGGGACAGGATCTTGTTCCATTCTTTTTGCAGGGGGATGGAGGCCACGATGGGTGACTCCCCCCAGAACCGCCCGGGGAGACGAATGCGGCGGATGCGCACCAGGTCGTATCGGCCGAAGGGCATGGGGGCGTTCCTTAAAAGAACGCCATTGGCCACAGTGATCAAACGGCCCCCGGGGTATTGGGCCGAGGGGCACTCCCACATTTCCTTTACCACCGCGTACTGTGTGGCGTTGTTTGCGGATGCTCCGGAGGGCCGAGCTCGACCCGACAGGTATCCCAGTGGCCCGGTGGTGGGACCTGGTGAGACGTCCTCTGCACCGACCTTATCCCCGGCTTCCGGGTAATCCATGCGGATGTCTTCAAGAGCACGTACCCTGGCCTTGATTATCCAGGGCTGACCGCCCAGATCCACGCTACGGGCACTGGCCGGAAACACCTCAAATGGGCTCAACACCTGGCAACTAACCTCGCCCAGGTGAAATTCATCTACCACTGGCAGTCCCTTTTCGTCCAGCACGGGCCTCTCCATAAGCTCCTCACCAGTCTGATTCCCCTGGTCGTCCAGCACAGATATACTAACCGTCTCCATCCAGGGTTTAAGGATGCGCTCCCCGGCCCGGGGATCCCACCCAATCTGGAAGAAAACTGTGCCCAGCCCCGCCAGCCACTCTCGGGCTTCAAGGTATTTCCGCACCATGTCCAGGGACCTCCATAGATACTGGAGCACCATCTCAGCCACACGGGCAGCCGAGACATCCTCATCGTCGTTAGTATTCTGCACCACATTGAAGATGGGATCGTTGCGGCCCAGCCTGGCCACTTCCCGGTTCCAGTACGGCAGGATAATGTTGCTCACATGTCGAACACGGTGGGGTACTGGTCGCAGCTGCTCCAACCGCTGTGTGGCCCGGTTCCAGAATGCGTAGTGATGCCCCTCCAGAAAGGCCAGGTTCAGTTGCCACTGATGTTCATAGGGAAGTCTCTCCTGCCTGGCCTGATGGAAACGCTCCTCTACCAGGGCCACCATCTCTTTCTCTTTGAGCTTGCCGTCTTTACTTTTTATCATTTTTACACCTCAACATGTTCGGTGCGAGGCGCGCTCGCCCTTATATCAATTGAGTTTGAGAAAAACATTCGCTACCCCAGGGTCGGGATGATCCTCGCCCTTACGGGCTGTTCTAGTCTGACTCGGCCATGATATGCTGCACCGTTCCAGCTATGGCGTCGTCTTCCAGCGGGTCATAGGCCTCTTCTGCCTCAGCCTCGCGCATCTCCTGACCCGGCCTGGACAAGTAAAAACGGGTGTAATCCACTGCCATTATGCGATCCAGCAGCTGGGCGCGTTCCTGGGTCCAGCCCCTGCGCTCCACTGCGGCTCGCTCCCGCTCGTGGACCAGAAGCCCCAGGAGACAAAGCGCAACAACAGCCAGAGCACCAATCGCCACAATCATCGCTTCTTGCATCAGATAATTCCTCCAAGATGATCATCAATTACCCCTACCTTCTGAGCGGCAAGCTCATCGGGATGCCATCGAGCTTTCTGCTGCCGAGTCATATATTCGGGCTTCACTTGCTCCGGGGGGCTTGGTCGGCTCACCAAAAAATACCGAAGGGCATCCAGGGCGTGGTCATCCACGCCCTGGGGCTCCTCTGGCTGGTTCCTGGCCCCCATCTCCATGGCCTTAAGTTGCCGCCACCGATACTGGGGAAACTCGCGGATAAGGTTCTCACAGAAACTGAAAACAAAAAGCCTCGGAGAGCCGTTCTCACACGTCAAGGGATGAAAGCGCCCCGGGTCCACCCTCAGGTATTCGCTCACACGGTTGATTCCAGCCCTGAGATCGTTCGCAGCAGGCACGGTATCGATCCCGTAATCCAGGTACTCGGCCACCACAGAGCTGTATCCCAGGGGGGAAGATTGCCTGGCAGATGGGTCGATCAAGGTGTAGACATAGCGCTCGATTCCAGACATCCCAGCGATTGCACGGGCGTTTTCACTGACAATCCGTCCTGCCTGGTAGTATTCCCGGTATACGAATACATTCCCGTCGGTGTCTATTGCGAACCAGAGGCAGCATGTAGGGTTGGTACGGCCAGGATCGATTGACCGATATCGCGGCCATCCCTCGGGGATGTCGAATGGCTGGATCACATGGACCCTAGGGTCAAATTCGCCGTAAATCTGTCCCTCAAACACATCCCAGGAGCCGTAAACATAGCGGCGAACCCAGACCTCAGGGTAGCTTCGCAGAAGCATAGGCACGTAGTCCTCAGGTAGATGCGGATTCTCAAGGCTGGCCGCCTGCACCATATGGTACTCCGAGTCGCCATCGTTTATGAAGCGCCGCCAGATCCAGTTGTGTCCCTCGGGGTTGCCCGTCAAAAAGCCCTGACGGACTGGCACACCTTCCAGACGCAAGCGGCTCTGAAGAATCAAAAATGTGTTCTCGGAGATCTCCTCGGCCTGATCAACATAAAACCACCCCAGGTTGAGGTTGAGCAGGTCCGAGGCCGTTTCCAGGTGGCGAAAGAGGATCTCTGATCCATTGGAAAAGCGCAACAGGTTCTCAACTTTATTGAATTTGCTAACAAAGGGGTGCGCGGCAATGGTGTCCTCATTGCAACCTAACAGTTCAAAGAATGTCTTCCTGGTGGTGGTCCTCAACCTTGGCTGGGAAAGGCGACCAATGATCCCCACATTGCCCGGATGCTCAATGCTTAACCGCAACGCCTTGATGCATCCCGCCACGGTTTTGCCATTTCCGAAGCCTCCAAAAAAAGCACTAAACCGGGCATTACTGAAAATGAACTCATCCTGGCGCGGAAGTAGACGAATTTCCATAATCTAGGTCTCAACGCTGCCAGGGCGGATTATTATCACCGGGCTGCCTATGCTCTCGGGTTCATCGTCGCGGGGCCGTAGATCTCCGGCCAGCTCAAGGTAAAGCTTGATGTGCTGGAAGCTTCCTTTCAGGGCCTCCCGGATCAGAGCCCGCCAGACCGCGGCGCGGGCCTCTCTCCGCCGCCTTACCAGCTCAGAGTCAACTTCCAATTGGAAGCCAGGCTCATCCATCCAGGCCCGGACCTCCTCCTCCGGGACCCCCAGATCCCGAATCAACTCAGCATCCAGGCGAACCTCAAGAGGGTTGCCCAGCGCCCGGATAAGCAGTTCCCGCGCTTTCAGCTCCTTTTCTGATTTCGATTGTTTGGGCTGCATCACTCCTCCTGTTCGGATATTGGTGCAATGAATCAGTCCCCCGAAAATTCTCCGATCTTTTCAAGCAGAAAATGGTTGATCTGTTGATCCAACGCCCATGCAACCAACATGTGGCGTGTCATAACAAATTCGAAATTCGAACTTTCTTTCAAATGTCCCCCCATAGTTTCTGCAAGAAGCTTTTCTGGAAAAGGAAACTTTATGGCCCGTGACACTGGTGATGGTACTTCAGTCCCTATCATGTGTCAATGGACCCATTTTCCTCCGGTTATCCCCGGTTTCCCTACCGGTAAAAAAATCTTGTCCGGCGGGAACTTCTCACCTTTTTGAGGATTGCCCCACCCGGCGTTTTGCTCGTATGAAATTTTGCGACCTGTTAAAATGTAAGCATTTTAGTTCGAATAAATACTACAACTCTTCAAGATAATACTGTAACAACAAGTTTGATTTGTTTTTTTCTTGACATTTTTAGCCATTTTGTTATTTTGAAAATAAATGATAAGCAAGTATTACATTGACATTCTTGATAACTGCATATAAAAAAGGATAATTCAGGGTGGTTAAGAATTTTAAAGCCTCAAGATTATTGGAATGGGTAAATGAAATTCCATTAAATCAATCTTCATCTCTAGGTCTCCTTGTTAGGGCGGGGATCCCTTAAGGAAGGAAAGATGCATACATTGCTGGATTATTTATATCTAACGAAAGGGGTTGAATACGTACTCTCCATTCTTTTTATAGTTATATTCATTGCTTTTTGGAGATTCTTGAACAGAAGACCGTAAAGCGAGGATTCAACCCCATCTTGAATTCATTGAAATTTTTTTTGAGGTGCTTTGCTTTGTAATTTTATTTAAAGAAAAAGCCAGCGATTGGCGCACTCGATTGATTCGGCGGGAGGAGAGGAGCAAATGGCACGAAAGGGGATAGCTATCCCAATCATTTTATTTTTCGGCATCTTAACCATTTCCATTATCGGTTATACCGAGCAGAAGGATAAACCAGCACAACCTATTTTCCAAGCCACATCTTGCAGTAATTGCCACAATTGTTTACAGCCCACAGCGGATAGCCCTTGCCTTGAACCATGCCCTCGTTCATTCAAAGCGATCACCACCCCCTCCCCGGAAGAAGGCCCCGATGTGGTCATCCTGGATCAACTCTCAGACCTGTATGTGCCGGTGGTATTCGCGCATAAGTTGCATGCCGAGATGACGGAAATGGGACATGGATGTAAGACCTGCCACCACTATAATCCTGAGGGTCATATATCTCCATGCAGAGAATGCCACCACGGCCCATCCAACCCGAAGAACCTGCGTCAACCTGGCCTCAAGGGCGCATACCATAGGCAGTGCATGAATTGCCATGTGGAATGGAGCCATGATACAGCGTGCATTTTTTGTCATGCCAGAAAAGTTGCAGGCCAGTTACCCGTTCGGGCTCAAGATCTGACGGATATCATCGGCATCAAGCACCCACGCATCTCGGAACCGGAAAAAAGGGTGTACAAGACCAAATACAATGATGGGACTGTGGTAACATTCCGCCACGATGAACACGTGAAACAATTTGATTTCAAGTGTGTGGATTGTCATCATGAAAAAAGTTGCAGCCATTGTCATGAGATAGAGGAAAAGCCCGGACGGGCCATAAAAACAGAAAAAGAGCACCACAAACCGTGCATTATCTGTCATGGAGAGACAAAGTGTGATGATTGTCACAGGAAAACTGAGATGGAGGGCTTCAGCCATACCAAGACAGGCTGGCCCTTGAATCAATATCATCAGAGCCTCAAATGCCGCTCCTGCCATACCAACATGCGCAAAATCACAAGGCTAAACCGAGAGTGCATCGCTTGCCACGGCAATTGGAGCCCCAATACATTCAAGCACGCCGTCACCGGGTTGGAGCTGGATGAAGTACACATGGAGAATGATTGCGCCGAATGCCACGTAGAGCGCAAGTTCGACGAAAAACCATCCTGTTCGAACTGTCATGATAAGGACATTGAATATCCTCAGAGCATACCCGGAAAGATGGCCACCGCAACGGGGAAATAAAATCTTGACAGCCCACATTTCGATCCGTAAGGCCTTGAGCTGACATATACATAATTGAAACGCAACTCGAGGGTGCTCCGTCAAAATATTGCAAGGGGGAAAGGATGTTAAAAATCAACCGAAGAGATTTTCTAAAATTTACGGCTGCAACTGGAAGCGCCATCATCGCAGGATCTCCCGAGGAACTCGTGGCTCAAGAGCATTTTTCGGGTTGGCCCGATCGATTCGGAATGCTCATGGACCTGACTTTGTGTATCGGCAGAAACTGTCGCAAGTGCGAATTTGCATGCAATGAGGTGAATCAATTCCCGCCACCAAAAGTGCCCTCAACAGACAATTCTATCTTTGAGATCCACAGGAGAACTGACGCACACAACCTTACGGTGGTCAACCGTTTTCCTAACCCGAGGCCCGATGGCAACCCGATCTACGTGAAAAAACAGTGCATGCATTGCAACGAACCCTCTTGCGCCTCCGCCTGCCTGGTAGGGGCCTTAAGGAAGAGTCCGGAGGGAGCTGTCATTTATAACAAGGATATCTGCATTGGCTGCCGATACTGCATGACTGCTTGCCCCTTCTACATTCCCGCTTACGACTATTTTAACGCACTCACTCCCGAAGTTAGAAAGTGCACGTTGTGCTATCCGAGGATTATCAAAGGGGAGATTCCGGCGTGCGCCCAGGCCTGTCCCAAGGAAGCCATCACTTTCGCCAAGAGGAGCGATCTGATTCAACTGGCGAGGGAGAAAATCAACCGCAATCCAGAAAAATATATTGACCACATTTACGGTGAACATGAAGCCGGGGGCACGAGCTGGATGTATATTGCCGGGGTTCCCTTTGAGCATCTCGGCTTTCCAATGAACATCGGGATTACTCCTTTCCCGGAATTTACCCGGGGCTTCCTCTCAGCGGTTCCCCTTGTGCTTGTCATGTGGCCGCCTTTCCTTGGAGGACTTTATGCTTTCACGAAGCGTAGGGAGAAGATCGCAGAGCCCGAAGCAACTGCTACAGAAAAAGAAGAGCGTGAGCCTCTTGAATATATTGGAATGACGGAGACACCCCACACTGAGGAGACGGACGATAGGTCTTTTACCAGGAACACCAAAACCGAACATAAAAAAAATCCAGTGCCGCTTCGAGCATGGATCATGGATAAACTGTTCATGGGGATGAGCGTGAACGAATACCTGAAGAGCCTCTTAACCCCGTTCAACATTATCGCCGCGCTCATCATTCTCGTCGGGTTACCTTTTATTTGGATTCGCTTCTCCCAGGGACTCGGAGCTGTGACGAACGCCTCGAACGATTACCCCTGGGGACTCTTTCTCGGTTACGGCCTCTTCTCCGGCGTGCCGCTCTCCGGTGGGGGATTTGTCCTTGCGATGAGCGTGTACCTTTTCGGGCTCAGGCGATACCATCCCCTTGTCCGTCTGGCTGTGCTCTCAGGATTTCTCGGTTACTTCTTTGCCGTTATTTTCCTCCTTGTCGACTTGGGCCGTCCATGGCGGCTCCCTTATCCCATGTTTATCGCTTTCGGGACAGCCTCGGTCCTCTTTCTTGTGGCATGGCACGTGGCCCTTTACCTCTCCGTTCAGTTCGTTGAATTTTGTCCGGCCATTTTCGAGTGGCTTGACTTTAAGACGCTGCGCCGATGGGCCGCGAGGCTGACCATCGGGGCTACCATTTTCGGCGTGATCCTCTCGACTCTCCATCAGTCTGCTCTCGGTGCCATGTTCCTCCTGGCTCCGGGAAAACTCCATCCCCTGTGGTACTCCCCTTTTATCCCGGTGTTCTTCTTCGTCTCTTCCGTCGCGGCCGGGCTTTCTATAGTAATCGTCGCCAGTACACTTTGCTCCCGGTTCTTACCACATAGGGCTGACCATCATTTTACAAGGAACCTCGACGAGCTCACCCTCGGTCTCGGAAAAGCGGCCTCTATCGTCCTCTTTACTTACTTTGCCTTGAAATGGATCGGTGTGGCCCATGGAAACCACTGGAACCTGCTGAAAAGCTCCTGGGGTCTCTGGTTTCTTCTAGAAGTTTTCATCTTCGTCCTTCTGCCCTGTTTCCTTTATGCATCTGGAGTCCGGGACAATAATGTGGGTCTTGTCCGTTTTACGGCTTTCTTAACGGTTATTGGCATCATATTTAACAGGATCACTGTCTCCCTCATCGCGTTCAACTGGAACCTGCCGCACCGGGAAATTCCTAATTGGAAGGAGTTCATTATCGTCTTCACCATAGCCACCATCAGCATCCTCGCTTTCCGCTGGATTGTGAACCGAATGCCTGTCTTACGAGAACACCCGGAGTATGCAGGGTAGCTCACACAAAAGATTTTTAATAAATTTCCGACCAGCTACTCTTTAGCTATTCATATTCTATGTGTGAAAAAGGGGCGAAACCTGACATGTCATCATAGCGAGATTGCCGCCACGAGCAGTCTGAAAAACGTGATTTACAATGGCGGGCTCATAGAGAAGCTGTTTGTGTGTAGCACCTCGGCAGGAGGCTCCAAGGCCACAAGGATTTTCATGAATCATTGGATTCTCATCGTCCTGTCCGCAGTCCTGATGGTTCCAGGGTTTGCCTTCGCGCAGGCTGTAAAGGTGAACTCGTGTGTCACCTGCCATCAGCAGACCACCGGCAATCAGCGGGTAGATAGGCATTACTTCCAGTGGAATGATTCGTGGCACGCGGCCAAACAAGTTACGTGCGACAAGTGCCATGGGGGAAAGCCGGATGAGACTCTCCCCGCCATTGCACACGCGGACATGCTGGAGAGCGAGGGCAAAAAGACAGCTTCCTACTACCTCAAAATGGACACCAAGTGCGGCCGATGCCATTCCGAAGAATATGTGGACTTCTCCATGAGCTCTCACTACCGGTTTCTAAAGGAGGGCGAGGGCCCCAGCTGCATCACGTGCCATCATCCCAAGACGGGCCACACCTTGAGTGTCAAGGAGATCGTGGCATCATGCGTTAGCTGCCACAACGAAAAACACAAGGGCTATGAACATATTCCACAGATAACGCAGTTGCTCCTGGATACCATGAGTTACGCGGGCTTTATTGTGATATGGGCCCATGAATTCATTTTCCTAAAAGGCAAGGAAACTAGAGAGAAAGCCTGGGCCAGAAGCAAGCTGTTGGACGCCGAGATCGAGCTTTTCAGGAGCAAAAAGCAGTGGCACCTCTTTAACCTCAAGAACACCGAAGCACACATCAAAAAGGCAATAGAGTTTGCCCTGGAGGCCAAAAAGATCATCGATTAGGAAGAGCAGACCCTGAAAACAGCTTTAGCAGGGGGCAGTATCAAATCTGTATTTGGCAATTAGCTTGACAATCACAGCAGTTATCATATAATCCCGGATATTGCTTTAAAAAATCAATAAATAGTGATAACGTATTACTCATTACTATAGGACCTGTGGGGCAAACTTTTCAGCCTGCCCTGCAATAGGTTGGTCACTTTTCATTCCCAGCAGGCTGTAAAGCCTGCCCCACATTAAAAGTTTTAAGGCTATTTTGAGTCCATTAAATGCATTTTCCGGGATAATAAAAATAAACAATTCACTGACTTTATAGATGGATATCTCAGATATGGCCAGCCTGAAAAACATGATGGACCGGGTCTGGCAAATAAAGAAGCCGATTGTGCATGGCAGCCGGCAAATTGGCCATAAGGCCGGGAGGATTTTCATGAATCGTTGGTTACTCGTTACCCTTTTTGCAATCCTGGTGGTTCCGGGGTTGGCCTTTGCGCAGGCCCTGGAGACGAATTCATGTGTCAACTGCCATCAGGAGACCACGGGGAACCAGTTGGTGGATAGGAATTATTTCCAGTGGAAGGATTCATGGCACGCGAAAAAGCTCGTTACGTGCGACAAGTGTCATGGCGGACATTATAGAGAGGCACTTCCGGCCAAGGCCCACGCGGGAATGCTGGAGAGCGAGGGCAAAAAGACAGCCTCTTACTACCTCAAAATGGACACCAAATGCGGCCAGTGCCACAAAGACGAATTTGAAGACTTTTCAACAAGCACCCACTTCAAGTTCCTTCAGCAGGGCAAGGGTCCCAGTTGTATCACATGCCATCATCCCAAGACAGGCCACACCTTGAGTGTCAAAGAGATCGTGACATCATGTGTGGACTGCCACAACGAGAAGCTCAAGGGCTTCGAGCACATCCCCCAGATTGCCCGGATGCTCCTTGACTCCATGAACCAGACGGATTTTATCGTGGCATGGGCCAGAGAGTTCATCTTCCTCAAAGGCAAGGAGGGAAAGGAAAAGGCCTGGGCCCGAAGCAAGCTTGTGGCAGCCGAGATCGAGCTTTCCAAGAGCAAAAAGCAATGGCACCTGTTTAACCTCAACTACACGGAAGGGCACATTAAAAAAGCTATAGAGTATGCCCGGGAAGCTAAAAAACTCGTTGACCAATGAGAAGCTAGAGCCCAGGTCTTGCCTATTAATCATACACACATGGGCAGGTTCGCATCTTCTCAAAACTTGTTCATAACGTTGTCGATACTGAGAATCATTGCGGTGGTGGGAATGGTGCTGGCCCTCCTCTCAGCGCCTAAATTTTCAGGTGTAGGGACAGCTCAGAGCAACCAGGAGTGTTTCGATTGCCATGCCGACACAGACCTGGTCAAGAAGGGACCCGGAGGAAAGGAAATCTCGCTGTACGTGGACGAGAAGTCTTATGATGCCTCGGTGCACGGACGTCTCCAGTGTGTCTTATGCCACAGCGATATTCTCGAGGTCCCGCACAAAGAAGATGGTTTACTCCGTGTCCAATGCAGCAACTGCCACACAGAGGAGGCCACCCAATTTCTGGACAGTATCCATCAGCGCTCCTTCCGCCGTGGGGATGTCTTTGCCCCTAACTGCAAGGACTGCCACGGGAAACACGCCATTCTCTCCCACAAGGACCCCAAATCACGGACATTCCGGAGCAACGTGCTGAACGTTTGCGGTGCCTGCCATGAGGGGATCCGAAAGCAATATGCCGAAAGCTACCACGGCATGCTCGTGGCCAGGGGCAACCCCAAGGCCCCCACCTGCTATGACTGCCACTATACCCACCGCATCATGCTGGTGGAGGGCAAACCATACAAGCTTGGCTCAGTCAACCAGTGCGGCCATTGCCACAGGAAATACTATGAGACCTTCAGGGATACCTACCACGGGAAGATGACCGCATTGGGAGAGGTAATCGGAGCCAAATGCTTTGACTGCCACGGTTCCCACAACATCTATCCTTCCCGTGACATCCGCTCCACCACCCACAGGCAGAACCTCTTGGGCACATGCCGCAAGTGCCATCGGGATGCGCCGGAGAACTTCATCACGTATATCACTCACGCCGACATTCACAGCCCTCGTTTCCCGCTTCTGTACTACACCCACATATCAATGGTGGCCTTGCTGATAGTTACCTTCGCATTTTTCGGAATTCACAGCCTACTGTGGCTCAATCGCTTGGCGGTGGACTGGGCATCCAGATATCTCTTCAAAAAAAATAAGTGAGCAAAGGCATTGAGCGAGAACGAAAAAACCGCGATCCAAACCCCGGAGGCTGATTATGAGCTCGAGAGAAAAGTAAATGGAGAGGAAAATTCTCGCACGGATGCGGATAAGCCCATTGAGATCGGCTTGAGACTTGATGAATCCCAATATCCCTGGCCCCGCCGCAGGCCCTGCTTCGTGCGCTTCAACCTGATGCACCGGATTATGCACCTGGTGGTGATGACCAGCTTCCTGGGGCTGACCCTCACAGGGCTTCCGCTGAAGTTCAGCGACAGCGAGCTGGTGGCCCGAATCGCCCAGTACCTTCCCATTCGCGGCTTTGGTCTGATCCACCGTGTTTGCGCTCTCATAACTTTTGGCTATTTTTTTACCCATATTCTATACCTCATGGGGCGGATCGTTGCCGGCCGTTCCCGGGGGATGTTCTGGGGTCCCAATTCAATGGTGCCCCAGCCTCGGGACCTGATCAACGTCTACGAGCAGTTCCGCTGGTTCTTCTTCAAGGGACCAAAACCAAAGTTCGGCAGATGGGCGTACTGGGAGAAGTTCGACTACTGGGCTGTATTCTGGGGGGTTACCATGATCGGCTCTTCAGGACTGGTACTCTGGTTTCCCTCGTTTTTTGCCCGGTGGTTCCCAGGATGGATATTCAACATGGCCGCCATCATCCACAGCGAAGAAGCCCTTCTGGCTATGGGATTCATATTTACCATCCACTTTTTTAACACACACTTCCGGCCCAACAAATTTCCAATGGATCTGGTTATCTTCTCGGGAAAGATGAGCGAGGAGTACTTCAGGGAAGAACATCCCCTGGAGTACGAGGCCGTCATGAAATCAGGCGAGGTAGAGAAGTATTTGGCCCCCGATCCCACACCGGACATCCAGTCCATATACCAGTTCGTGGGATATTCGGCCTTCCTGTTGGGTATCGGGACCGTGCTCCTGATTGCTGCCTCCATCCTGCTATCCTAAAGAGACTTTGTTTAAAGGGACGTAGGGGCGGGGTTTATTCCCGCCCGTAAAGGTACGAAACGACTTGGGTTTTATTTTCGGGCGGGAATAAATCACGTGTTGTGTCCCTATAATTGGTTGACATAAATATTTATTTATGCCATTATGAGTCAC